>NZ_NRJF01000218.1 GCF_003585965.1 Psittacicella gerlachiana | reverse complement strand
AATCATCCCAATCATCCCATTCTTGATTATATTCAGGATGTTCAGGTTCGCTATCCCAGTTAAATTCAGTATTAATTGCAGTTTGTTCTAATGAACGTGGGTTAGCTTCGATATAGTCCATTAAATCTCGAGTTAATTGTTCAACTCCAATCTTTGCGGCTGCTGAGATTAAATAATATTTATCGGTCCAACCTAATGCTTCAACATATTTTTTAGCCAGCTCTTGAGCTTCATCTTGAGGTAAAGTATCGCATTTGTTAAATACTAACCAGCGTTCTTTATTAGCTAATTTTTCAGAGTACTTTTGTAGCTCATTGTAAATAATCTTAGCATTTTCAACTGGATCAGAACCATCAATAGGATTAATATCAATAATATGAAGTAGAATTCTACATCTTTCAAGGTGTTTTAAGAATCTAATCCCTAAACCTACACCTTCAGCTGCTCCTTCAATTAATCCAGGAATATCAGCAACAACGAAGCTTTGCATAGGGCTAACACTACAAACCCCTAAGCTTGGAGCTAAAGTTGTAAATGGATAATCTGCAATTTTTGGTCTTGCTTTAGACACTGAGCTAATAAAAGTTGATTTTCCTGCGTTAGGCATACCTAAAAGACCTACATCAGCCATCAGCATTAATTCAAGCATTAGCTCTCTTTTTTCTCCAGGAGTTCCTAGAGTTCTTTCACGTGGAGCTCGGTTAGTTGAGGTTTTGAATCGAGCATTGCCTAAACCATGATAACCACCTTTGGCAACGAGGAGCTTTTTACCTGGGATAAGGAGTTCTCCTAACACTTCACCTGTATGAATATCAGTTGCTCTTGTTCCTATAGGTACAGATAGAATAAGGTCTTTTCCTTTTTTTCCAGTACAGTTAGAGCTTTGACCATTTTCCCCACGTTCAGCACGATAAGCACGAATGTAGCGATAGTCAATAAGAGTGTTAGTATTATTATCTGCTACTAAGTAGACATTACCACCATCACCACCATCACCACCATCTGGTCCGCCGTCTGGAACATATTTCTCTCTTCTAAAACTAGCGATACCATTTCCGCCATCACCAGCTTCAATTGTAATTATAGCTTCATCTATAAATTTCATAAACTTATAATATATGAAAAAGAACCGCAGAAGCGGTTCTTTTTTGATTAAAATTAAGCTTCAGGTAAAACGCTTACTACACGACGGTTGTTTTTACCACGTGTTTCGAAAACTACTTTACCAGTTTCTAAAGCAAATAAAGTGTGGTCGCGACCAATACCTACGTTTGTACCAGCGTGGAATGCTGTACCACGTTGACGAACTAAGATATTACCTGCTAATACATGTTCACCACCAAAACGTTTAACACCTAAACGTTTACTATGTGACTCGCGTCCGTTCTTAGTAGAACCACCGGCTTTCTTGTGTGCCATAAGTTACATTCTCCAATTTTGTATCGTAAATAATTTAATATTATATTACTTAAGTTATTAAGCTACGATACCAGTAATTTTTACTTTTGTTAAATATTGACGATGACCAGCTTGTTTTAAAGAGTGTTTACGACGACGGAATTTAACAATACGTACTTTTTCACCACGGTATTGTTCAACAACTTCTGCAGTTACTTTAGCGCCTGCAACTACAGGAGTACCAATAGTAACGTTTTCACCGTTCGCAACTAATAACACTTCGTCAAAAGTCACTTGACCATTCGCTTCTAATTTTTCAACTGAAAGAACTTGACCTTCAGTAACACGGTATTGTTTACCGCCAGTTCTGATTACAGCGTACATTTAATAATGCTCCAAAATTTTTAACGTCTTACATTATTCTGAGTATCTAATAGTTTTTAATTCTATAAATTTACTATGCACTCAATATATTATAAATGTATAAAGCTCTCTGAATACTAAACAGAAAAAATAGAAGACTTTTTAGTCTTCTCAACTTAAACTTTATGACGTTGAATTATGTTTTTTTAAAAATCGGATTTATTATATTACAAAAATAAAAAAAGTGCAATAAAAAAATAGGAGTATTTAAATGGCAATCAGGAGTAAAATGTATAATAATTGATACTACTGTAAAT
>NZ_NRJF01000217.1 GCF_003585965.1 Psittacicella gerlachiana | reverse complement strand
AATAAACAACTAACTGCTTATAAAATTAACATATATAGAAAAAACATGTTGGTAAGAATTACAGATTGTTCTCTAGATAAAATACAAGAAGTAATATCCCAACCGAATTTACAGGTTCTGACTTTAACCTTATAAAGTTAGGGGAGTAAACTGAGAAGTTTACTTGTTATCTTTTTCTGTATATTATTTTCTAATTTTATAACTCAAACTATAATCTATCTTTAGATTATTTATAATATTGTTTTGGAATAAGTAAAGCTGAAGACGTCACTTCAGCTTTTTTTTAGTTTTACTTTTTGTCATGGCATACCTGAACACTAAAGAATAACTCCTAAATAGCTCTTAGCTTTTCTTTGTTACTCTGCTCTTTATTTCCCTTTTTAATTTACCCTTTCAAGCTTCTTTTTTACTTCTCCTCTTTCTCTTATTTCTCCTTCTTCTCTTCTTTCTTTTCCTCACATTTTGGCATTTCCATTCCAGCTGTTACTTCTTTGTCTCCCTACTTTTTTAGTTCTTTTCTTTCTCAATTCTTTTCTTTATTACTTTTTAAACTAAACTCCATTAACTTTAATCTTCTGCTCTAGACAAAATAAGCTCATATTATAAAACTCTATACAGAATAACCTACTAAAAGCCTCAATTACTTAAGGTAAGATTTTGCTTAGTTTAGAGATACTTAAATCAATTTTCTCTTTCGGCATTAGCTTGTTTAAATGCAAGTCTTACGTATAAAAACTACAAAAAACAATCAGTTGCTAGATTTAAGTGAGAAAATCTTTTTTTGAGAAAAGCTAGACAGAAGCAACTTAAAATTTCTATAATGACCTCGCTTTAAGAAAACTCCTTTGCCTAATTTACAGTTTTCTTAACGTGAACTTTTTACACTTATTGCAGTAATCTTTTAACTTAGAGGTAATTTGCCTAACTTAACCTCCTCAGCTTAAAAGATCTCTTCAATTAAGATAAACTTATCTCTTATCTGTTGTATATTGGTATAAAATTCACAAATAAAAATTTTTATAGAGAACTTTGCCCAAGTTCTCTTTTTTAGTAATTGACTATTTACACGGGTTATCTCCTGTTTTGCTTCACATTTTGCCTAAGATCTAATTTTTTTTCTTCATTTTTCTAACTTTTATAAAAAAAAAGGATATAATAGCAAGAGCTAAGAAAATATGAAGCTAGATCTTCTTTTTCGTTCTTAGCTACAGCAAAAAACAATTATTTAACAAGCAAAAGGTAAAAATTGTATGTTACGTAGCATGACCGGTTTTGTGTCAAATGAATTGATGATTGGAGATTATCAAGTCGTTTGGGAAATAAGAACTTTAAATCATCGTTTCTTTGATATGACAGTTAAGCTTCCTGAAAGCTTAAGATGCATTGAATTAGACTTACGTACCGTAGCTAAAGAACGTATTCGTCGTGGGAAAATGGATGTTTCTTTATACTTTAAAAATCGTAGCTTAAAAAGCAGTTTTGAAGTATCTCCTGAACGTTTACAAGAATTAGTAAGCTACTTTAAAGAAGCTGCTTCTACTTTTAATAGTCAATTAGGTGATTTTGCTAAAGTACAAGTAAATCTTGATCAAGTACTTTCAAATTCAGCTTTTACTGGTAATGACGGGCGTAACTTTACGGATGAGTTCAAAGCCCAAATTGTTAAGTCTTTTGAACAAGCAATTAATCAGCTCGAACGAGCTCGTGAAGCCGAAGGTAAACGTCTCCATGATGTGTTAGAAATGTGCTTATGCACTATGAAACAAATTACAGCTGAAATTTGCCAATATTCACGTGCTACTAAAGAACAAGCTTATAGCAAACTCGTAGCTAAAGTCAAAGAACTTTCAGATAATGTCACGGTAGATCCAATTCGTTTAGAACAAGAAATTCTTCTCTTAGCTCAAAAAGCTGATATTCAAGAAGAAATTGATCGTTTAAATTCTCACTATTGTGAAATTACCAAACTTTTAAGTTCTGATGAACAAGTTGGACGTAAACTTGATTTCTTAATGCAAGAACTCAATCGTGAATCTAATACTATTTGTTCAAAATCTACCGATATTAATATTATTAACCGTGCGGTAAACTTAAAAACCTATATTGAACAAATGCGCGAACAAATCCAAAATATTGAATAATGATAATTATTTTGGATACATTTTTTATGTGATGTGATCATATCTGACTCATGATGTGATCAAAGTTAAAGGGGTGGCCTTGCTTAGCCAGCCCTTTTTTTATTGCTTTTCTTATTGTGGTGACATGAACCACAAAGTTTGCTTTGGAGGTTTATGACTCGGCTTATGCTTCATCTCACAAG
>NZ_NRJF01000216.1 GCF_003585965.1 Psittacicella gerlachiana | reverse complement strand
CTTTTTAAAATTAAAAAAACAATGTAATAAATCTGTATTTAATTTACCGAGAAGTTTACATTTCAACCTACTCTATTATTAGAAATATAAGTTGAGCTTAGTTGTATAATTTGTTGAAAATCACTCCATATTATTTCACGACCTTTTTAATTAGTTACTACCCCTTTTGGTAGTACCTAAAATACCAATCTACAAATAATATGCAACTAGAATATATGCCAACTAAAGTTAAAAATTTAGCTTAACTCTACAATTTCATTACTATTGTAATTAAAGCTAATTTTTCATGATTTTACTTATTACATTTCTTAGCTTAAATATTTAAGCTTTATTATGAGGAAATTTAATGGCTTCACAAATTATTACTATTGACGGCTTCACAACCCTGTTTTGTGCTTGCGTTGTGTTATTAATTGGTCGTTACTTAAATCGTTTACTTCCTTTCCTTGACCGCTTCCATATTCCAACTCCGGTATCAGGGGGGCTATTAGTAGCGATTGTTCTTTGTGTGTTATATTACACTTTTGGTTATCGCTTTACTTTCGATTCAAATCTTTCAAATACTTTCATGCTTATGTTCTTTGCTTCTGTGGGATACTCTGCAGACTTCAAAAAATTAGCAGCAGGAGGTAAAGGACTGGTACTTTTAATTATTGCATGTACGGGTATGGTACTGGTTCAAGACATTGTCGGAGTGAGCCTAGCTAAACTTCTTGGTCTAGATGGTTTATATGGTCTTATTGCAGGTTCGATTACTCTTGTTGGTGGTCACGGAACTGGTGGTGCATGGGGTCAAACTTTCGAAACTACTTATGGTTTAAGCAATGCTACAGCAGCTGCATTTGCATGTGCAACATGGGGCTTAATCTCAGGTGGTATCGTAGGTGGTCCAGTAGCACAATACCTTATTAAACGTAATAAACTTAAAGAATTACAAGGACCAAATAGCATTAATAACGATGACGACAATGAAGCTTATGAAGATGAACAAAAACTTCGTCCAATTCGTGCGAGTTCGGTAACTGAAGGAATTATTTGTTTAGCTTTTGCAATGTTCTTTGGTTCATGGTTACACCAATTAATCACTAACTTAAACTTAAGCTATTGGCCAAATATTCCTAAATTCGTATATGTTCTCTTTATGGGTATTGTTTTAAGAACTATCCTTAAAGGTGCATTCAAACGTGAACTAAAAGAAGTTACCATTGATGTTTTAGGTAATGTTTCTTTATCACTATTTATCGCTATCTCATTAATTTCAATCAAAATTTGGGAATTATCAGCGTTAGCATTACCAATTCTAGTAATTCTTGTAATTCAAACTGTACTTGTAGTTCTTTACTCTATTTACGTAACTTTCAACGTAATGGGACGTGACTATGATGCAGCAGTAATCTGTGCTGGTCAATGTGGCTTTAGTTTAGGAGCAACTCCTACAGCGGTAGCAAACATGCAATCAGTTACCGGTCACTTTGGTCATTCACATAAAGCTTTCTTATTAATTCCGTTAGTAGGTGCATTCTTCATTGACTTTGTTAATGCAATTGCGATTACCTTCTTCTCAACGGCAATTAAATAATTACTTAGTCAATTTACATAATAATAAATTGATTGAAAAGAACTTAGATTTTATCTAGGTTCTTTTTTACGTCTTATTTTTCACTTATTTAATTATTACCTAGTTTATTTTTAAAAGTTTTTATATTGACAGATAAAAATAAATAAACTAAGATAAAAAGGCAAGCAAAGCTTGCCAAGGTTTTAATTATTTACAGAATTTTTTAGAGGTTTTTGATATGAGACTAAATGCATACTTTAGCTACTTTACTTACTACTTTTGGTGGCAATTTAACTATGCTAAAAATGCGTTTATGTCTAGCTTTGCAAATAAGGGTTTAACTCGACCTTTAAAGCTCGGCTAGTAGCCTTAGTAACTAAGTAAAGTCAAGCTTAAATTAGAGCTCTAACTAGTTGCTAAGATCTACTTAGCAAGCTTTAAACTTTATCTATACTTTACCTATATTAAGTTAAAACTAAACCCTTAAACCGTATCAAACCCTCTTATATCCAAAGAGCGCTAGACATCTAGGTCTAGCGCTCTTTTAATATGTCACTATTAAGGAAGCCACCATGAAATCTAAAGTTCTTGGATCTATGATGATGGTAGCAGGATCAACAATTGGAGCTGGCATGTTAGTTATGCCAATAAACTCAGCGTCAGTTGGGTTTACTACTACTTTTATTGAGCTTGTTATCTTTTACTTTTTAATGTTAATTCCCGCTCTTGCAATTGCCGAAGCTACTCAATTTGCTCCTCAAGGAACAACAGTAGCAGGAATTGTTAAACGAGCGATGGGACCTAACTTCTATATTGCCAATAATCTCCTGTTATATATTTTTGCTTATTCTTTAGCTTGTGCTTATATCTCAGGCATTACCAATGTGATCGCAGATTTATTACAGATTCCAGCAAACTTACGTAAAGTATTTACTCTAGCTTGTATTATTCTTCTAGGATTTATTGTTACTATTTCTACAAGAGTAGCAGACATAATTAATCGGATTATGTTCTATATTATGTGTCTCGCTTTTGTGATTCTCGTAGCCGTATCTTTTTCTAATTTAGATCTGCATAATTTAACTTATACACCTATTTCAACCAGTGCGGTATATAAATCTATCCCTATTTTCTTTTTAGCTTATGGTTTCCATATCTTAATTCCCTCTCTATCAGATTATCTTGATAGAAATGTTCGTGATTTAAAAATTGCTCTTATTGGAGGCTTAAGTATTCCTTTTGTAATCTTTACAATTTGGAATCTTGTTATACATGGACAAGCAACTCAAGATCAACTAATTACCTTTGCTCAAAGTGGTAATGTCAATATTGCGAGTTTAATTACTAATGGTAAACCAACAGCTCTTCTAGGAATAGCGGTGACTATATTTACTCTTACCGCTTTAATAACTTCTTTTATCGGTCTTTCTACTGCTTTAATTACTACCATTAAAGAAAACTTTAAAAAATCTCAAAGTGTAGAAGAGCAAGGATTTATTCCTGCCGATCGTCAAGCTAAAGTAGAAACTAAACTAAATCGCTTTGCTATTTTTCTTCTTGCCTTTGCCATTCCTGGAGCGGTTCTTGCTTTTACGCCAGCAGCCTTTGTTTTCTTCCTAGGTTTTGCGGCAATAATTTCTACCTTACAAGCAATGGTAATGCCAATGCTCGCTTTAATTAAAATTCGTAAAACTAACCCTGAGCTTTATCAACAAACTAATGTGTATCGCTTTTGCTTACCTAGTATAGTTTTACTCTTCATTAGCATTTTATTTATCTTTGTTGCTTTTATGGCAGATTTAAATTTTTAATTTCGTTTTCAGTTAAGTAGCATAAGTTACACTAAATTTAATTCTTTAATAACACTTACATCTTACATTTGTCTTAGTGTAAATTATGCTATTTAACTAATATCTAGGAATTATTATGCTAAAATTATCATTAATTACTTTCGTAAGTTTTCTTAAAGCTTTACGATGGTGTTAACTAGTTTATTTTTTGAGGTATATTTGTGAAATCTAAAGTTCTTGGATCTATGATGATGGTTGCAGGGACAACCATTGGTGCCGGGATGCTTGTAATGCCTATTAACTCAGCAGAAGTAGGATTTGCAACTACGGTAATTGAATTAATTATTTTCTTCGCTCTGATGATTTTACCTGCGCTTGTAGTCGTAGAATCTTCCCAATTTGCTCCACGTGGGAGTACGGTAGCGGGAATTATGCGTTTAGAATTTGGTAATATTGGCTTTCTTATTGCTAATATTCTTTTCTACGTGTTCGTATACTCATTAGTTTGTGCTTATATTTCAGGACTCTCAAGTATCTTTGCTGAGCTTATTGGCATTCCTGAAAAATGGCATAATCTCTTTATTGTTGCTACAGTTATTCCTTTAGGTTTAATTGTGATCTTTACTTCGAGCTTTGCTGATTTAATTAATCGTATTTTCTTTTATTTAATGTGTCTAGCTTTCCTAATTCTTGTAGGTTTTTCTATTCCAAATTTAAAAGCAGAATACCTAGCAAGTGCTCCAGTATCAAGTAAAGCGGTACTTAATTCGATTCCAATTACTTTCTTAGCATTTGGCTTTCACATTATTATCCCAGCTCTTTCTGATTACCTAGATAGAAACTCTCGTGATCTAAAAATTGCCATTATCGGGGGCTTAGCTATTCCTTTAGTGGTATTTATTATTTGGATTACCATGGTTCACGGGCAAGCGAGTCAAGCTGAACTTATTCAATTTACTCAAGAAGGTAAATCTGTAAATATTGCTAACTTAATTGCACACGGAAGTAGTCAAACTAGTGTGAAAATTTTAAATATTGCAATTACAGTTTTCTCTATTTCAGCTCTTTTAACTTCATTTATCGGGGTTTCTTTAGCTTTAATTACTACTTTAAAAGAAACTTTTGCTAAAAAATTACCAAGAAAATCAGAATATGTAACTTCACACTTACATGAAAGTTCTGAATCTGTAATCTATGAAGAAGCTGACCGCATTGAGACTTACTTAAATAAACCTCTGCTCTTTGCTTTAGCTTTTGCAATTCCAACTCTTGTGGTAATCTTTACTCCTGCTGCTTTCATTTTCTTCCTCAGCTTAGCAGCGGTAATCTTTACTATTCAAAACCTTGTAATGCCTATTCTTGCTCTCATTAAAATGAGAACTAAACATAAAGAACTTTATGTACAAAATCCTAACGCTTACCGCTTATGCTTAAATAATTTAGCTTTAGGGGTTTTAGCTTTAATTCTTTTAGTTTTATGTTTAATGTAAAATAAAGCAAGTCAAAACTAAGTTTTTTGAGCCTAACTTAGTTATGAGAGCTTATAGTAAAAGTCCTCCAAACTTAGATCATTAAGTTTGGAGGACTTTTACTATATTTTTTAGAAAATTTTTTCTTTCTGTTATAAATAAG
>NZ_NRJF01000215.1 GCF_003585965.1 Psittacicella gerlachiana | reverse complement strand
TAAACTCGATTTTTTGTTTGTTTCTTTATTTGCTTCTAGAGATTAGCTAATTCCTTAAATAAAATAAGCAATCACTCTTTTTAGCTCTTACAATTTGATCAATTATTATAGCTCATAGCTTCAGTAGATAAAATTCACGCATTTTAGCTCCGCATTTAAGAGGACCACCATGTGCTTTAAAACATTTTATATTACTGAATTTAAGCTTGAGCCTTCTAAGCTTTATATCTTAAAGCCTCAATTACTTCCTGCATCGCTTTAGATTTATGGCGATTTTGAGGATAGTAAAGATAGAGAGGCTCATAAACCGGAGCAAACTCACTCAGTACTTCGACTAACTCTCCGCTCTCGATTTGAGCTGCATACTCATAGCTAAAGCCCCAAACCATTGCCGTCCCATCTAAAGCCGCTTGTTTTAAAAGCTCGGGAGTATTACTCCGTAAACTGTAAGTAAGATCAGGCTTAACAATATTTCCGTTTTTCATAAACTCCCAGTTAATGTACTGACGTTTATTATTTAAACTTAAACAAGCTAAAGTATGCTGATGGAGTTCATCAAGAGTTTTTGGAGTTCCATGTTTAGCGAGATAAGCTGGACTAGCTACAAGATGCATTTTTATAGGGGGACTAATTTGCACCGCTATCATATCTTGAGCCAGTTCTTCTCCTAAACGTACCCCAAAATCAAATCCTTGCTCGACAATATCCACAAAATTAAAATCTGCATAAAACTCGAGATTTAATTCAGGATTTGCTTGTAATAAATCTTTTAAGCGAGGATAGAGTAAATAACGACAAATATTGGTCGAGGCGTTAATCCTAATTGTTCCACGAACTTCATTATTTACATTACTTAATTCGAGAATTTCTTTTTCAATACTATCGTATAAAGGAATTAAACGCTCATAGAGTTTACGTCCCGCCTCAGTACAAGAAATACTACGAGTGGTACGATTTAATAGTTTTACTTTTAAGCGATTTTCTAGATTAGTAATCCCGTGTGAAACTGCTGAAGTGGTGATATTTAAATACTTAGCAGCGCTGGTAAAACCACCACTCTGAACTACCACTAAGTAGAGATATAAATCATTAAAATTCTTTGCCATAAATGCTTATTAATACAGTCCTTTTCTCTGTATTATACACATAAATACCCATTTCTCACATTTTAATCCAAATTGGTTCTTGGACTTAAGCTCAAACTTCTCCTTATTTTGTCATCTAAGTAAGTTACTTCGACTAAAATTACTTCTTTAAATTTTTAACTAGCTTTAGCTTCTATTTTAGAGTTCACAACAAAACTTTAAACAAGTAACGAAAAAAATGCTACCAAAAAAACAATCTAAACAAATGTAGACCTATTTTTCCAACTCATCAAGTTTGCAAAAGCATTGCAGCTTGAACTTTTGGGGTTTGTCAACGTTTAGGATTTAAATAAACTAAAATCTAGATGCAAAAAAGATGTGTTCATAACCCCTTATCGGAGCTAATCACACATCTTTATTTCATTTTCCACATAAAACTAGCCTCAACTTTCAAAGTTGGACTAATTTCTTACTTTTTGCTACTAGCTTCTACTTTTTTGCTACCACTAAAAACGATAAGCTTACAAAAACTAAAATAATTACAGCATAAGGCATAATTGTACCCGTAACTATTAAAGCTAGTAAGGTAGAAGAAACTATCCCTGAACCATATTGTAAAGCACTTAATAATGCTGTAGCCGCTCCTACCTGATCATTTTTTACTTTAGCTAAAGCTAAACTTGTTCCTAAAGAAGAAAGAACTGCCGTAGGAGCAAAATGTAAAATATTTGTCATGATAATAGCATACATACCACCAAAACCAGTTTGAGCAATAATTACCAGTACTATTCCCCAAAAAGTTGCCCATAAGGTACAAACTTTTACTACTAGATGCATATCCAGCTTAGTAATATAATTGCGAATAATTAAGCTTAAAATTACATTCCCTACCACTGCGGCAGCAAAAAATAAACTAAATTGCACCGCTGAGGCTCCAAAATAAGTAATAAATACAAAAGGAGAGCCAGTAATAAAAGTGTAATTTGCTATATATAAAAAAGTAATGGTAAGGACATAACGCATATATTGCCAATTACCTAGTAATTGAGCATAAACTGTAAATACCTTAGCTAAATTATGCCAACTCGTTGGAACACGATTTGTAGGAGTAAGAGTTTCTGGGAGAGTAAAACTAATTAGTAAAAACATAAAGCCAACAATTGCGAGATAAATAAAAATTGCATGCCATGAGAAATAAGCTGCAATTGCACTCCCAAGTAAAGGTCCTAAAATTGGCGAAATTGCTAAAATAATATTTAATAACAATAAGATTTCAGCTACTCGAGTTGGACTATATTGATCTCGAATCATTGCTCGAGCTAACATTGGAGCTGTACATGCACCTAATGCCATGATTATGCGCCAAGTTACTAACTGAGTCATACTTGTACTATAAGCACAACCAAAAGTACCTATCACAAAAATTAGCATCCCAAGATATAACGGGATCTTACGCCCAACCATATCGGAAATAGGTCCCCAAATTA
>NZ_NRJF01000214.1 GCF_003585965.1 Psittacicella gerlachiana | reverse complement strand
CCCTTAATAAGGTATAAGAATTTATACTTTAAATACGTAAATTTGTAAAAAATCTCTTAAAAACTGTATTTTTTTACTTGAAAAATTATTAGTTAGCGTTATAATTGAAATGTAAAAAAAATTAAAATAAAAGAGGAAAAAATAATGTCAAAAATTATTGGTATTGACTTAGGTACAACTAACTCATGTGTTGCTATCATGGATGGTGATAACTTAAAAGTTATTGAAAACACAGAAGGTCATCGTACAACCCCATCAATTGTTGCTTATACAAAAAATGGTGAGGTTTTAGTTGGTCAAGCGGCTAAACGTCAAGCTGTAACTAACCCTAAAAATACTTTATTCGGTATTAAACGTTTAATTGGTCGTCGTTACGATGATCCTGAAGTACAAAAAGATATCAAAATTATGCCTTTTGATATTATCCGTGCGGACAATGGTGACGCTTGGGTTAGTGCTTTAGAACAGAAAAAAGCTCCACAACAAGTTTCTGCTGAAGTTCTGAAAAAAATGAAAGAAGCAGCAGAAAGCTACTTAGGTGAAAAAGTTACTGAAGCAGTTATTACTGTACCAGCATACTTTAACGATGCTCAACGTAAAGCAACTAAAGACGCAGGTGAAATTGCAGGTTTAAATGTTCAACGTATTATCAATGAACCTACAGCAGCTGCAATGGCATTTGGTCTAGATAAAGTTCAAGGTACTTCAAACGTATTAGTATATGACTTAGGTGGTGGTACTTTTGACGTTTCTGTAATTGAAATTGACTCTACAGATGGTAACAAAACTATTGAAGTTTTAGCAACTAACGGTGATACTCACTTAGGTGGTGAAGACTTCGATAACTTAATCATCAATCACATTATTGCAGAGTTTAACAAAGATCACAGCGGTGTTAACTTAGCTAAAGATCCTGTAGCTATGCAACGTGTAAAAGAAGCTGCAGAAAAAGCTAAAATTGAACTATCTTCTACAACTTCTACAGAAATTAACTTACCATTCATTACTATGGATATGGCTACTCAAGCACCTATCCACTTAGTAACAACTTTAACTCGTGCTAAATTAGAAAGCTTAGTTGAAGACCTAGTTAAATCAACATTTAAACCAGTTGAACAAGCAATTCAAGATTCAGGTTTAAGTAAATCAGAAATTAACGATGTTCTATTAGTAGGTGGTCAAACTCGTATGCCATTAGTACAAAAAATGGTAAAAGAGTTCTTTGACGGTAAAGAACCTCGTAAAGACATCAACCCTGATGAAGCAGTAGCTTTAGGTGCTGCAGTACAAGGTGCGGTATTAAGTAAAAATGATAATGTAAAAGATTTACTATTATTGGATGTAACTCCATTATCACTTGGTATTGCAACTATGAATGATGTATTCTCAGTATTAATTGAGAAAAATACATTAATCCCTAACAAAAAATCTCAGGTTTATTCTACAGCAGAAGATAATCAACCTGCGGTACAAATTGAAGTTTACCAAGGTGAACGTTCACGTGCTTCAGATAATAAACTTCTAGGTAAATTCAACTTAGAAGGTATTAGACCAGCTCCTCGTGGTGTTCCTCAAATCGAAGTTACTTTCGATATTGATGCTAACGGTATTATTAAAGTATCAGCAAAAGATAAAGATACAGGTAAAGAACAAAACATTACCATTAAATCAGATTCTGGTTTAAGCCAAGAAGAAATCGAAAGAATGAAACGTGACGCTGAGTTAAATAAAGCTAAAGATGAAGAGTTCAAAGAACTTGCTGAAGCTAAAAACTTAGGTGATCAAATTGCTTCTCAAAGCCGTAAATTATTTGAAAAAGATGGTCATTTACTATCATCTTCAGATAAAGAAGAAGTAGAAAATGCAATTGCTGAAGTAGAAAAAGCTGTAAAAGGTGATGACAAAAAAGCAATTGAAGAAGCTGTTGCACGTTTAGAAAAAGGCTTTAAATTATTAAATGAAGCTGCAGCAAAAAATAACGATGGAAACAACGGCAAAGATGATGGTTTTGTTGATGTAGATGTTAACAAAAAATAATTAATCATCCTTTACCAAAATCTACTGTTCGAGCCCATGTCTAAAACGTGGGCTTTCGTTTTGTTTAATAAATAAATACTAATAAATCTATGTCTCAAAGTTATTACGATATACTTGGCATTAGTGCAAGTGCAGACGAAAGAGAAATAAAACGCGCTTACCGTAAATTATCTTTACAATACCATCCTGATAAAAATTCATCTGAGGAAGCTGCTGAAAAGTTCAAGGAAATTAACACTGCTTATGAAGTATTAAGCAATCCTGAAAAACGTAGTGTCTATGATCAATTAGGTCACGACAACTATGTAAGAACTAATGGGCAAGGCTTTGGTGCAGGATTTAATGGTGGTGGTTTCGGTGGCTTTGGCGATTTTGAAGATATTTTCAATATGTTCACAGGTGGTCAAGCACGTGGAGAAAGTAAAACTGTTGTTCAAGGGTCTGACATTAATTTACAAGTTGACATTACTTTAGAAGAATTGTTCTTTGGTAAAGCAATTAATATTAAGTACACTCGTCAAAAAGACTGTCCAGACTGTAAAGGTAAAGGAACAGAAAACGAAAATGACGTTACCACTTGTACAAGATGTCATGGTTCAGGTCATATCCAAAACTTTATCTTTACTCAAACCTGTAGCACTTGTAAAGGTACTGGTAAAATCGTAAAAAATCCATGTAAAAAGTGTCATGGAAAAGCGACTATTTCAGTAACCGAAAGCTTTGAATACGAAATTAAAAATATTACTCCGGGTGCTCGTTTAAGATTTAGAGGAATGGGTAATGAAGCTGGTGCAGGTACTGTACCAGGTAATTTAGTTCTTTTAATTAATTTAAAACCACATGATATCTTCGAACTTACGCACAATTTAGATCTTGTGCTTGAATATCCAATAGATCCATTTACTGCTTCTCTTGGAGGTAAGATTACTGTACCTACTATAGATGGAGTAGAAGAAGTAGAGATTAAAGCCGGAATCCAAAATCATGATCAAATAACAATACCTGGAAAAGGTATTTATAACGGTTCGAGAAGAACAAATTTAATTGTCGTATTTACAATTAGAACTTTAACTAACTTAAGTAAAGAACAAAAAG
>NZ_NRJF01000213.1 GCF_003585965.1 Psittacicella gerlachiana | reverse complement strand
CTTTTTTACTAAGTAATAAATAAAAAACTTCTGTTTTCCCTTATACCTAAATTTTACAAAAGTAATAAAAAAACCACCGGACTTTCGATAAATCAGGTGGTTTTTCGCTTGTTTTTAAGAAAAAAATCTACAATTTTAAAATTCTTTCTTATTTGTGAAAATTTTATAAAACTTTGTTAATCCTTAAAGTTAAAGAATTAAAACTTCAAACCTCACTCATAGCTATATTGTTATTTATTTTACTACTCCTGAATTCCCAAAGCAAAAATTTGATTCAAAAATTTAGCTGTGGCTAATTTATAACAATTTCCGATCTCATGACAATTAGGATGAGGTACAAAGTTCTCTTTAATAAAGGGCAAAGTATTTTCCATATAAAAACCATACTTAGCTCCGGTTAACATTGCATAATCATTCATACTATCACCAAAAGCTATCAGATTTTCACTTGCGGTTAATCCTTTACTTTGTAAATAAGCTTCAATTGCGGTAAGCTTATTAACTCCTTTAGCCGTAAAATCAAGAGACATATTCCCTGAAAATACCGCTTCGACTTTATCGCCTATTTTAGCTTCTAAATCTTTTTTAATTAGTTCTAAGCGATCTCTATCTCCTGTAGGATCAACGATAAATACTTTGACTACGGGTTCATTGACACAAGCTGTAGCTTCTTTAAACTCAAAAGCAGATCCTGAACTCGTTAATTTACGAGCATAGGCTTCATTATGTTGATTTACATACCAATGATCTGCGGTATAAAAACTTACATATAAATCAGCGTCATAAGGATAATTACAGATTTGAACTAAGGCTTGAGGATCTAAAGGACGTTGGTAACCTAAAGTTTCAGGTTTTGCAATTACAGAACCATTATAAGTTACAAGAGTAAAAGGAATAGTTAATTTTTTTAGCATGGAAACATCATTTTTTCCTCTTCCCGTAGCGACAATTAACTCAACGCCAGCTTGAGGCAGAGCATTATAAACCTTGGCAGTGTAATCTTCAAGTTCATGAGCATGATTAATCGAAGTACCATCAAGATCAACGGCAACAACTTTAATTTGACTTAAATCTAAATGCTTGTGTTCCATACTAAAAATCCTTTTTCTTATCATTAAGCTTGTTCTTGTTGAGCATATAATTTTTGTCTAGATTTTATTCCTAGCTTTTTATAACTTTGATTTCGCTTGCGAATAAAATCATAGATAAAAATCTTATGCTTGTCTAACAAAGGGATTACTCGAACGCTCATGTTCTAATGAAGTTTCAGGACCATGTCCAGAAAGAACTAAATAATCTCCTGATAAGGAATAAAGTTTTTCCTTAATACTTTGTTCTAATACCGCAAAACTTCCTCCTTCAAGATCAGTTCTGCCTATGCCTCCATTAAAAAGTACATCTCCAACAATTAATACTTTATTCTCTTGATCAACTAAAGTTGCATGTCCTGGAGAATGTCCTGGAGTAAAGAGAACTTTAAAATCTTGTCCCGCAAGAGTTAAGGTTTCGTTTTCCGTAAAAAATCTATCTCCTTTACTTGTTTCAGGAACAAAGTCTTCAACTTGATCGAGCAATCCAAACTGACGGCAACGTGAAACTACTTTAGAAAAGAAGATCTCATCTTGAACAAATGGACCTAATACTGGTACTTCACCAAGTAGTTTACGTAACGGAGTAATCCCTCCAATGTGATCAAAATGAGCATGGGTAATAACTATAGCTTCAACCTTAAGCTCATGATCTTGAATAAATTTATAGAGATCTTGTGCCTGAGCACCTGGATCAACCACAAAAGCTTGCTTAGTTTGTGGATTTACAAAGATACGACAATTTTGTTGAATCGTTCCTACAGGTAAAGTATAAATGTCTAATTTTGGCATAATTATTTCTAATTTAAAATAAAGTTATAAGATTTCTCTTCCTTTTTATTATACCTTTAGTTTACGATTAAATAAAAAACTAAAGCTTTTTTCGTTATAATATATAACG
>NZ_NRJF01000212.1 GCF_003585965.1 Psittacicella gerlachiana | reverse complement strand
CTACAATTATTTTATCTACAAAGAAGCTATTATCTTAAACCTTCTTTACAATCTGCTGATTTTTTATTTAAACGATCTAAAACCACATCCCAGTTTACAACATTCCAAAATGCTGATACATACTCTGGACGACGATTTTGATATTTTAAGTAGTAAGCGTGTTCCCAAACATCTAAGCCTAATAAAGGAGTACCTTCAACGCCAGCAACCTCAACACCCATTAATGGATTATCTTGATTTGCAGTACTTACTACTTTTAATTTATCATCAGCCGTTAAAACTAACCAAGCCCAACCAGAACCAAAACGTGTAGCAGCCGCTTTTTCAAACTCAGCTTTAAATGCTCCTACTGATCCAAAATCTTCAACTAATTTTGCTTCTAAAGCAGATGGTAAAGCCACATCTTTCTTTAAAGATTCCCAAAATAAAGTATGGTTATAGTGTCCACCTACATTATTACGTAATGCAGTTTTTACGTCAGCAGGAAGATCTTTTACGCCACGACAAAAACATGCAGGACAGTCTTTAAATAATTCAGGATGCTTTTCAAATACTGCGTTAGCATTATTTACATAAGCAGCGTGATGTTTATCATGGTGGATTTCCATAGTTGCTGCATCTAAAAATGGCTCTAACGCATTAAAGTCATAACCTAATTCAGGTAATGTGTATTTTGACATTATCAAATCTCCTAATTAAAATAAACTAAAATATCCCCTATATAATACAACGAATCTACCCAAATTACCTAAAAATAAAGGATACTATAAGCTATTTATAAAATTTTTTATCTGTAAAACAGGATATTGTAAATTTAATTCACTTAATTTTTCTGTACTAATTAAGAGATAAATATTCTCTAAAATTTTCTTAACATTTAAACTATCTAGGATCTCTTTATCATAAATAACATTTGTTGCAAATTTGCTTAAATACAGCTTTTGTTCTTCTTCGATATTTATTACCATATCCTTTAAAATAGATAAAAGCTGTGAAGAGAGATCTTGACTAAAACTTTTATAAGCAAAAGGTATGTCTGTTTCAGTACTAAAAGTAATATTTTTATCTTTAATTCTCTTCAAAAATCCTTTACGCTTTATAG
>NZ_NRJF01000211.1 GCF_003585965.1 Psittacicella gerlachiana | reverse complement strand
ATATAAGGAACAATAAAATATTCGGATTAAAGACTTTTATATTATAAGAGTAAGAAAGTTTGCAAACAATTAGGTAAAAAGTACATGACTTTATGAAAAAATTTCATAAATTGATCAGCACATTTTATCTAATATTACTTTCATAAAAATCAATTATCCTAAACGACAACTTATTCACTAAATCATATAAACAAATTACTTTTGGGTGAAATCCAAACCTTGATACCAAGTTTGCAGGCTTGCATTATCTTGATCTACCTTATTACCTTGCACCGCATAGGCTTCAAGGAAGCGATTATTTGGTAAGTAGGCACGGATATTCTCAACACTTGTCCCTAAACCATAACCTCCATTAGTTGCTAGAGGAACTATGACTTTTCCGGTAAGTTCTTGAACATAGTTCTGTAAGAAGCTCCTCATTGGCGATAAAGACATTCCCCACATGGGGGAGACTAAATATACTACTTAGTACTGCTCTAAATTCAGCATCTCAATATTTAATCTTGGAAAGTTCTGACTCTCTTTCTTGAAGCTCATCTTATACTGAAGCACGATAATTTGCTGGATAAAGATTATCCACTACTAACTCCAAAATATCTCCATCAGTCAAATTATGGAGTTTATAAGCTAATAGTTCAGTTGATCTAGAACGAGAAAAGTAAACAATAATACTTTTACTGGTAGTGGTTAAAAATCGAGTAGGAACAGTATTTGCATTAGTATCCTTGCCATCATAAACCGTACCTCTACCATTATTCCAAGTGTGATCATCCTTTCCTAATTTTGAAGCAACTATATCTGTAGTACTTAATTGAGCTTGTCCACTACCAAGTAAAAGCCCTAAGCCTGTCGCTAACAATAATTTTTTTTCATCTTATTTCACTCCTAATAATTCACGCATCTTCTTTCCTGTGGTATGTACTCTAAATGCCACTCCACCTCGTTGAAATTTTACTGCTTGTTCTAAACTGGTAGCTACAGGTTCAGCGTGAAGAGCTGAGATTAATGCTTTTGCTTGCTCTAAAGCTAGACTATTATCACTAGCAATCGGAATAGCTAAGGGATTGATTCCTCCTCGTTGATAAGAGTCTACTATCTGATAGAAATCAACACTACTAAAAGCTCGTACATATTTAACCCCAGGTAAAAGTTGTTGCGAATAGCGAGCCACATTACCTTGATCCTGCTCAATAATTTCAGGGTTACTTGGATCGGTATTAGTAGCATCTAACACTAATTTGCCCTGTAAAGAGGGTAATAAAGTTGGTGCTAGAGCTTCAAATGCCGAATAAGGCAGAGCTAAAATAATTACATCTGCAAATTGAGCTGTAGCTAAAGGCGTAGCTACTTTAGCTCGAGGTAAATCTGCTACTTTTCTTTTTAAAGCTTCAAGATCACGAGCAGCAAACATTAATGTAAATCCAGCTTGTGCTAAACTCGAACCTATAGCGTAACCTTGCATTCCTGAACCTATAACGCCAATACTTAAATCTTTCATTTTTCTTATCTCCTCATCTAAAAAAGGGAGTTCTACTCTTTTTTGAGTATCCCTCCCCTTGTCTCTATTGATAAACTGCAGTTAAAACTTCTTGAGCTTTAGTTACAGCCTGAGCATTTACTTCTTTTAAAGAGTTAATAAATTTTTGGGCTTCTGCTTTACTTATGCCAAGATTTTTAACAATTGTTAAATGTGAACGTAACTGTGAAGGTACGGTTTCCAAAGCCGTTAAGGTACTTACCGTTACTAATTCACGATCTACCGGACTAAGGATCTGATCACGAGCAAAAAGATAACCAAACAAATGGGCTTTCAACGCAGTATCTATCCCAGGAAAGTTATTTAAGGTAATACTACGCATATCTCTTTGAGTTAAAATACTCAACATTTTTTCCCCTAATTGATAATAATCTACCTGCTTATCATAAGCTGTGATGAGATTATTTTGGAACTCAATCTTACGCTCTTGTAGTACTCCTTGGAAAGTTAAGAGACCATTTAAAGCTCGAGGAAATCCCGCATAAGCATATTGATGTAAAAATACTTCTTGCAGTTGTTCAGGAGTTAACCCCGCCTCTAAAGCCTGAGCTACAGCAACTTTTAAAGCGTCAAGCTGTCCTAAAGCCGTAAAGTAAGCTACCGGAGCTATAGCTAATTGTCTTTCGGTTAATGAAGTAGTTTGAGCAATTTTTGCTAATTCCTCTGATAAATTCCAAGCCTGTTCTGTATTTATTTTATCTAGATCTGCTTGTACTTGTTTTGCGTTTAAAGATAATTCATCCATAATGTTTTGTTGCTTTTTTTGTTGTAAAATTATGATTTGCTAAAAGAAATTACAATAATCTTTTATTAAAAATTTAAAGATATTTAGCAAAAAATTCCGTATATTTTTGCATTGCTTGAGCTACATATTCTGGTTTGAAATAAGTTTGAATATGTCTTGCTCCAGGAATTAAAAATAGTTCTTTGTTTGTAGTTCCTGTCGCTTGAGCAAAAACCTCTTCAGTCATATATCGAGTATCTGCTTGTTCCCCCGCAACCATGAGTAAAGGTTGATTAATTAAATTTACATTAGTGTTAACATCAAAAGTCATTAAATCTAATAAGCTATCTAATGTAAAATTAGTTTGGGAATTAGGATGAGCATAATCTACCCCATAGTAAAAATAGCCATCACGATATAAATCAAATGGTAAGGCTTCGAGCTCTTGTGCAGTTAATTTATTTGCAAATGCTGGAGAATATACAGCTTTCCCTGTACGCACAAACTCTTCTCGGGCTTGACTTGCCTGTTCTAAACGTTGTTGAATAGTATCTAATTGAGAATTTTGGAAACCATTTCTACGTACTAAACCTGAATTAAACATACTTAAAGTAGCTACTGCTTTAAAACGTTTATCACTTTGAGCGGCTTTAATGGTGTAACCACCACCGCCACAAATTCCTAGGACGCCAAGGCGTTGAGGATCTACTCCAGGAAAAGTGCTAATAAAATCAGCAGCACGACGAATATCCTCAATTCTATTTGCCGGACGATCGACATATCTTGGTAATCCCTCACTTCCACCTTGATAGGCTGCATCAAAAGCAATCGTAATATACCCTTGTTCAGCTAATTTTTGAGCATATAAACCTGCAACTTGCTCTTTCACTCCTCCATTAGGATGAGCAACAACTATAGCTGCGTAAGTTTGTTGTGGATCATAATCTGCAGGAGTATAAACATTGGCTGCAATTTTTAAGCCATTTAAGTCATAACTTACAGGCTTAATATTTACAGCATGAGCTTTATTCTCCGTAATTGCTTGATCGTATACTAAGGTAAAAGGATTTAATTTATAATCAGCCATATTTGTGTCCTTACTTTATATATCTTTAACAAGACTTATAAAGACATTTTAAATCACGATAATTTTTATCATTAAGTTTAACTTTGATATTCTATTTTTATATTTTTATTATAGAAAAGGTTACCTTTTTGATAAAGTAGGAGATTTAACATAGCTTTATGAATTTTTTTCAATAAATATATCTGTGTAAACTTAAAGAAGACAATTTTATTAGATAAAATAAAGTCCTTTAATCTAAAATTTTTAAAATTATAATAATAAAATTTACCCCCTAGGGGGGGGGGTAATATCAATCTTTATAGCTCTTTATC
>NZ_NRJF01000210.1 GCF_003585965.1 Psittacicella gerlachiana | reverse complement strand
TTACTATATAGTCCTCAAATAAAAAATTACCAACATCAAAAAATTGATAAAGATTTGCACCACTAGGAAAAACCTCAAAAAATTTTATAGATTATAAGATTATTCAATAACCTAAAAAATCTGTAAAGCAAGAGCACAATTATATGAAGAAAAATGCTCTTCTATTTACTACTTTTTCCTACGCTTATTTTACCACAGTTCAAAGAAAAAAGTATTTAATTTTCAAAGAAAAAAATCTAAACTTTATTCTCAACCTTCTGGAGAAAATACCTTAAAAAAGCAATCACAAAGTTAATTAATCCCATATCTTCTTATAAGATTAAGAAAATATCCCTAGATTTTCTAGGCTTTTTCTCAACAATCAGAAAATTTTCTTATACTCAAGGTATAGTTTTGACTATCAGTGGATCTCTATTTTTTGGGCTCTTGATAAAAATCACCTAACTAAATAACATTTTTAATTTATCATTCACTCTATAATTATTCATCACTCCAATTTATAATTATTCATCATCTATTCTCTTACTCCCCACCATATAATTAGATAGATGTTCGTCTACTATATTATTACTTTTAAAAGGGGCTAAGCTTATAACAAAAGATTAAAAACTTAAAAATATTAATGGCTAGAACCTAGGTTCTAGCCATTAATTAACAGGAATAATATATAACAAAACAAAAGATAACTTGATAACATTATCAATAGCTTTACTGCTCTTCACGTCCTTGGACAAAATAATCAGAGTTTTGTTTTACCCGAATATCTGGTCTAAACTTGCGATAATAAAGGATGATCAAGATTGCAGAAATAATTAAAGTACTTGCATTAATGAGTAAAAGAGTTACACCATTAAAACTCGGAATATGAGCAAGTAATGCAACAATCAATCCCGCACAACATAAACGAGTAGAAACAAAAATCGAACTTGCAGTTCCAATCATATTGTTATAGTCAAGGAAGAATAAGCAAGTCATATTCCCAATGACAAAAGAAGTAAAGAATACGGTTAAAGCTAAAGCCACAACAATCCCAATTAAAGTTACCCCACTAAAAATTACATAAAAACTTACCAAGGTTGACACAGCTTGTAAGATCGAAGCCCACAACCAAACTTTTGCGGGATTATAACCTAATTTAAGGAGAGTTGAGTTTATATGTAAACCTACTGCCATAACTATAGTATTAATCAATACTAAGTACGCAAAATTTTCAGGTGCTACATGATAATCAACAATATATACCATTGGCAACATTGTTGGCATTACCACCGTTGACACCGTAAAAATGCTGTTAATGACAATTAAGCCTAAAGAACGTTTGCTTTTAAAAATTGCTCCATATTTTTGAGCAATTAGCTTTACTTGTAAGGGTTGACGCTTACTTGGCTCTAGAGTTTCAGGAATAAATTGAGCAAAGCAAATAAGAACAATCAGGATTACTAAAGATAAAATCCCAAAGATTGCCTGCCAACCTAAATAAATATAAATCCATGCCCCAATTAAAGGAGCGATAACCGGAGTAAAAACAAAAAGACTCGACATTATCGAGCTATAGATTGCATAACGCTTTGCGGAAAAGCAATCTCGAATAATAATACTTGGAATAACTCCTAAACCAGAAAAACTTAAGCCTTGTAGAATACGAATCCAAACTAATTCAGCATAACTAGTTGCATTCATTAACCAAAGATTAAGAGCAATCCCTATATAGCCACAGATTAAGATTACCGCTTTACGCCCCCAGCGATCCATAATCGGTCCCCAAATTAGCTGACCAGCTCCGTTACCTATGGTGTACAGAGAAATAATCGCAGTAATAGCAGCTACTTTCACCTGAAAAGCAGCAGTCATTCCCTCAATGGCAGGAGCAAAACTATTATTCACAAAACCAGCAAACATACAAAGAAAGTACATCAGGGTAAAGAACCAAATACCTGCAGGAAGTTGTTCTTGTAATTGTTGCTGAAAAGGAGAGATCTCTTCAAAGCCAACTTTGCCGGTATCTAAACTTGCCTCTCTTGTGTCTATAGTTGAGGTATTATCAATATCTACATAATCTGTACTAGCACAGTTACTTTGCTCTTGGTAATATTCTAAATGCTTATCTTGTTTCTTTGGTATTTGTGAGTCTGATAAATTACGAGACATAAACACACCAATAGATCAAAGATCCCTCTCATTTTATCACAAACCTCAAGTTAGCTCTGAAATTATCTTGCTAACTTTCTTTTTTCAAAAGAGTTTTTTCTTAACCTCAAGCAGATTTTTTGTCATCAGTTTCTAATAAGCTTTTGTTCTTAGCTCCCATTTTACCTATTGCTCTAACTCTCTATTTATACATCCTTTCTGTTATATATTTTCATATCTTTGCTGTTATATTTTCACATATCTTTGATACTATTTGCTTACATATCTTTGATGCTATTTGTTTACATATATTTCTTGTTACCCTCTACATATGCTTCCCGCTATATATTTATTTCTCATCTCTTCTAAAAGTTATAATAAAACTACAAACTAGTTCTAAATGTTGCTCAATATTTATATCCTTGTCTTTATTCACCTTATAAGTTCATAAACTTATTCATGACTCCACTTATTCATGACATAAGAGATAAAATTTTTAACTTATAATCGATCAATGACTCTAAAAAACTCTATAACTAAATTAGATATTTTTCTTAAAGATATAAACCTAGTTAGAGAAAAGTAACCTAATTTAACTTTCAAATTAATTCTAACTTATTGCTTTATTT
>NZ_NRJF01000021.1 GCF_003585965.1 Psittacicella gerlachiana | reverse complement strand
CTAAAGTTACATTAGTTCCTGATAGAGTTGTATTCTCACTTGAGGTTACGGTTGAACCATTAACCACACTAATGTTACCACCAGAGATATTACTGCTACCATTGGTTGCGTTTACGGTTGCATTGTCAACAGTTACACTATTAGTTCCGTTTAAACCAATTGAACCGTTTACGGTTAAAGTTTGGTTAACAACTGAAACATTGCTTGCCGTTACATTTAAGCTACGTCCTACATTTAGACTCGAAGTTGAGCTACCAGTTAAGGCAACATTACCGTTTGCTGAAGTTAGATTTAAATCTAAACCTGAAGTAACATTAACTTCACTTAAATTAATCTCTTCACTACCGGTAAAGCTTACATTACCATTAGTTGCGGTAACATTAGTTCCATTACTTGCCGTAATAGTTTCAGTAGAAGCATTACCTAGATTTACATCACCTTGACTCGAGTAAACTGTGGCATTATTGAGAACGAGGTTTTGTCCATAAACTGAAGCTAAAGCACTACCATTTACCACTGCATTATTAATGGTTACATTCTCAGCAGCACTTACCGTAGTATTAGTTGCATTTACTTTAGTGTTATTACTTAAGGTTACATTACCATCAGCTTCCACCGTTGCATTAGTTGCATTAACACTTGCATTATCAAGATTTACGTCTAGACCTGAAATGGTTGCATTCTCAGTAGCATTAGCAGTAGTGCCGTTAGTTAAATTTAAGTTGTTGCTTGCGTTTAAAGTAACATTAGTTCCATTAAAGCTTGCATTACTTGCATTAATATTTGAACCATTTACGGTCGTATTAGTTGCATTTACTTGAGCATCACTAAAGTTTATATTGCTACCATTTACTAAAGCACTATTTGATGAATTAATGCTCGTGTTATTAGTAACATTTACATTGCTACCATTAACAGTAATATCTGTAGTATTAAAGGTAGAGTTACTTAAATTAACATTACTACCATTTACGGTTGCATTAGCAGCGTTTGTTGTCGAGTTCGTAAAGTTTACATTAGTTGCATTAACATTCGCATTATTACTTGCATTTAAAGTTGCATTACTTAGATTCGCATTAATTGCCTGTAGAGCAACATTAGTCGAATTTAAAGTAGAATTAGTAATATTTGCGGTTCTTGTTGCTACCACGCTTACACTATCAGCCGCATTTAAAGTTGCATTAATAATGCTCGTATTTCCAGCATTTACGCCAATCGTACTTCCTACGTTTACAGTAGTATTACTAATGTTAACCGTATTTGCGGTGAGGTTAAGACTACGTGCGACATTAATACTTACATTAGTTGTCCCATTAAGGATAATTGAACCCGTACTGGTTGATAAGTTTAAGTCACGTGCAGAGTTAAAGCTCGTATTCGTAACGTTTAAATTCGCAGCAGCATATACCCCGATATCCGCATCCGTAGTATTGCTATTGCTGTTATTCGTAGTTAAGGTCGTACCATTACCTAGAGTAACATTTTGGGTTGAAGTATTACCTACCGAAATTTCACTGTTATTTGCAACTAACGTAGAATTGCTTACTACTATGTCACGACCACGTACTAAAGTACGATTACCAGTTACACTTGAGTTCGTAATATTAGTTGTAGAGTTGGTAGTATTCGACGCACTAACATTTGCAGTTTCATTTGCAACTAAAGTCGAATTTAAAACATTAGTTACTAAACTTGAGTTTAAAGTTAAGTTTACTCCTGCTGTTAAGCATGAAGTATTTACGGTTAAATTGGTCGTGTTAACCGTAAGGTTTTCACCAGCGGTTAAGGTCGAATTAGTAATATTAGCACTATTTGCAGAAATACCAATGTTACCTGAAGTATTTACTTTCGTATCCGTTACATTTAGGCTGGTAGTATTTCCGGTATAACTAAATGAACCATTGGTTACATTAACCGTAGAATTAATTAAGCTTACGCTCGAACCATTACCACCTTCAACAATACTTACATTACCAGTTGAATTTACGGTTAAATTCGTAATATTTAAACTCGTAGTATCAGAAGTAATACTTACAGTACCATTAGAATTAATGGTTACATTACTCATGTTACCATTCCACTTGGTAATTACCGGCGTATACTTAATTGAAGTACTACAAGTTGAGTTAAAGGTAACATTATCAAGACTACCATTAGCTTGGAAAGTAATTGCGGTAGTGTTTGCGACTAAGGTTGAGTTGGTAATATTTCCGCTTACCGCATATTGAGCATTTACAAGGTTAATTACCCCTGAAGAACTCGAGGTATTAGCAGTAATATTGGTATTATTAATTACATAAGTAGAACTCGACCCCGTACTTACTTGGTAAATACGTACCCCACCATTGGTAGCGGTTAAATTCGAATTACTAATATTAAAAGAGGTATTAGCTCCCGTATAAGCACCTGTGGTGTTACCGGTAAGCATAGTATAGATATTAATTGCCGTACTTGCACTTGCGTTTGCGGTTAAATTAGTATTATTTAAAATCACATTCCCCGCATTCGCAGCCCAAATAAAGTAATTTCCTACCGAGATATTTGAGTTTGAAATATTACCGTTTTGGTAAGTAGTTAAGCTTAAGTTTCCTGTTACATTAATGTTCGAACCATTAATATTTGCAGCATTACTTACATTAAAGCTTGCATTCCCACCAGAAATATTACTTTGGTTTACGGTTAAATTCCCTACAGCAGCCGCTAGAGTACTAATAGTTGCAGTGGTATTATTAGTTACATTTAAAGATAAGGCATTAACATTAAGGGTAGAAGCGTTAATCACCGTACCATTAATTAAAGAAACTGTACCACAACTTGCATTTAAATTAACTGTACCTGTACCATTAATCGTAGAGTTAATAACCGTAATATTTGCAGTATTTGAGGTCATGTTAATCGTAGAATTATTTCTAACGGTTACACATGAACCAGAATCAACTACAATTCTTCCATACGCATAAAGGTTTAAGCTTCCACCAATGTTAATAGTGGTATTCTCTAAGTGAATACTATCTAAACTACCTATCGAAGAGCTTACACACAGAGTAAGAGAATTATTAGTTGAAGAA
Organism: Psittacicella gerlachiana; assembly: GCF_003585965.1. Taxonomy (GTDB): domain Bacteria; phylum Pseudomonadota; class Gammaproteobacteria; order Enterobacterales; family Psittacicellaceae; genus Psittacicella; species Psittacicella gerlachiana. The sequence continues at coordinate 12,589 of NZ_NRJF01000021.1, read as the reverse complement.
GTAATATTTACTCCCGACCATAAATAGATTTGATAATTAGCAGTTAAAGTAACATTAGTAGTCGATAATTGACTAATTATCCAAGCATCAGATAGATCGGTATAAGTTAGAGTTGTTTGCAGATTACTATTGTAAGCAGAATATTCAGAGCCATAATAAGACGTTGAATTATGATACACAAATAATACATCTGGGTCTAATAGATAAGTACCTGTGTAGTTACTGCCTAATTGCGATAAAGTATTAATATAGGTAGAGTTACTAATATTTAATGTCTTACCTGAAGTTTCAATGAAACCACCGTAAGCACCATTAGATTGAGCTAAGAAAGTACCACCTATAGAAGCATAGTTACCCCAAACATAAATTGCTCCGGCATTTCCAGTATCCCCTGATACATTAATTACCGAACCATTCGCAATGCTGGTATTCGCAGCGAGTTTGAGAGTTCCATTACCCGCACTATCTCCCCCTACATATACCGTTCCCCCTACATCTCCAGAAGCATTAATTACTGAAGAGTTTTCAAGAGAAACATTGTCCCCTAGGAGTTTTACTGTACCTGCAGTACCTGAAGCATTAGAAACATTAATCGTCCCATTGTTTACAACTAAACCTGTACGATTTCCAGTAACTTGTGCTTCTGTTTGATTTAAAGTTTGAGTTTCAGTTGATTCTGAAGCTCCATACAGTACTACTTCACCTGAAGCTGAAATAGTTGCATTAGTTGCTGAAGTCGCATAGTTCGACATAATATCAGCAAACTCTGAGCTTGAAGTATAACCATTAGCGACTTTATTTGCTAACATGGTTACGCTTTTTGCAATAATTTGTCCGAGGTTAACTGCACGGTTACCCGCTGTTACAGTATAAGAAACTAAAGGATTGTTTAAATCCGAAATCGTAATACTATTACCTGCAAGAAGGTAAACCGTACCATCTTTAGCTTCGAGCACCCCAGTATTTACAACATTGCCCCCAATTAAAGCAAGAGTACCATCACTTCTTACTTTAATAATCCCTGAAGAAATAATTGAAGCTATGGCTTTATCTTTATCTTGATTAAACACATAGTTCCCATTAAGGAAATCTTCATCACTAATATCAAGGGTTGAGGCAATTAAGCCATTTACGTCAACTACTGAATTAGCACCAAAAACAATACCCGCTGGGTTAACAATAAAGACAATCCCGTTTGACCATAGGGTACCAAGGATTTCAGAGATGCTTCCCCCAAGAATACGGTTTAATACTACTGAGTTTGAAGATTCTTGTAAAAATTTTACAATTTCATTTTCATTAATATTAAAAGTATTCCAGTTAATAATGGTCGTACCGGTAGTAGCAATAGTGGTGGTTGCTCCATCCACAGTTACGGTTACTGAACCAGCAACTACATTCATCCCTGTACGAGCGCTTGAAGCCTGAGCTGAAGAAACCGTAGCTCCAATTAAGCTTGAAACTAAAAGACCTGAAGCTAAGCTATTAAACACCGCTTTAAGATTGAGGTCTTTGCTTGTTTGTTCTTGTTTATTCGTAGTCGAGACGGCACTGGTTGCTAATTCTGATACAGCATCCAAAGAAGCGGTACGACGATTGAATTTTAGTTTATATAATTTATTCATACTGTTTGCTCAACAAAACATAAACTGTTTTCCGAACAAACCTTGAGGAAAAAGATGAGGATAACTTGAATAAAGGAAGGAAAATTGAGAGTTATTTAGAAATTTTTACCAAGAAAAGATAATTTTGAGGTATTTTTAGAGTTCGCTCTTTTTACTCTTAACTTCTTTACCTCTTTATAATAACCTCACTTGTCGTTAGTTACTTGTAAGGAACTGACTTAACTTACATATATTTGCCAAAACCAAGTCAAGTTCATCTTTATTTATCCCTACTTAAGCAAAATCTATTTTATTCAGCTTTGCTTGAAATTTAGTTTTTTACCAAAGCCAACTGCTTAAGTTAAGGATAAGGTTAGAGCTACTAAATACACTAACAAATCAAGTTCAACTAAGATCAAGTAACAAATAATCCCTATGAGTTTTGACCTATATTATTTTCATAAGAAAGATGATTATTTGCTCTTTATCTAGAGATAAAAGTTAAATTTTAGCGATAACAAAGCCCAACTTACAAAACTGTAAGCTGGATTTATTACTTCTCTTCTACACGACAAAACTGCATTCTCTGCTCTTGCTCTAGGAGCAAAAGCATCAGCAAAGTTTCTTATTTTGTAAAAACTCAAATTTTTGCCAAGCTGAGACTTGTTTCAGTTGAGAAAAATTTAATTAAATAACTTAAATATAAATTTAGACAATTACCAAAAGCTTTGCGTCAAACGCAAAGTCTATTACCAATATGCAAATTATGCCATGCTCTTTTAAAGGCAATACTTAACCCCGAATGAAAAATACTGCGTTCAAGATTTGCTGGCAAAGTTTATGGTACTCTTATCACAAAAGAGTACTGCTTAAATATAGATATACACAAAATAAGGAAGCCAAACTGCTTCTCTATATTAGACTAAAATTAGTCTTATAACATATATAGCCCTAAAAATTTTTATTTCAACCAAAAAATAAATAATTTTTTTCAGGCAAAGAAAAAAGTTTTTCTTAGTTTTGCGAAATTTACTCACCTTTAATTTTGCAAAAAGGCATAACTAATTGCTCGACTTTTTTGTCTCCTAATTAGGTTACGATTAACTCTCAATTAGCTAAAGTTTTTTTAGACTTTTTTACAGGTTAGATTAATTTTACCGCTTTGGTTTATTTTACCGCTACGATTTATTTTACTGCTTCGGTTAATTTTCCTCATTAGTTAGTTGTAGCTTTGCTTAGTTGCTTGTCGGCTCTTTTGCCTTTTTGCGTTTTCTTTTAGCATAAGGATCAGGTAAGCCTCGAATTTGAGCTAAAAGACTCACTTGAGTTTTGCTTAATTGCCCTTGCTCTTCTAGACGAGCTACTAACTCGGGACGACGCTCAAGAGTACGACGTAAAGACTGCTCTTGACGCCAAAGTTCGATTTTAGCATGATGCCCTGACATTAAGACTTCGGGCACTCCTTCTCCATGGTAGACTTCAGGACGCGTATAATGCGGACAATCTAACAGACCATTAGCAAAACTATCTTGCTCTGCTGATTCTTTAGTATTTAAAGCTTGAGGAAGATGACGAATAATGGCATCTATCATAGTCATAGCCCCTAATTCCCCACCCGTGAGAACAAAATCTCCTAAAGACCATTCTTGATCTACATAGCGATCAATAAATCTTTGATCTATTCCCTCATAGCGTCCACAAATAAAAATGTAATTATCCTCTGCCTGGGCAAGATCAACACTAGCTTGATGCTGAAATACTTGTCCTTGTGGGGATAAGAAAATCACTTTTACCGCTTTTCCTTTACTCGCAGCTCGAGCTTTGGCAGCTTCTAAAGCTCGCTCTAAAGGTTCGATCTTCATAAGCATCCCAGGACCACCACCAAAAGGACGATCATCAACGGTGCGATGCTTATCAGTAGTATAATCTCGCAAATTAAAAGTTTCTAATTCATATAAGCCAGCTTTAAGAGCTTGTTTGGTAATTCCCCACTCAGAAATAGCTTTAAACATTTCGGGGAAAATTGTAATTACCCCAAACCACTTTTGACTCATGCTTAATCCTTAGTTAGTTTTTTGTTGCCTATTATACTATAAAGAGCTCAAGAAGATCTTGAGCTCGAGAAAAATCACTTTCTAGCCTCTTGATTATTTGAGTAAAAGTCTACTCATCAAATAGCTAGAAGTTTTTTAATTTGCATTATTAATAATTTTTAGACTCTAACAAAAGTCATGCAAGAGGTAATTTTTTCAATTAGCTTAAAGCTCTTGATTACCATTATTTAGCTTTAGCAGCCTCTGTATGAGCTAATAAAAATGCTTTTAATACGTCATAGTCCGCAGGGAAATTCTCTGAAAGTAGTGGACGATCTTTATACTTCGCCAGCTGCTCAGGTAAGTCAATTTCTTTACCAAGAATATTTTCCACTTCAGCTTTGAACTTAGCTGGGTGAGCTGTACCTAAGAATACTCCAACTTGCCCTGGTTGTAAATGTTGAGCTAGAACTTGATAAGCTACCGCTCCATGAGGTTCTGAAAGATAACCTAAGGCTTCTAGTTCTTTAATGGTTGTCGCTGTTTGCTCATCACTTACAGGAGCGGAGAATAAATCTTGCTTAAACTGCCAACCTTTTACTTTAAATAACTCTTCAATGCGAGGCCAGTTATTTGGACGTGAGACATCCATAGCATTAGATAGAGTTGCCTTAGTTGTTGCCGGCTCCCATTTACCTGAAGCTAAATAGCGAGGTACAGTATCATTAGCATTGGTCGCTGCGATATATTGATAAATCGGTAAACCTAAAGCCTTAGCTAATAACCCTGCAGTTAAGTTCCCAAAGTTACCCGAAGGCACACTTACTACTACTTGCTGCTTACAAGGTAAACGAGCATAGGCTTCAAAGTAGTAAGTAATTTGTGCGAGTAAACGACTAATATTAATTGAGTTTGCTGAATTTAAGCCAATAGCTTCACGTAACTCTTGATCATCAAACGCTTGTTTTACTAAAGCCTGACAAGCATCAAAATCGCCATCTATGGCAATAGTTTTAATATTTTCTCCTAAAGTACAAAAGAGTTTTTCTTGTAATTCCGAAATACGTCCTTTAGGGTAAAGTACGACTACTTCAATATTTGGTACTTGATAAAAGGCATGAGCTACCGCTGCCCCAGTATCCCCAGAAGTTGCAGTTAAAATGGTAATCTTACGCTCTTGTGCTAATAAACGTAACACTTGAGACATAAAGCGTCCCCCAAAATCCTTAAAGGCTAGAGTTGGACCATGGAAAAGCTCAAGAGTATATACATTTTCACTTACTTGAACTACAGGTACAGGGAAGTTAAACGCTTGCTCGGCTAATTCTTGAATTTGCGCAGAGGTAAATTCATCACCAATAAAAGCTTCAAGAACTTTAGCTGCACGCTCAACAAAAGGTAAAGCTAAGAGTTCTTCAATTTGCTCTGGAGTAAATTCTGGTAATTGTTCAGGAAAAAATAATCCTTGCTCACGCCCTAACCCTTGTAAGACCGCTTGCTTAAAAGATACTTTTTCTTCAGGATGTTTAATATTATACAATTGCATTAGTGTTCCTCTGCTTGTAAAAATTGCGTAAATTCTTCTTCAGTTAATACTTGAGCTCCAACAAAATCTGTTTGGCAAATATGGACAAAGCCCTCTGCATTTTGTAGATAATGCTGCTTAAATACTTGCTCTAAGGCTTGAGCTACCTCTAAACTTGGAGCAAGAGCATAAAAGGTCGGTCCCGAACCCGAAATCCCGCAAGCCTTGGCTCCATGGGTAAATAACAACTCACGTAGATGTTGGTGATTAGGTAGTAACTGCTCACGATAAGGTTCAGCGACAAAGTCACGTAAACTGCGTGCTGCTAACTCATTATCTTGAGTATGCACCGCATGAATAAAACTTGCCATAAACGCACTTTGTTGAATTATGTGGCTACGGCTATAAGCATCAGGTAAAATTCTTCTCGCCTCTTCGGTTTTTACCACAATTCCAGGATAAGCGAGTACCCAATACCAATTCGCAAATACTGGCGGTAGACTTAAAGTAAGCTCTCCCTCTTTAAGGGCACAAGGCTTTGCTCCAGGATAAGGAGCATAGGCTGCAGGCAACATAAGTTGTAAGCCTCCTAAATATGCGGGAGCAACATTATCATAATGCGGAGAGCCTGAAACTAACCCTTCAAGTTCGCCCATGAGCGTAAGCATCGTAGTTTTATCAAGAGGTTGCCCATGAAATTCATTCAATGCCACGAGAGCAGCAACAGATGAGGATGAAGATGACCCTAACCCCGATCCCACAGGCATATTTTTATAAAGGGTTAAAGTTACCGGTTTAATCTCTAAGCCTAACTGCTCTAGCTGGGCTTTAAAGAGTTCATAAGCTCGATAAACCAAATTACTTTTTAGATTAGTTCCAAGCTTACCGATAAACTTACCTTTACCATAAAAAGCTACAGAAGGCTGCTCTGAGGAAGCAAGATTTACATCTTGCTCCTCAAAATCCGCAGCTACTACTATATCTCCAAGTTTTTTGCCATCAACACATTTTACGGCTAACCCCAATAAATCAAAACCCACACTTAAATTAGCGGAAGTAGCTGGGGCATACACTGCTACTTTCATTTAATCTCCTTATTTTACGCTACCGTAACTTTGTAAAGTACGTAGAATATCTGAGAAAATTCCGGCTGCTGTTACATCATTTCCTGCACCATACCCACGTAAGAGTAATGGAATTGGATTATAGTAACGAGTATAGAAAGCAAGAGCATTTTCTCCACCTTTTACTTTGTATAAAGGATCATCTGCTTCTACTTCGAGAATTTTTACCGCACATTTACCATGATCAATTTGTCCCACATAGCGCATTACCTTACCTTCAGCTTGGCATCTTGCTACACGTTCAGCAAAGGCTTGATCTAACTCCGGTAATTTTGCCATAAACTCTTCGGTACTTAAACCTTGAGCAAAATCTTGCGGTAGTACAGGTTCAACAAGAATATCACTTAGTTCTAATTCTAAACCAGCTTCACGAGCTAAGATTAAGAGCTTACGGGCTACATCTTGCCCTGATAAGTCATCACGTGGATCAGGTTCAGTAAAGCCTAGTTTACGAGCCTTAGCAGTTACTTCTGATAATGGCGTACCATTTTCTAATTCCCCAAAAATATACGAGAGTGAACCTGAAAGAATCCCATTAAATTTTTCAATTTCATCGCCAGCAGCTATGAGGTTTTGGAGGTTTTCAATTACCGGTAACCCCGCTCCAACATTAGTTTCATACATGAGGCGACGTTGTTCACGTTGTGCCACTTCACGCATTTGTTGGTAGTACGCATAAGAAGAAGTATTAGCTTTTTTATTTGGCGTAACTATATTAAAGCCTGCTTGTAATAAGCGTACATAGCTATCAGCAATACCTTGATTCGAAGTACAATCTACAAATACCGGATTTACCACATGATCAATTTCTACACGACGAATAAAATCAGATAAAGTATACTCTACACCCTCTTCTTCTAAACGTAAACGCCAGTTTTGATCTAACTCTAGTCCTTTAGCATCTAAAAGCCATTTACGACTATTGGCAATTCCACAAATTGAAATTTCAATATTTTTACTTGCTAAGTATTCTTTTTGGCGTAAGATTTGCGAAATTAACTCGCTTCCAACCCCGCCAACGCCCACGATATAAGCACGAATTATCTTCTTTGAATTGAAGAGCATACGGTGAGTAGATCTTACCGACTCTATAACTTGATTTCCACGAATTACCGTAGAAATTGCACGCTCAGAAGAACCTTGAGCAATAGCAATAATACTTACATTAGTTTGAGCTAAAGCGGAGAAGAATTTAGCAGCTGTCCCTTTGAGGTGTTTCATATTATCCCCAATTACTGACACTATAGCTAAATCATGATGTACTTCAATTGGATCTAAAGCTCCTGAAGCAATTTCGCTCGCAAACTCTTGCTCTAGAGCCGCTAAACATTTACTAGCATCGCTTTCACGACAACAAAAACCAATCGAATACTCTGAAGAACTTTGAGTAATAAGTACTAAAGAAACTCCGGCTGCTGAAACTGTCGCAAAGATTTTTGCAGCTATTCCCACTTGTCCAATCATTGCCGGTCCCGAAACATTGAACATGGCAATATTATTTAACGCTGTAATCCCTTTAATATGTTGTTTAGAAGCTTTGACTTCACTTGCATCTACAATTAAAGTTCCTGCTAACTCCGGTTTATTAACGTTTTTAATTAAGCAAGGAATCTTAAATTGGGCAATTGGAGCTATAGTTTTTGGATGCAGAACTTTAGCCCCAAAGTAGCTTAATTCCATGGCTTCTTGATACGAAAGTTCTGGGAGTAATAAGGCATCTTCAACTAGATTTGGATCACAGGTATATACCCCATCAACATCAGTCCAAATTTCACATGCACTAGCTTCTACACAAGCTGCTAAAAGAGCTGCTGAGTAATCCGAGCCGTTACGGCCTAAGAGCATAATTTGTTGTTGCGCATCCCCTGCAGTAAAACCTGGCATTAAATAAATAGTTTTTCTTGCAAAAGTTAAAGCTTTAAAACGTTCTTTGGAAGCTAAAACATCTACGCTAGTTTCAAGGTAATTAGTATCATTGGCAACAAAAACTTCCCAAGGTAAAATTACATCAGTTGCTTGCCCTAGTTGCTCGAGATATTGAGCCATTAAGAAAATCGAACAACGCTCACCTGCACTTACAACATAGGCGAACTCGGCATCACTAATTTGTTTATTTACAGCGAGAGCTTTTAGGCTAGCTTCAACTTCATTTAAGATCGAACCTAAACCTACGAGCCATTTTTCTTTTTCTTCAGGAAGAGCTAAACCTTGAGCAATGCTATAAACTATATCTTCGACAGCTCCTAATGAAGAACGATAGGTACCATTAGCTTGAGCTTGTCCTATAGCAGCATGTAAAAGATTAGTTACTTTTGCCGGAGCAGAAAGAACTACCGCTACTCCTTCTTGTTCATAAGCTGCACGCACTATCTTGGCTACCTGTGCAAAGGCTAAAGCATTAGCTACCGAAGTACCACCAAATTTTAAAACTTTCATATTAAAAACCTATTAGTAAGCAAATTGAAATCACAAAAACGCAAAAAAGCGAGCCCGATGGCTCGCTTTTTATGGGAAAGGAGAGATTTTTTACCCACACCTAAAGTAGCTAGCCACCATTTATACACGATCAGACTAACTACTTGCAGATACATAGAAATACTCTATTTTGGAAGTTATAAAAACTAACAAATAAATGTTCTATCCACCTGTAAATCAGCTAGTCTATTTACTGGTGGTGGTTGTAAGTTGTACCAACATAAATCTCTACCTTAATCAGCAAAAAATTTAACAAAATTAAAAATTTAAAAAATTATCTGTTCTTAATAATTTTATATTAACATAGAAAAACAAGATAAAATAGAGTTATCCACCATATCCTAGCTAAACTTTTGATATATAAGCGTTAAAAATAAAAAATAATTTTTAGATAAGATAAATTTAGCTCTTCCCTTGTCTAAAAGTTTAGTTACTATGCGTAACTATTAGCTTAGTCTAACTCAACTTATAACCATCTCCCTAGAGCTTTATTATATAATAATAGCCATTAAGTATACGTTAACCTTTTGCCATAGCTTTATTCCTTGTCTAAGGATTAACCATAAGTAATGGCACAACCAAACAGTTTTTTTATACATGTCTTTATTAGAAAAAATAAAATTCGAAAAAATCAAAGCTGCTTCCCAAGAACTTATTAATAAGGGACGCCAAAAACTTATTGCCTCTCTCACTAATAAACCAGGTTCTGTAGAGTCTGCAAGTGATCTTTTACAACAGATTGAGTATTTACATAAAAACCAAGCTCTTGATATTCACATTGCAAAAATGCTCAAAGGCGTACTAAGCATTAGTAATCTCCGTGCTCGTGATCTCATGATCCCTCGTGCTCATATAGATTACTTTGAAGCCGAGCAAAGCTTACGTGAAGTTTTAGATGAAGTCTTAGAATATGGACGTAGTCGTTATCCAATTCTTGATGATAATAATGAAGATCAAGAAACTATAGGTTTACTCTTTACCAAAGACCTCTTAAGAGTATTAATTGACCAGCAAGTAGACGAACTCACATTACCTCAAATTTCTAAACCTATTAAAATTATTCCAGAAACCAAACACGTTACTACTTTATTACAAGAATTCCAAAGCTCACATACTCATCTTGCTTTAGTGGTAAATGAGTTTGGAGAAATCTCAGGGTTAATTACTATTGAGGATATTCTCGAAGAAATTGTTGGGGATATCTCAGACGAATTTGATAAAGAAGATCAATTTATTCAACAAGTAAGCAAAACTTCATTTGATGTTCTTGCCAAAACTCCAATTTATCTCTTTAACGAAGCCTTTGGTGTAGAACTCTCAGAAAATGAGTTTGATACTATTGGGGGATATGTTTTTGGTCTCCTCGGACACATGCCAATCCGTAATGAGTCCGTAGAATTACTCGAAGGTAAATTAAATGCTCGCATTACTCAAGTAAATGACCGTCAAATCTTAAAACTACGTATTCGTGCGTTACAAGATTTTTCTGTAAAACTTGATAAAGAACTAAGCGAGTTAAATAATCAATCCGAAGCGGTGGCTTCGGTAGCCCAACACCTTGAAGACAAGGCAACTTCGCTCCAAGATCAACTCGCAAATCAAGAAGGAGCGCAAGAGCAAGAACCTCAAGTAAATCAACAAGCTTATGCTCATGCTCAAGAAAAAGTAGAGCAAGCTAGTCAAAAAGCAGAACAAGCTAAAGAAAAAGCAAAAATTGTTGAACAAATGGCTCAAGATGGTATTAGTGCCCAAGAACCAAGTCAAGCCCAAGCTCTTGAAGTTGCCGAGCAAGCGGTAAAACAAGCTCAAGAAGCGGTGTCCCAAGCCGAAAAAGCAACGCAAGAAGTTCAACAACCACAAGAGGCAACTGAGACATCTCTAGCTCAAGCAACACCTAACCTAGAAACTAAAGATCAAGCCTCAAAGGAATAAGGGAGACTCACCATGATTATACAAACTTGGGGAGCAAGAATTCCATTATTACTACTAGCAGCCTTTACCGGTTACTTTGCTTATTTAGGCTTTGCTCCTTACTATAATAGCTTTGCCTTATATGTTAGCCTCTTTTTCTATGTGTTCTTTTTCCAAATTAAGGCAAGTCCAAAACGAGGTAGCTACCTTATTCCCTATGTTTGGGATGTAGCTTTTAGTTTTGCGACCCTTTCTTGGATGAATCAAGCTTTAAACTTTTTTGGAGACTTACCTTTTGGGGTAAGTCAACTTGTGGTATTGGCTATAAGTTTAGGACTGGGGATTAGATCCCTAATTATTGCTGTACTTTGGAATGCTCGGGCAAGAAGCTTTATTCTCTTCCCTTTACTCTTTAGTGGAGCAACTTATCTTTGGTATAACCTTGTAGCTAATTTTTCTTGGTTAAATTTTGCCTATACCAATACCAACCAACTTGGGGTATATCTTGCTCCTATAGGTGGGACTTATTTAGTGCAATTCTTCCAAATTGCCTTTATTACCTTTGTTTACGCCTTAATTCATAAAATCATTATCAGTCGTCAACAACCTATGGTAATGAGTTTACGTCGACAAACTATTGATCGTCAGTTAAGAATTAGTTGGCGTACCGATTTTCTTGCTCTATTCCTTTTAAGTGTAGCTTTTGTGAGTTTTCATTTTATGCACCATCAATATACGCATCTAAGTAAAACTCCAATTAGTGTCGCTCTTGTACAACCTAACTTTAGTTCTCATAACCGTGAACAACTCGAAAATCAACCGGCAATGGTAGAAACCTACCGTAACCTAATTAGCAAGACTTTAAATGATCCTAATGTGACTCAACCGCCTAAATTATGGATTTTACCAGAATCGGCACTAATGAGTTTTTATTCTCTCGATAATAATCCTGCTTATGCTCAACATCCTTTAGTTGCTTCAACTCTAGGTTACTTAAGTAGTATTTATCAACCTTTAACTCTCACTCACAGTGATTTAGTTCTTGGGATTCTTGCGGTTAAAACCGAAGAACAAAAAATCAATAATTACAATGCGGCTTTAGTACTTACTAATCCAGCAGTACTACCAGGAGCAGTAAATGCTCCAAATCGTGTAGAAGAGCTCAATGGGCAAGATACCTTAATCCAATCTTACCTCAAAGAGCATCTTGTACCTTTTGGTGAATATGTACCTTTTGCTTGGTTAATTAAACATCTTCCAATTCCTGGGATTGAAAATCAATTAGCTAGTCCTTTTATTGCAGGAAACAAGTATCAACCTAATATCAAAACTCAATTTAGTCAAGCAGCGATGATTATTTGCTATGATGCTCTCTTTAGTGAGCAATTAATCCGTCAAATTAATCAAGACACTAGCGTTCTCATTAACATTAGTAATGATGTTTGGTTTGGGCATGAACAAGGTCCTGCTCAACACTTAAATGTGGCTCGTTTCCGCTCTTTAGAAAGTCAACGTTATACCCTAAGAGCGACCAATAATGGGATTACTGCAATTATTAATCCTCAAGGGCAAATTGAAAACTATTTACCTCAGAATCAAGCAGCTGTACTCGTAGGTAACTACTATAATGCTACCGGAGTAACTCCGTATCAAGAATATAGTCGTTTAATGAACTTTGCTTTAGCAGCTTTATTCTTACTCGCAGTAGGCTTTATTCGTATATCAGTTAGTCTAGTAACGAGAAATAATCGTAATGTTTAATGCTCAAACCTAAAAAGAGCAATTAATCAAATCGATAAAGTCTTTGCCTTTTTATCTAAGTTAACCTCCCATGCTCAACATGGGAGGTTAACTTAGCTCTACAATTAAAGACAATAAGATATTTTTTTTAACTTTTCAAATAAAAAAATAGCGTTA
>NZ_NRJF01000209.1 GCF_003585965.1 Psittacicella gerlachiana | reverse complement strand
AAATAAAACAATAATTAAAGCTATATTCATAATAAAAAACAGTAAAAAATTTATTAGAAACAAATAGATCTATGTTTATAGTATAACCAAAATCACTAAATAATTTAAATAATTTTGTCTTCTCGATCTATAAAGGAAAAGGAAGTAGAGCTTCTACTTCCTTTAATTGTTTTTGTTATTCAATATCAAAGTCACCAAAACTTAAGAGACGTTGATAACGTTTTTCTAATAATTCTTCAGTAGAAAGTTCTTCTAAAACTGATAATTGTTTACGAATAACCTCAGCAATATTATTTGCTGTAGTTTGGTAATCACTATGAGCCCCACCTAGAGGTTCTGGAATAATTTCATCAATTAAACCTAATTTTTTAATTTTAGGTGCAGTTAAGCCCATAGTTTCAGCTGCTGTTGAAGCTTTTTCTGCTGATTTCCAAAGAATTGAGGCACAACCTTCAGGAGAAATAACTGAATAGGTTGAGAACTGAAGCATATTTACATTGTCACCAACACCAATTGCTAAAGCTCCACCTGAACCACCTTCACCCACAACATTACAAATAATTGGAGTTTTTAAGTTAGAGAGTTCACGAAGATTACGAGCGATAGCTTCAGATTGACCACGTTCTTCAGCTCCAACTCCTGCATAAGCTCCAGCAGTATCGATAAAAGTAATCACTGGAATCTTATATTGTTCTGCAAGTTTTGCAAGACGTAAAGCTTTACGATAACCTTCTGGAGATGGCATCCCAAAGTTACATTTTACTTTTTCTTGAACTTTACGACCTTTTTGGTGACCAATTACCATAACTGGTTTACCATCAAAGCGAGCTAAGCCTCCAATAATCGCACGGTCATCAGCGTAAGCACGATCTCCACATAATTCTTGGTAATCGGTAAAGATTAATTTAATATAATCCGGAGTATGTGGACGGTCTGGATGACGAGCAATTTGCGTAATTTGCCATGGGCTAAGATTAGAAAAGATTTTTTTAGAGAGTTCTAATTGTTTACTTTCTAAACTAGCGATATCACTTTGAAGATCAACATCAGAAGATTGAGCTACTTCAGAGTTCTTGAGAGCTGCAATCTTTTGTGCTAATTCTTCAATAGGTTTTTCGAAAGGTAAATATGTACGTTCCATAATTTAAACTTAAAGATAGGTGTAGTTACACCTAGGTGAAGTTAAACGGTATTATTAAACAACTCCTGTATTTAAGCAAAAAGACTTATAGTCAAATTCTAAAATTGCATTAAAAATACAGG
>NZ_NRJF01000208.1 GCF_003585965.1 Psittacicella gerlachiana | reverse complement strand
GAGATCTAGTTATGAAAATTAAAAATATTTTTACTGCAACCTTAATTACTTTAGCAACTTTTACTACTTTAAATGCTCAAGCTAGCACTAAAGATCCAGCTAGTGCCTACCAACAACCTTACACTAGCCAAAATCAAAAAGCTAGCCCTGTGGTAACTAAAGAAGCAACGGTAGAAATTGCAGGTCAACCCTTAGCCGTAGTTGCTAAAACTCAATCAGGTTTAGTTGAGGTTACCGTTGGCGATACGAAAAATTTACCTGCAAATTACTACCAATTTGCTAATGTTTTAGTTTTAGCTCCAGCTTACTTAAGTGCGAATGAAATTAATCAAGCTTTAACAGCGGTAAATGTAGAAGCTAAACTAAATAATGCTCAATATTTAGCAGTACAATACAATTTAGCTCAAAATCTTGACCATGAAAAATAATTGTCCCTAACTTAATAAACAAGCTCAAGTGCATTACAACTAATTAAATCCATTGACAACTAGTCAACGGATCAACCATGGTTCAATGCCCAGCCAATACTTAAATTAATTGGTAATTTTTGAGTGAGTTTATTATTAACAACAATTATCACTTTATCAAAAGCAAGATTTAATTACTTTTAACTCATAAACTTTAATTGCTTAGGCAATTAATATACCTTACAAAACTTCAAAACAAGCTCCTAGTCTAGTCCTCAACTAGACTATTTTTTTATGTTTATTCCCATAGAGACATTTTGGCAACTATAGGTTATAATGTAACTATAGAAACAAAAAAGCTCTCTAGTAACCAAGAATTCCCTTAGACTAGCTTATAGGTCTAGCTTATCTTATATATGCGCTTAGTCTCTAGATAAATCTAGCTTTAGGCTCACACTTTTTTCTTTTGGAGTAAATATGAGCAAGTTAAATTCGGTTCTCGAAAAATTACCTCATTGTCCCATTGCCCTTACGGTGTCAGTAATTGCCTCACGTTGGAAACTATTAATTATTCGTGATCTTTTAGTTTCAACCAAACGTAATAGTGAACTTCTTGCAAGTTTAGATGGGGTTTCCCAAAAAGTTCTTACCAGTACTCTTAAGGAAATGGTAAAACAAGGTTTAGTAACCCGTAAAGTTTACCCTGAAGTTCCACCAAGAGTTGAATACTCTTTAACTCCTCTTGGCTTTAGTTTAGTTCCGGTACTTGTTGCCCTAAAAAACTGGGGTGAACACTTCCAAGAAACCATGGGACTTGAATCACCTGAGGCTGATATTAATGATATCTACATGGGTAAAATTTACCAACAACTACAAGAACGAGGTATTGATTCTTGTCAAAACTTTGATCAAGTACTTAACACCCAATATAATAAACTCTTTGCCGATCTTAAAGCTCAAGATCTCGAAAAGGTTTTTGATAATCCTAATACATAAATAAAACCCACAGCT
>NZ_NRJF01000207.1 GCF_003585965.1 Psittacicella gerlachiana | reverse complement strand
GATTAAAACTAAAATATTTACAAGTAGAGAAAAGCCCATAGCTGCATATAAATAGCTTTTATCGAAGTGAATATGTAGACCTTCAACAACAAGAACGATCCCAACAACGATTAGGAAAGTTAAAGCTAAGATTTTAAGTGATGGGTATTTATCTACAACTCTTACAATAAAGTTTGCAAAAATCATCATAAATAAGATAGCAATAACCACTGCAAGAATCATAACAGTTAAGTGTTGTGCTAGACCTATTGCGGTAATCACAGAGTCTAGAGAGAATACGGCATCCATAATTAAAATTTGGATAATTACCGAAGTAAAACTTGCATAAGTTCTTTCACCCTCATGCTCATCGTCAGGTGAATCATTCATAAATTCAATAAGCTCTACTGTAGCTTTATAAATTAAAAATAATCCTCCTATAAGAAGAACTATGTCTCTGCTTGTTACTGCAAAATCACCAATATGAAATAAAGGTTTGATTAAATGACTTAACCAAGCAAGAGTGAAAAGAAGAAGTATCCGGACAAGCATTGCCGCAGATAAGCCAATAATTTGTGCCTTTCTTCTAACTTTTTCAGGTAACTTATTGACAAGAACCGCAATTACAACAACATTATCAATACCTAATATAATTTCTAATATTGTTAAGGTTAATAAAGAAAGGTAAAATTCTGGAGTTAGTAATAAATCAAACATTATGTTAGATAAAATATTTTAAATATCAAAAGGAGTTCGAACTCGAACTCCTTTGCCAAAAATTAGTATAAACGGTTGTGACGTGAATTTTCACGAGCAACACGTTTTGCGTTACGTTTTTTAGCAGTCGCTTTTAAACGTTTACGAATAGTTGCTGGTTTTTCGTAGAATTCACGGTTACGAACTTCTGCTAAAATACCTGCTTTTTCGCAGCTACGTTTGAAACGACGTAAAGCAACGTCAAATGATTCATTTTCACGAACTTTAATTACTGGCATGCGCCACACCTCGTTAGTATTTAACTTATATTAATATGAATATAATTGTTATACAATTATAAAACTTGTTTAATGTTTTTAAAGATATAGAGGCTTAGTTCCAAAGTTTATTTCAATAAAATATATATTCCTGACTATTATAACAAAAAGGGAAGAAAAAATCAAAATTTTCTTAGCTGTTTTTTAGATTGTTAAAATCATGCAAGTTAAAAATAAACTTACCACCATCAATCTTTTGTAATTTTTCATTGATATG
>NZ_NRJF01000206.1 GCF_003585965.1 Psittacicella gerlachiana | reverse complement strand
CTCTCGCGCCAACGAGAGCCATTTTTTCTCGCCAAAGAAAAAATGGAATATTCTGATCTCCACTCGAGATTAGAAATATAGTTGTATTATACCTGAATACAAAGAAAAAATAAAAATAAATTAATAAGAATCACAGAAGTTAAAATTATAGATTTATTAAAAAACAATAACTTATCAAAAATATACCCATTTATAAAATGCGTATATAGGTTAATTAATGAAGATTTTATTATTCTTTTTGAAAGTGTGATAAAGGTTGAGATGAGCTATAAAAATAATCCCCTAGAATAAGTCTAGAGGATTATTTTACATTATAAAATATAAAATGTTTTGTTTAGAATCTATATTGAGCTGTTACGCCAACATAACGTCCTGCACCAAAGTAACAAACTGAGTTACAGTTAGTGAAGTATACTTTATCAAAGAGATTAGTTGCATTTAAAGTAACATTCCAATCTTTTGTTGCTTGCCATGAAACCATAGCATCAACTAACCATACAGGTTTAGTACGCATATTGCTTAATGAAACATACGGACTTAAACGTTGCATTACATTAGGCATGTATAAGTAACCTAAACTACGGGCATTAGTACTACTTAAGTATCTCGCACCTACCCCAAAACTTACACTTGGGCTAAGGGTAAAGTTATTCCATAAACTTACCACATGTTTTGGAATCCCATTAGTTTCAAAGGTTGTGGTTGAACGATAAGTAGTTGCTGAAGTATAAGTATAGCCTAAACGAGTTTGCCACCAGTCTGTTACATCAAGATTTGCCGCAATTTCCCAACCATGAGTTTTAATTGCTAAATCTGTTTGTTGATAATCCCCAGTTGAATCATTACGAGAGAATGGATTATGTTCATGAATATTGAAATAGCTTACTTCAAAATTACCGTCAAAGAGTTCAGGGTCATACTTAATTCCAGTTTGTAAAGAGTTTGCCTTGTTATAAGCAAAACTTCTGTAGTCGGTTGAACTAGTTGGAATTGGTGCACGAGCTCTAAATGCTTGTGAGAAGTTTACGTATGGAGTTACCTCATAAGGTAAGTTAAAGGTAAAGCCTGCTGAGTGAACCGTATGCCCAGTATTGTAACTATTGCTAATACCATTAGCTTCAGATTTACCATTCACACTCATGTATCTTAACCCATAGTTAAAGGTTACATATTTAGTGAAATCAAATGAACTTAAAGCATATAAACTGGTTTGATTTGCAGTTTGAATATAGTGGTATGGAGACATACTACTAAATGCTGTAGAGTCACTTGCTAAATAAGTAGGGTTAAATAAGTCGATACTTGAAGCACTACCTGAAGCATAATTACCTGATACATGAACTCTTTGTAATTCTACTCCTAAAGCTAATACCGCATTAACTTCTGGAGAGAGGTCACCATTTAATACTAAACGGTTATCAAAGTAGTGAGATTCATATTTACCTTTATTGTATACATATGATCTTGTACCTGTAGTGCTACCAGTCATAGTAATGGTTGCCATTCCTGCCACAACATCAAAGTAATCAGTATCAATAAAGTTGTAACGATAGTTCTGCTCATATTTAACATTATCGTTAAATTTATGCGTGAACTCCCAACCTAATGAGTATTGTTTGGTGTTTACTTCGGCAAAGTTAGGTTCGCCAAAGTAAGTGCTACGGCTAAATGAGCCCCCAGCGGTGTAGAAAGAACCATAGCCCGGAACTACGAAGTTACTCGGAACACCTTTTTGTTTATTAAAGCTGGTTAAAACTGTTAGTTGAGTGTTATCACTAAAGTCAATGGTAAATGATGGAGCAAAGTAGTATTGATTAGTATTAGTGTATTTCTTTTGTCCACGAGTATGTTGCCATTCCCCAACTACACGATAACGTACATAGTCGTTGATTCTATTTGAGTAGTCTGCACCTACAGCATAAGTATCATGACTGCCAATACGGAATTGGAGTAAACCTTGTGGAGTGGTTGTAGGGCGTTTAGAGATGAGATTTACTACACCTCCTGCTTGAGTTGCTCCATAAAGTACAGAGTTAGCTCCTTTTACAATTTCAACTTTTTCTAAACCAAAGAGTACTGGGTTGTATACGTATAAACCACTTGGGTAACTAAAGCTTGCTCCATCCATAGCAAATTCTGGCGTAAAGCCACGAATTCTTATGATGTTATAGTGGTTAGAAGGAGCATAGTTAGCGTAAATTCCTGGGTAGTAGAGAAGAGTTTCGTCTAATTTAGTTCCACCAGTTTGTTTTTCTAATTCATTTACGCTTACATTTAGAGTTGAAGCTGAATTATCAGCTTTACCTAAACGGTTTACCGTCCCTACTACAGTTACTGGTTTAAGGGTAAGATTATTATTGGTTTCTTCTGCAATGGCAAAGTTAAGGGTTAAAGCTGAAGTACAAACTACCAAAGCAAGTTTAGTTAATTTCATTTTCATATCTAACAAAAAAAGGAGTGATTTTATTAATGCCCATAACAGCATTAAGGGGCATATTCTTTTACTTTTTAGAGAGTCAGCTTTAAATGATAATTATTTTCATTTAAATTGTGGTTATTTTATCAAAGTACTAGCAAAAGTAAGTAAAGTGAATTTAAGAAGAAAAAAGAAATAGGTCATGGGGGGGGTAGTGTTTATTCTATAAAACAAGTAGTTATGGTGGTGTAAGTTGAAAATTATTTGAGATAATTTCCTTATAAATTAGGTGGGAATTAATGAAAAAAGAAGAGGGGTTTCCTCTTCTTTCTAGTGTAATAATTGTGGTTTAAAGAAATTGTTAGCAATAAATAAATTGATTAATTCTACCGTTTGGAAGAGAACTAATTGATCATTATCACAAACAGATTTCCATTTTACATTTTCAGTATTACTTACATCTGAAAACTCTAAAAGGGTTTGACTATCTTCTTGAATGTATTTTTTTGGTGAAGATTGATTAACTTTATAACCTATACCTTCAAAGTCTTTAACATCCCCTAACCATTCTTCAACAATACCTGTATCTATAGTATTTCCTGTAGTTAAACCTACAGTAACAGTTTGTGTTACCCCATAAAATACAGGAGCGACAAGGTTGTTTACATGTACAGTTTCAATTTGAGGCATGATTCTTTTAATTTGTGCCTCAAAACTAATTTGTTTATCCGGAGCTACATCTGTAAGAGCATTTACATCAAAAGCTAAAGACATTTGTCCTTTATCTTTTTCATCACTAAAGTTAAAGAAATCACGAGTTTGTTTAGCTAAACTAGTAGTTGCGTCTTTATTAATGTAAGAAACTGGGAACACATTAGTAACACTTACATAGAGCATAGGTTGATTCATACGTAAGCTATTAATAATGTACATTAGTTGGCTCACTTGAGGGTGAGGTAAAGAAACCATTTTTTTCTCGAGAGCTTCTTCTAGCTGGAATTCATCAACACGTGGAACGATTACCGGCATTTGATCTAAGGTTGCAGAGTAACCAGTTAAATCGATAGAGAATACGCTTTTAGCAGCAGCTCCCGTTAAGAATTTAAGATTCTCAATGGTATCGTTATAGAGGTAGAGATCAATTTTATCCCAATCAACGTTGGCAAACTTTTTATAGTCGTAGTTAAATCTTTCAATAACTTCGATATCATCGAAGTTATAAGCATCAGCATTAGCATTTTCAACAATAGTGATACTACTAATATCATCGTGGAGGTTTTCTGCTAAAGTTAAAAATTTAGTAATAAATAACTCGTCTGCAGAAATTGCTATATGTAAACCCATATATATGATCCTTAAAAATTAAAGTTACATTTTTTGGTTTTTTATTATAGCAAAAAGCACAGATAAATTATTATGCCAATTTATTTTAAGATGAGGCGAAGATCAACTAGATAAGTCAAACTTGACTGCAACAAAGAGCTAAAACCTCAGTACTAAAAAGAATTAAAACCTCAACAATAAAGCAAAAGATTCAAATTCCAACAAAGAAGGTAGACTCAAATACTTACAAAGAGGAAAGATTACAAGAGTAACAAAGAAATAAGACTTAATTACCAAAGTTTATCAAATTGTTCTTTGTTCATTTTGCTTTGCCATGAACTAACTTGAGAGAATTTTACATTGGAGTTATTAAACATGCTATCTGTTTTAGTGTATTGATAGTTAAAATTCCAGTTCTTGAGATCTGAACTAAATTTTCTTGCGTTTTTAAACATAGATTCCATGTTTCTTACATTAATTACATTCCAAGAGCTTAAATCAGAATTAAAGTCAAAAGCATAGGCAAACATAGAAGACATATTAGTTACTTGAGAAACATTCCATTGGCTTAAATCTGAAGTAAATTTTCTTGCCCCACTAAACATTTTTTCCATGTTTGAAACTTTACCGGTATCCCACTTACTTAAATCTGCATTAAATACTTTAGCTCCAGCAAACATCCAACTCATATCGGTTACTTGAGATACATTCCAACGGCTTAAATCTGCATTAAAGTATTGGGTTGAACTAAACATAGATTTCATGCTGGTAACATTAGATACATCCCAGCGACTTAGATCAGAATTAAAGTTAGTCGCTCCCCAAAACATTCCTGACATATCTGTAACATTAGCCACATTCCAACGACTAAGATCCCCATTAAACTTACTCGCTTTATTAAAGGTATTAGTCATTTTTATTACTTTACTAACATTCCAATTGCTAAGGTTGCCATTAAACTCTCGGTTAGAGTAGAAAAGATAACTCATATCTCTAACATTAGAAACATCCCATTTGCTAATGTCTCCATTAAACGTACTACACATAAAAGTGTATTTCATGGAAGTTACCGCACTAGTATTCCATTTAGAAATATCAACATTGACATTTTTAGTTACGCATTTAAAACCTGTTTCTAAGATTCCTGCAAATAGGTAATCAAAATTGGTAATTTTTGAAGTATCGATAAAGTTGAGATCAATAGCCTTAAAGTCATGATGCATTACTTCAAGGTAACGATTTAGGAAGTTTCTTAATTTTTGTTTATTTGTAAAAGTAACTACGATATTTGCAGTAGCTAGATCTTTGCCCCAAAGCTCTTGATTGTATTCGCTATAATCAGGATCTATAATTTGCTGTTTATAGGGAGAAGCTAGAGCCTGTTGGAGGCTTAAATTAGAGATAATAAAACAACTGCCTAAAGTAGTTAAGCAAGTTACAAAGAAAGGAAATTTATATTTTGTAAAGAGTCGATTAAGCATATGTAAAAATTATTTTAAGTTGAAATGACAAGAGAATTGTTATGAAAATCTTTCTGTTAATACTTTTATTATAGCAATTTAGAACTCAAGTTAATTTAAAAACTCATGCTCAAAGTAAATAAATTTTAAATTATAAGAATAATTAAATTGGGGGTAGCTTTAGAGAGGTAATTATGTTTTAGAAGAGTTAAAATAGGAGAGTTTAGAATGAGAGATAAAAGGAGATAGAAAAATTTTAGAAGAGTGTAAATAAGTAAGTAAAGGTTGAAAAAGAATATAGAGGGGAAAGTAATCATTAAATTAGCTCC
>NZ_NRJF01000205.1 GCF_003585965.1 Psittacicella gerlachiana | reverse complement strand
ATACTATATATAGTGAATAGGCTATAAGATTTTAAAGCTTGTTAGATGTGAAAAACTTGTGAATATGTAGCAAAAAAGGAATAAATCGGGTATAATAACGCCAGTTAATCACACTCTGAAGACTTATTCTCATGAGTGTCTACATTGGGGTAGATACACTTTTATCTTTCTTGTACTTGAGGATAGGTTTTTAGTCAATTAAATAAAGGTTTAATTATGTCTTCTAAAATTGTAAAAATTATTGGTAGAGAAATTATCGATTCACGTGGTAACCCAACTGTTGAAGCTGAAGTTCATTTAGCTGACGGTTCAGTAGGTTTAGCTGCTGCTCCATCAGGTGCTTCTACAGGTTCTCGTGAAGCTTTAGAATTACGTGATGGTGACAAAACTCGTTACTTAGGTAAAGGTGTTTTAAAAGCTGTTTCTAACGTAAACGATATTATCGCTCCAGCATTATTAGGTCTTGACGCTTTAAATCAAGCTGAAGTTGACCAAAAAATGTTAGATTTAGATGGCACTGACTTCAAAACTAACTTAGGTGCAAACGCAATCTTAGCAGTATCTTTAGCTAACGCAAAAGCAGCTGCAGCTAGCAAAAAACAACCTTTATATGCTCACATTGCTGAATTAAATGGTACTCCTGGAGTTTACTCTATGCCATTACCAATGATGAACATCTTAAATGGTGGTGAGCACGCTGATAACAACGTTGATATCCAAGAATTCATGATTCAACCAGTTGGTGCTAAAAACATTAAAGAAGCTTTACGTATGGGTGCAGAAGTATTCCACAACCTTGCTAAAGTATTAAAAGCTCGTGGCTTAAATACTGCTGTAGGTGATGAAGGTGGTTTCGCTCCTAACTTAGGTTCAAACGCTGAAGCTTTAGCATGTATTAAAGAAGCTGTAGAAAAAGCTGGTTACGAATTAGGTAAAGACATTACTTTAGCTATGGACTGTGCTTCTTCAGAGTTCTACAACAAAGAAAAAGGTACTTATGAATTAAAAGGTGAAGGTAAAGTATTTACTTCTCACGAATTCACTGACTACCTAGCTGAATTAACTCAAGAATACCCAATTATTTCTATTGAAGATGGTCAAGACGAGTCTGATTGGGCTGGTTGGGCTTACCAAACTGAAAAATTAGGTAACCGTATCCAATTAGTAGGTGATGACTTATTCGTTACTAACACAAGAATCTTAAAAGAAGGTATCGAAAAAGGTATTGCTAACTCAATCCTAATCAAATTCAACCAAATCGGTTCATTAACTGAAACTTTAGCTGCAATCCGTATGGCTAAAGAAGCTGGTTATACAGCAGTAATTTCACACCGTTCAGGTGAAACTGAAGATGCAACAATCGCTGACTTAGCTGTAGGTACTGCTGCTGGTCAAATCAAAACTGGTTCTATGAGCCGTTCTGACCGTGTTGCTAAATATAACCAATTAATCCGTATCGAAGAACAATTAGGTGAAAAAGCACCATTCTTAGGTCGTAAAGCAGTTAAAGGTCAATAATTCTAATTTAAATTAGGATTAGACTAATAAGAGGTCTAGAGATATAAGTCTCTAGACCTCTTTGCATGGGCAAAAATCTTTAGATAGTGTAAAAAAATATTAAGATTTTTCTAAAAAATGAGAGTAAAATAAATATTGTCAACTATCTAGATTAGGATAAGGAAATAATTTCATGGTACAAATTAAAGTTGTAAAAGCTCCAGTGCCTGAATATGCACAAGGAGTAAATCCAGTATTAACTCTAAATGAGCAGGAACAAAGTTATACTGTTTATGTCGGGAAAAAGAATGCTCAGGGTGAAGTAGAGAAGTTATCTGTAGATGAAAGAATCGATCTCTTTCAACGTTTAGGACGCACTTGTCGTCAGTCAAACTTTAAAGAGTTTACTTTGCCTGAAGAGTTTTGTTTACGTGCGACGCTAGCATTTGCTCAGGGCTTTTATGATCCTCGTTTTGATAAACGTGATGAAAAGAGCTTTACCATTCCTGAATCCGTACGTGCTGATTTTGAACGTGTAAATGGTCATATGACTTTTTTACGTGATCTAATTAATGAGCATGCTGAGAGTTTAACTCCAGAAAAATTAGCAGAAAAAGCTGTAGCTCGTCTTAAAGAATCTGCTACTAGTGTAGGTAAAGAAAGTGCTTTAACTGTAAACTTAACCAATTTTGATCAGTTATTAAGTCACGGCTTTGTTGGCGTACATACTGTAGGTAGAGGTTCGGTTAATAAGCCTTGTTTACTTGAGGTAGACTTTAATCCATCAGGTAATGCTGAAGAACCTGTAGTAGTAGCTTTAGTAGGGAAAGGAATTACTTTTGATACTGGTGGTTATTCACTTAAACCAAGTGATTCTATGAGTACGATGCGTTCGGATATGGGCGGAGCAGCTTTAATGACTGCAACTCTTGCATTAGCTATAGCTTCAGGTTTAGATAAGCGAGTAAAACTATTTTTAAGTTGTGCCGAAAACATGGTAAGCTCTAACGCTTTCCGTTTAGGAGATATTATTTCTTACCCTAATGGAGTAACAGCTTCCGTAGATAATACCGATGCAGAAGGTCGTTTAGTTTTAGCCGATGCTTTAATTTTAGCTTCAAGCTGTAATAATGGGGTGCGTCCTGAATTAATTATTGATGCAGCTACTTTAACCGGAGCGGCTAAAGTAGCGGTAGGAACTGATTATCATAGTTTATTAAGCTTTGATACAGAACTAGTAAATAAACTCCTTGCAACTGCCGAGCTAACTCGTGAGTTATTCTGGAGATTACCATTCGCTGAGTTCCATCGTCAACAAATTACTAGTCCTTATGCAACAATTAGTAATACTGGCTCAGTAGTGCAATCTGCTGGAGCTTCAACGGCAGCAGCATTTTTATCTTACTTTGTAACTGATTACCAAAAAGGTTGGTTACATATTGATGCTTCAAGTACTTTTAATCGCCGTGGAGGTGCAAATTTAGCATTTGGTGCTACTGGTAAAGGTCTACAAACTCTAGCGAAATTCCTTGTAGAATATAAATAGAACTTGAACTAAATTCTTATATATTAGAGAAAAAAGATCGTGGTTGACGATCTTTTTTCTCTTTTTGCTATAAGTTAAGGGTAAAATAAAGTATAATATAGACATTGATTTAAACGCAAAGCAACATCTTTGTTGTATAACATATAGTTTTATTAAAATAGATATTACCTATGCTAGGTAATATGGAAGATATGAATTTATGCTAATTTTAATTAGTCTAGTTATAATTTTAATCATAATCTTATCGCTTGTTGTTCTATATTTTAAGAAATTAAGACCAGTTAAAGACGAATTTAAAGGTTCAAGTTTGCAAGTTGTATATACTATGACGACCCAGCTTGCAGATCGTAGTTTTTTAGATTCTAGTTTTATTGAAATTTATACCAAAGCAATTACTAGTAGTTATAGTTTACCTGAATCAGTATTGACCGATCATATTGCTACCATTACAAGATGTATCAATGATCGTAATTTAGCTTATGCAATTATTCGTGAATCTTTAGGACAGGAGAGTTCAGAGAGTAAAGCAGATGTTTTAGCTCGTGCGATTAGTCTGACTACTCAAATTGAAGGCAAAACTAATATTTTTACTAAACAATTAAAAATTCCTGGTTCTAGAGCTTTACAAAACTACAAAGAAATGCTGGTGAGTCTTCATTTAACTAATGTTGATGTCAAGGAGGCATTACAAAGATTAAACTCGACAACCGCTAAAGATAAAGCTGTTACTGAGTAAGAGCAAGTTTTACTTGACGCACATATTTGTTATGTGCGTTTTCTTGTATATATTTTTGGTAAAAATTTATGTCTTATGAATTATTAGTCAGCTGGATGTTAATTATTATTGTTGGTAATGCCTTGCCTGGAGCTGACTTTTTCTGTATTACTTCCGTGAGTTTACGTTCTCGTAAGCTAGGACTTTTTTGTGCCGCAGGTTTGCAAACTGGAGTATTGTGTCATTCGTTAATTGCCTGTTTTGGGACAATTGCCATAGCTAAGTATAATCATACGGCATTTGAGGTAATTCAATTAATCGGTTCGGCTTATTTGCTTTATCTTGCCTATTTAATTTTATCTTCAGCTTATGCACGTAATACTGAGCTGAAACGTTTATATTTACAAGCTCAAACTACAGGGCAAGACCTAAAGCAAATAGATGAGGATTTAAAGATTCAAGCTGCTCAAAGTATGAGTACTTTTAAAGCTTACCGTACCGGATTTTTTGCCAATATTTTAAATCCTAAATGTTTTATTTTTATGGCAACGGTACTACCTCAGTTTGTAGATACTAATGCTAACTTGAGTATAGGCATGCAAATGTTTATCCTTTGCGTGGTAAATCTAATCTTGGGAATTATCCATTGGACAGTATTAACTTATTTAGTAAGTTATCTTGCCCAAAAATTTTCCTCAGCAAGTTTTAGAATTAAACTAGAAATGATTGGTGGGTATTGCCTATTAATGATAGGTTTAATTTTATTAGGAACTCTAGCTTGGCAATTTTATCAACAGTATTTTTAATTAAGGTTTGCTATTACCAATAAAGGTTGGAATTTATGAGTTACGATAGTTTAATTGCTTGGATAGTTATTTCGATAATTGCCGTAGCTTTACCTGGTCCTGACTTTGTTTATATTACTTCAGTTTCTTTAAAACGTCGTAGTTATGGGATTTTTGGAGGGATAGGAATTCAATTGGGTATTAGTTGGCATTTGCTGTTAACCTATTTAGGGGCAATTGCATTTTTTACTCGTTATCCCATAGTTTTTCGAGGGATTCAATTATTAGGAGCTTTATTTCTTATTTATTTAGCTCTAAATATTTTACGTGGAGCTTTAAGGGAGTTAAAGCATTTACGTAATTTAAAAAACAATGGTGAAAGTGCTGATCTTACAATGTATAACTTAAGTAAGCAGGAGCTAGTTTCTAATTTTGATTGCTTTAAAAAAGGAGCTTTAGTAAATCTTCTTAATCCTAAAGCTTTTATTTTTATTGTTAGTACCCTACCACAATTTCTCCATGCTCAGGGAAGCTTTAGTTTAGGTGAGCAGTTTTTAGTGTTAAGTGTAACCCATATTATTGTGGGTTTAATGTGGTGGATTTGCTTAGCTTTAATGGTAAATTACCTTGCTAATCGTTTTGCGACGCCGAGCTTTAGAGCGAAGTTAGAAATAGTTTCTGGAATTATTATCCTTGCTTTAGCTTTAGTATTATTAAGTAGAATCTTTGTAGTTCTCTATACTGGCGATACCAGTTTAGTTTAAGAGGCTAGAAGCATAAAGGTTATAGTAATAACTTAAAGAAATTGACTTTGGTTTTGATTCTTAAAAAATTTATTTAAGTAAATTTGATAATAAATCTATAAGTAAAGACCACAAGATTTCCCTTGTGGTCTTTACTTATGTCTAAGATTATTCATCGGCATTATTTTGTTGTAATAATGGACGTGAAGAACTACGAGTATAGATTTTAATATTATCTTGAGAAGTATAACTTATATAGGCTGTATGTAAAGAAACAAACATTAGAGCTATAGCAATACAACAAACTGCTCCTTGGATAAAAAGAGATTTAAAAGCACTAGCTCGTCCAAATAGCTTATTAAAGCCAAGATGCTTAATAAGCGTTACCAGTTGCACTGCAAAGATAAGTCCAATTCCCGTACCTACTGCCATCATCATCGTAGAAACTACTCCCCACCACCAAAGGTCTACGGCATAACCAAAGATTAATACTGCTAAGGCTCCTGAACAAGGGCGTAAGATAATCGAAGTTGCCATAATCAATCTATCTCTAAAACTATCAAGTTGATTAAATTTATCCCAATCCATATGGTTGCCACAATTACAATTATGGTCATGATGGTGTGCATGTACGCTACTTTGATGGTTACAGCTACTTCCTTGATGGTCACCTATATTCTCTTGATGATGGTGAGAGCAACAGGTGCTTTGGTTAGTTGAGGTAGCCGATACTTTATTCTTCACACTTGTACTTGAGGGGTGATGACAGCAACTAGTTGATGAGCTTGGCTCATTAGTTTTAGTTTGAGGCTTTTGCTGAGAAGCTTGCTGTTCAGGTAGTGAGGTTGATCTATCACTAATAAAAGACTTATGGTCATTAGATAAAGTGGTCTGAGTTTGCTCTTCTTTTTCTGCGGAAATGGTTTGATGAGCAAGCTTCTCTGCTCGTATGAGCTTAATGATTTTATAAGAGCGGTATAAACTACGGCAAAGCCAAAATAAAGCTAATAAGCCAATGAGGACACCACTAATCACTCCTAAATGATCATTGAGTTTAAATAAATAGGTGACTGAATTGCCAAATAAGTAAAGTACACTTGCTCCAATAACTACCGCAGTTACTCCTTGTAATAAAGAAATAGTTAAACCTAGAGCAACTAATTTTATAAATTTAGGGTTAGTAGCTAAGGAGTAAGAAGCGAGAACAAATTTACCATGTCCAGGACCTATGGCATGGAGGATTCCATATAGAAAACTCAAACCAACTAATGTAGGGCCAGCCCATGGAGAAGTTTGAGCTTTGAGAATTAGTTGAGCGAGGTAATTATTAAAATTACCGAGAGTTCGCATAATATTGATGTAAAGATAATCAAAACCAACTAATAGTAAAGCTAAAATTGTGCTTAAAGCTATTAAAGCGAGAATATTTTTTTTCATAGGTGGTTAAGGAGTATAAGGGCATCCTAGATAAACAGTTTGGGTAAAGTATTGACCTATATCAGGATCATTAGGGGTTGCATCTATAGGTAGAGAATTTGCATAGTCTACAAGCGAGGCATCTGGAGAAGCTATTTCTAAACCAGCTTCACAAGTTGGAATTGTGTTTGGATTTGAGAAGGTTATTGATTTATAAGAGGTATAACTCATATCAATAAAATAAGAAGGATCATAAGTTTGTAACATAATATAGTCCTTGTCACTTAAGATCACCGGTTGAGCAAAAGGAGCAAAGTAAATTACTTCTACACGTTTATGCTCATTTACTTTGATATCTACCATACTAATGGCATGAGCAAATTTAAGGTCTTGAGCTTTTTTTTCATCTAAGCCATTGAGTTTAGCTTTAGTAAAGAAATTATATTCGACAAAATTAGTGGCGATTTCTGCCCAAAAATCATCAGCTCCTCTTTTTACTTCGGCAAGAATTGGAGCAGAAGAAAGAGCATCTAGTTCCATGGTAAATAGTAAACCATAGATTGCGGTATGGTTCGGCTCTAATTTTAACTGTGGATAAACTACTCTGTCTCCATAATCACGAGAGTTGATTTTGAGATTTGCTGGGTTCTCATTAACCGCAACTAAACGTAATTGAGTCCAAGCATGAGGGTGAGCAACAACTAAACTAAGACTAAAAAAATAGATCCAAAAAGTAAAAAGTATTTTCTTCATAAACGGGAGGAGCAATTGTAAAGTACTTATATTATAAAGTTTAAAAAACTATAACAAAGGAAAAAGTATTGATCTTTTTTACTTTAGAAAAAATAGTTTTTTGCTTGAGTTAAACTTGGTCGTGTATAGGTTATTTTATCAAAAAATCTGAGCTATACTAAAGAATATTAACGCTAAACTAGCGGATTTATGAT
>NZ_NRJF01000204.1 GCF_003585965.1 Psittacicella gerlachiana | reverse complement strand
CTATTATAGTAATAAAAAATTATAGAGGAGAAAATGAACTGAAGTTTAATAAAGTTACTTTTTCATTTTTGAGAGGCTTGTTAGATATTCAGGTATAATACAAAGAAAATTTGGAAAAAGTATTATGAGTAGTTACCAATTAACTTTTGGCAGTCAAGATTTAACAGAAGAGTTTGCTAAGGAATTATGGGGATTATTAGCAAAGCAAGCTCAAAATAAAAGTGTATTATTATATTTACTTGGTAATCTAGGAGCGGGTAAGAGTACGTTTAGCCGTGCATTTATTCGAGCTGCCGGTTACCAAGGAAATATTCCTAGTCCTACCTATTCGATTCAAGAAGATTATCAATTAGATGATTTAACTTTATATCATTTAGATCTCTATCGTCTAAGTGATCCTTATGAATTAGAAGTATTAGGATTTTTTGATAATCAACAAGCAAAAACTATGTTTTTAATTGAATGGCCACAAATGTTGTTAGAAGATTTTCCGCCAACTTTGCTTTTGGAGTGGCAACATTTAGAGCAAGATCCTACAGCTCGAGGTTTAAATTTAAATATAACAGACCAAAGCTTAGCAAATTCAAGTTTTAAGCAGAATTTAGAGGCTCTAGTTACAAAATATCAATAGTAAGCTTAGTTAAAAATAGTAAATATAAAAATCCTCCGAACTTTAAATTATTAGTTCGGAGGATTTTTAACATGAAGTTTAGAACAAGTTATATCGTTCTTGGTAATAAAATGGTCAATTTCTTTAAGTAATTGTTTATTAGCTATCGCCTCTTTTAAATACTAAGCTCAAGAAGAACATGATACCTAAAGTTGAAACTATAGCTGGACTAGTTGGGAAATTAAAGTATAAACTAGAAAACAACCCAATAATAATGGCTAGATTACTAATCCCAAAAGAGTAAAGAATCATTTGTTTCGGAGAAGTTGCAAATCTTCGAGCAGTGGAAGCGGGAATAATTAATAAAGCGGTAATTAAGAGAGCCCCAATTAAAGTGATGCTTGTAGCTACTACTAAAGCTAAAAGGATTACGAGCAGACTCTTATAAAAAGCGACATTAACTCCTTCAACAATTGCCATCTCTTCACTAATGAGAATAGACATTAGAGATTTCCAACTTAAAGTAATAATAGTAACAATTACGATGCTTAAGATTGCAATGATAATAATGTCTAAGCTTTTTACCATGAGGATGTCACCAAATAGGTAGTCAAGGACATCAACTCTTACATATTTAGCAAGAATGCTAATAATGATAAAACCTAAAGACAGCGATGTATGAGCGACGATTCCTAAAATAGAATCCATGTGTAAAACTTTGGATCTTTTTTCAATAAAAAAGAGTAAAAAAGTAATTACCGCAACGGTAATGATTAAACCTAGATAAAAGTTAATTTGCAAGGCAATGGCTAACGAAAAACCAAGCATAGAGCCATGAGCGAGAGTATCTCCAAAGTATGACATACGACGCCAAAGGACAAAACATCCTAGAGTCGAAGTCGAAAAAGAGAGGAGAAATGCGGCTATCCATGCAAATGCCATCAAAGACAGAAGAAATGTCATAACAACCTCAGTTGTAAAAATTAGTCATTAAGAATGGTCGCAACCACAGTGGTTAGATGGATGATGTTTTAAATGATGGTGTACGGAATTATGCGAGTACACGGCAAAAGCGTCTTGAATATTTTTTGCAATTACATGCCCAAAGATATTAGAAAATTCAGGATTGTGAGCTATATTTTCCGGTTGTCCTTCACAGCAGATGTGTTGATTTAAACAAATTACATGATCGGTATTACGGACAACGAGCATGAGATCATGGCTAACTAAGAGAACCGCACAATTATATCTTTGTTTAATTTTTTGAATTAAACGATAGAGGTTAGCTTGGCGTTGAATGTCAACTCCTTGAGCTGGTTCATCAAGCACCAGTAATTCAGGTTCATTCATTAAACAACGAGCAAGAAAAGCTCTTTGTCTTTCGCCTCCTGATAATTGATGAATTGAAGTGTTTAGAATCTTTGTGAGTTCACAATTTTCGACTAGCCATTGATAATTTTCTTGATTAAAACGAGGGCTTAGTTTGAGTAATTGCTCTACATTTAGAGGAACGCTTTGATCCAAATTTAATTTTTGGGGTAAATAGCCAATCCTCAGATCGCTTTTACTTTTGTTTATTTGTCCTGAAGTAGGTTTTACTAAACCAAGAAGAATTTTAAGGAGACTAGATTTTCCTCCTCCATTAGGTCCAACGATAGTGGTTACCGTATTAGGATAAATAGAGAAATTAATATCACTTAAAATTGTTTTTCGCTCATTGACAATAAAATTTATATCTACAAGAGAAATTAAAGGTTGGGACATAAAGATAATTCCTTAACTACCTCAGTAGTAGGTTGATTTATTATGTTCAAATTATACTAGAAGTTAGAACGCAAAAGATAGAAATCTTACAAGAAAGATGTTTAAGTTTATTGATTTTTTTTAAACTATTTAAGTTTTTCAGAGTGGTATCTAAAAAATAAAAATTTATTTTTAGGAAAAATTTTGCTAAAATATACCGTATTGTTTTATATACCAAAAGTTTATATCTTCTGATTTTATTTGGACAAGAAGTTTTGAGAAACACTTGTTAAATAAAAAATAATGAATATAAATATAAGGCATATTTTAGTTTTGTTAGTTTAATAACTGATCATCCAGAATTTAAAATTTTGATAGGTAAAGAGCTAGATTTTTTGCCTATAGAGTATATCTAGGATATAACGTGAATCTTTCACCAGAAGAATATAGTAAGCGTAGAAATTTTCTTATTATAGTTCGAGTAATGTACCTTGTATCATTTGCATTAATTGCAGGTGGTCTTTATTTGAATCAAATTCGTAGTGTTGATTACGGGGAACTTAATACCGATTATAATAATATTGACGTAGATACTACTAGTCGTATAGATTTACAAGATGTTAGTGACATTAAAGAACTGACTTTAGATCGTGTTGAAGACCTAATAAACGATAGTCGTTTAGTTCCAAGTCAATTACAAAGAGTAAATCAAGGGATTACTGAATTAAATAATCTTGTGGCTAATTTAAAAGACTTAAATAGTCACGAAGTAAAAGCTAATAATGAAACTTTAGAGAGTATTTTGACCACTGCTTTAAAGTTACAATTTCCTCAAGCTACGTTAAATCAGGAAGACTTAAAAAATATTTTAACTTTAAGTAAACGAAACCGTGATGGTTTTGATAGCCTAAAACGAGGACAAACCTTACAATTCTATTTCACCGAAAATGGGGATATTAGTTATGTAAGTCTAACCAAAGACATTAAAGAAGAAATTCGTTATATTCGTGAAGATAATCCAAGAAAACCTTATTATCGTGAACGTTTTCTTCGTCCGTCACAAACAAGATTAGACAGTCGTTCAGCTACGGTAGGAGCTGCCGGACTTACAGGTGCTTTAAGAACCATGGGAATTACTGATAATAACTCAAATTTAATTAATGAAATTATTAGTATGCAATTAAATGGCGGTTCGGTGCAACGTAATGCTCGTGTTACGATTCTTTCTAATCGTGAATATGTCGGTGATAGTCTCTATAACGAGTCTTTCCGTAATGTGCAAGCTGTAAAAGTAACTCAAGGGGGTAAAGATTACTACGCCATTTACTTTAATAATGCTTGGTATGATGCTGACGGGAAAAGACCACAACAGTTAACTTTTAATCGTTATCCATTTATTGGGAAGACACCAACGATTACTTCTGGATTTAATCCAACTCGTCGTCACCCAGTTACCGGAAGAGTGCAGCCACATAACGGGATAGATTTTGGAATTCCAATTCGTACGCCAATTTATGCACCGGCAGATGGAAGAGTAACCAAAGTTGCATTTCAAGCAGGTGGAGCTGGACGCTATATTGTTATCCAACATGACCGTACTTACTCAACCGTGTATATGCACTTATCAGGGACTCCTCTAAGTGTGGGACAAACGGTTAAACGTGGACAGCTGATTGCTTATTCTGGTAATTCCGGAAGAACTACAGGTCCGCATTTACACTATGAAATTCATGTGAATGGCGTGCCACGTAATCCACGAACTGTAAGTTTACCGCAAGGTAGAAATAGTAATGTTACTAATAACAGTCGCTTTAAAAATTTGGCAGCAAATTATTTAAAACGCTTAAGTAACTAAACAAATAAGAAATAAGGCACAAGATTACTCTTAGTGCCTTATCTTTTATGATTAACTTTTAATATCTATAAATAATTGATATTTTTGCTCAATTTAGATTTAGGTTTGGTTTAAAACTTAAAGATTTGAGTAAAAAATTAAAGGTACAAAT
>NZ_NRJF01000203.1 GCF_003585965.1 Psittacicella gerlachiana | reverse complement strand
CTGGATTCTCAGTGTTTTCACCTGAAACGTGTTGGTAAACACCTGTACCCGTATCAAATTCATGCTGAACTAAAGAATCACCATTTTTATAGTTGTCTTTATTACCAACTAGTGGATTTGTTGTCTCTGATCCAGAGTTCCAAGCAAATAAACCTTCACCATTTGCGTAGTAAACCTTACCTTCTTCATTGTACTTATCTGTATCTAAGTCACCTAATTTACCTTCAGGGATTGGATTTTCACCTGTGAGGTTATCGTAAGGAGTATTTCCTTTCGCAACATTATCATCTGATAAGTAGTGTTCTGTACGAGTTAAAGGTTCACCAGTTGTATAGTTATCTTTATTAGCTACAAGTGGATTTGTAGTTTCTGCACCTGAGTTCCAAGCGTATAAACCTTCTCCATTTGTGTAATAAACTTTACCTTCTTCGTTGTATTTATCAGTATCTAAGTCACCTAATTTACCTTCAGGGATTGGATTTTCACCCGTTAGGTTATCGTAAGGAGTATTTCCTTTAGCAACATTATCATCTGATAAGTAGTGTTCTGTACGAGTTAAAGGTTCACCTGTTGCGTAGTTATCTTTGTTAGCTACAAGTGAATTCGTAGTTTCTGCACCAGAATTCCAAGCATATAGACCTTCACCGTTTGCGTAGTAAACGGTATCTTTGTCGTTGTATTTTTCTGTATCTAAATCACCTAATTTACCTTCCGGAGTTCCTTCTTCGCCAGATAAATCATCATAAGGTGTGTTACCTTGTTCTACATTATCATCAGATAAATAATGCTCAGTACGGAATAATGCGTCACCAGTTATAAATTCATAACTAGGATCCATTTTATCTATACCAAGATAACGTTTGATTACAGTATTAACGATGCTGATATTACTACGATCTGAAGCATGGATAGTTGCATAACCAGTATCGTTACCAGTAAAGCTTGAGTCTGTTAAAGATACACTATCACCATAGATGTTTAGATTCGCAGCATCAGATTTGTTAGTTCTTAAAGCTGTTACTGACCCACTTTCACCATGAGCTGTTAAGTTAACAGTGTATACACCTTTTAATGTCGCATCCGTTAAAATTACAGATGAACCATTTACAGTTGTATGGTTTACAGTAGAAGTTAATGAGGAATTTGTTAACTCAACATTACCATTAGCAGAAGTAACAGTTACATTCGTACCAGTTAAACCTGAATTATTTTTAAGGGTAACACCCTCTTTAGCTGAAACATTAACCTCACCAGTTGCAACTTCAACAGTAGTATTATCTAAAGTTAAAGTTTTGTTTAGATCAACAGTAAAGCCTTGTTTTAATTTAAATTTGTTATTTGTAGCTTCAACTTTTTCACCTTCTAAAGTAACACTATTGATCTCAACATCAAAGTTTCCTACTTTAGCAGTATCACCAGCTTTTACAACTACGTTTGCATCTGTACCTAAAGTATAGTTCGCATTATCACCGAACACTTCAGCATTTTTACTAGATTCAACACGTAATGTACCATTAGTACTAATATTATTATTTGCTACAGTTACATCAGAATTTGTCGCTTTAAAGGTTACAGAGTTAGAACCATTAATTGTACTTTGTTGTACATTTAATTTATCAACCGCAGTAAAACTTGCATTAGAAGATTCTACTTTTGAATTTCTAACATTTACTGTACCACCTTCTACAGTTACATTTTTTGCTTTTACATCAAAGGCATCAATGTTTGCTTCTTTACCAGCTTTTAAATTTAATGAAGCATCTTCATTTAATTTTATTTCAACATTTCCATTTAATGAGGCAGTACCTGTAGTATTAATACTTAAGTTACCTGAAGCTACATCTAACACCCCTTTATTAAAGGTAATGTCACCATTAACAGCCTGTAAAGCAGTTTCTTGTTTAGTTTCAATTGTAGAGTTATCTACGACAAGGTTTCCATTTACAGTAGATAAGTTAGTACTTTGTGTATTCGCGAATTTACTATCTTTAACGTTTACACTTTTAACTTGGAAATTAATATTCGCTGTACCTTTTCCATCAACGGTAGAATTTTCTACAATTAGGGTTGCTTTAGGAGTAACAACGCCAGTTCTATCAGAAACTGTAAAATTACTATCTTTAATTGTGAAAGTAGAATCTACAGAAGCTCTTGGAACTATATCTAAAGCTTTAACAGCTAGAGTTGTACACGTAAAGGTTGCATTAGAATTAGATTTAAGATTTAGAGTTGCATTCTCAACCTTTATCGTACTATTCGTTGATTCAAAACCACCATAAGAGTTTGCACGTAGGAATGAAGTATTAGTACCAGTAGCTATTAAAGTAGAGTTAACTAAAACTGTTTGCCACTTGGTTCCAGTATAATTATGGTAATCATTTTGTGAACCAAGAACAAAACTACTTGCTTTAAAGGTAGAATTTTTTGCACTAAAGCTATGTCCTACAATTGTTAAGGTTGAGTCAATATCAAAACTCGAATTCTCAATAACAATATGTTCTGATTGTGAGTTGATATTTAAAAATTTACCATTGCTACCTTTAATTACTGCACCTTTTATCTCGATAGTTCCACTAGAGATTAAGGTAACATTAGTTTTAGATAATTGACTATTAATTAAAGCATCAGTAACCGTATTAGACCATACCACATTACCATCATACCAATTACCAATAGCAGCTGGTCTTGACGTACTACTACCATGCACTATTTTTAGCGTTACAGGATCTAGTAACCACTCTCCATAGTAATCAATCCCCAAATCAGAAATAGCACTTACATCAAAGTTATCTCCAAAATCGATATATTTACCAGAGGTTTCTACTAAACCACCTTTACCTGATTTTGACTCTGCAAGGAATTGACCGTCAACATAAGTCGCATTACCCCATACAGCGATGTCACCAGCATCACCTGTAGCAGAAGTATCAACTTTTGCACCTGCATCAATTACAGTTACATCAGAAAGCTTGATATTACCTTTACCTTCTGCGTCACCACCAATCTCAACTTTTCCGCCGTTAGCTACGATAGATGAACTTTCACCTACACGTACTTTATCACCTAAAACCTGTACTTTATCTTTTGCTCTTATTTCAGCATTTGTAACAACAACACTATCTTTATTAGTATTGATATCAGCATCTTTTAAGTCGATTGATGTTAAAGTATCATCTTTTGCAGTACCAGCACCATATAAAACTACAGTACCACTTGCATCAATTGTAGCTGAAGAAGCATCTTTACCGTAGGTTGACATAATATCTGCAAATGAACTGTCGCTATTAGCTCCGTGAGCTACTTTATTAGCAACCATAGTTACATTTTTACCGATAATTTGACCTAAGTTAACTGCTTTGTTTTCAGCTGTTACTTTATAAGAGATTAATGGATTATTTAAGTCTTGGATGGTAATTGATTGACCTGCTAATAGGAATATAGAGCCATCACGAGCTTCTAATACCCCAGTATTCATTACGCTACCACCAATTAAGCTTAAGCTACCATCTTTACCAACTTTGATCATCCCTTGGTTGATAACTTGAGCAATAGCTTTGTCTTTATCTTGATTAAAAACGTAATTACCGTTTAAGAAGTCTTCATTAGTAATATCCAGTGTTGACGCCACTAAAGATGAAACATCTACAGCTGCATTTTTACCGAATACAATACCTGCAGGGTTTACAATGAAAACTTTACCATTAGATTGTAAAGAACCTAAAATTTTAGAAACTTCACCACCTAATACACGATTTAATACCGCAGAGTCAGCAGATTGTTGAATAAATTTAACAATTTCATTTTCATTAA
>NZ_NRJF01000202.1 GCF_003585965.1 Psittacicella gerlachiana | reverse complement strand
ATATCTGAAAAATACATTAAAACTGCACTTTCATCGGTTAAACTAGAAAATATTTGAGAAGCAGGCATACCCTCTAAATTTTTATTATACAATAACTTATTTTCAGCTATTTTACTATTTTCTAGTTTTTTTAGAGCTGAAAACTTCTCAAGATATCTAGTATAAGGTTGATAATAAGACTCCTTTTCTACCGACTCATTTAAATATATAAAGATTTTTGTCAAAAGATAATACAAATATAACAAATTAAAAGTTTGTGGAGTTTGAGCTAAAACTAAATGATCTCTATTTAGATTTTCTTTGACTAACTCTTGTTCAACTCTTTTTACCGAATCTACAATTCGATTAATCGGTAATATTCCCCCAACAATTGGATCATTAATTTTACCCTTTTCTAAGATCTTAGACAAATTATCTAACTTACTTGTTGAGTCTTTAATTCTTGTTATATCCTCTTTAGTGATACAGGGTCTAGCTGCATCATGAATCATGACAAAAGTATCTTCAGGTTGCCAAGAATTTTGCCAACACACTTCCATCGCATTGGCAAGTAGTGAGTACACGGTATGGATTCTTTGTCCATAACCAAAGCAGGTAAGTATATTGGGTTGAGAAGAGATTTTTAGCTTCGACCATAAATGATCATCTTTGCTGACTGCGACTAGAGTTTTGTCAACTTGCCCTAAAAATTTTAATAAGCTTATTTCTAATATCGCTTTTTCTTCTCCAGCATATTCTAATTGCAAGTATTGTTTCGGAATATTCTGTTGCATTCTTGAACCAACACCAGCAGCACATACCAAAGCCAAAAATCTAGACATTCAATCTACCTAATTTTTTCTATTAAAAACTGGATTGAGAACAGGAGCATTAGCTGCGGGAATATATTTATTACTTTGTCCTTTTGAATAGAAAGTTGGCAAAATTTGACTATCTATAATACGAAAGAAAATTTCATCCTTTCTAATATAATTTAATTGTCTTCTTGCAAAAGATTCATAAGTAAATAAATTATTAGTTTTTAAAGCTTCTACTCTCTGTTGTAAATAATCGTTTTGAAGTTGAAGCTTTGTGTTTAAAGCATACTGCTCACTAACTTTTGCACGCATATCTTTTAGATAAATATACCCATTTCTTCCCGCTATAATGCCGTAAACTAAATATAATATTACGCACAAAAGCAACAAATTAAAAACTTTAAACCCCATATATCAACCTCAAACTATTTAACTAACTAAAGATTTGCAAAAGCTTTTTCTGCAACCTCAAGAACAAAATCTAAATCTTCTTTTGTATGTGCTAAAGACATAAAGCTAGATTCAAATGCTGATGGAGCAAAATATACTCCATTTGCTAACATAAACTGATGGAATTTTTTATATTTTTCAATATCAGCTCTAGAAGCGGTCTCTAAATCCACAACCTCTTCTTTTGTGAAGAAGAAACCAAACATTCCTCCAACTTTGGTGGTATAAAAGTCATGCCCATACTTATGAGCTAAGACTTGTAGCCCCTCTATGAGGTAAGTCGTACTCTGTTCTAGGTTTTTATAATTACTTTCATGATTTAGTAATTTTAATGTTGTTAAACCTGCAGTCATAGAAATGGGATTACCTGATAGGGTACCAGCTTGATACACCCCACCTAAAGGAGCAATTTGTTGCATAATTTCTTTTTTGCCCCCAAAAGCTCCAACCGGCATACCACCGCCAATAATCTTTCCAAGAGTAATTAAATCAGCATTTATCCCAAATAATTTTTGACTTCCAGCAAAATCGACTCTAAAGCCTGTCATTACCTCATCAAAAATTAATAAAGCTCCATACTGATCACATAAAGCTCTTAATCCTTGTAAAAAACCTTCAACTGGAGGAACACAATTCATATTTCCTGCTACAGGTTCAACAATAATACAAGCTATCTCTGTAGGATTAGCTTTAAATAAAGCTTCTACAGAAGCCAGGCAATTATACTTAGCAACTAAAGTATCTTGAGCAGCTCCAGGCGTAACTCCTGCCGAACTCGGAGTTCCTTGCGTTAATGCACCTGAACCCGCATTTACTAAAAGAGCATCACTATGTCCATGATAGCAACCAGCAAACTTAATAATCTTATTTCTTCCCGTATAACCACGAGCAAGTCTTATTGCACTCATGGTTGCTTCTGTACCAGAAGAAACCATACGGACTAATTCTAAGTTTGGAATATGTTGCGTTAAGTAATCAGCCATTTCTAGCTCTAAAGCTGTAGGAGCACCAAAACTTAAACCATGTGCTACTGATTCTTGAACAGCTTTAGCTACTTGTGGATGATTATGCCCTAAAATAGCAGGTCCCCAAGATCCTACAAAATCTATATATTTATTTCCGTCTACATCATATAGATATGCTTTATCGGCTTTGTCAATAAATATAGGCTCTCCATAAACTCCCGTAAAAGCTCTTACCGGACTATTTACGCCACCAGGGATGTGTTTTTTACTTTCTGTAAAAAGTTGTGTTGATTTTGTCATCTTATTTACCAAAATTAATACGATAACGTTTTGCTAACCACAATTGTAAAATACCAATTGCAGTAAATAACCATGCCCATATAATGGTCGAAGTCAATATAGGCAAGAAGAACTCTTTATTAAATTGAATAAAATTATAAGAAAATAATTCTAAGGCAAAAATAACTATAGAGTAAATCAAAATAAGTAATGCCGTACATATAGTTTGGAACATAAAACCTACATTTACATACAACTTACTCAAACGTGTATTTATAAAAGTTACAATAAGAAAAGCTATAGCGTGTTCACCTAATTGGGTTCCTGCCAAACTATCGCTTAGTAATCCTACAACTAAGGCGGTAACATAACCTACCTTGCGTGAATCCTTAAT
This sequence comes from Psittacicella gerlachiana, assembly GCF_003585965.1. Taxonomy (GTDB): domain Bacteria; phylum Pseudomonadota; class Gammaproteobacteria; order Enterobacterales; family Psittacicellaceae; genus Psittacicella; species Psittacicella gerlachiana. The sequence continues at coordinate 7,383 of NZ_NRJF01000202.1, read as the reverse complement.
TGTCCAAATTAAGAGAATAATTAAAATCCAATAAGGACGTAAACTTATATATTCACTACTCCAAGGCACAGTAGAAACTACAAATCCTAGAAAAAACGTAAAATAAATGAAGAAAACTCTAATTAGATTATGCATTAATTAGTTCCTCCATTATTTTCTAACTTTCTTTCCGGATTTATAACATAACAGTTTTGATGCCCTAAATTTACATCCCCACTATAGGATAATGAAGTTACCATAGTAACATGCTTAATATTTTCAAGATATCTTGCAAATGTAAGAGTTTTTGGATCTATACCCTTGTATTGATAATCTAAAAAGCTTTTAGCTTTTCGGTTTTTGTTAACTCTTTCAAGCACTTGACTCAAATACCTACGTTGATACACTAAATTTGCCGAAACATTATCTGGTAAAACTTGACAATAAGGCCAAGCAGCTACCATATAACGTAAACTATTGAGTTGTGCTAAGGGGGTAGCATAAGCTCTTATAACATTTCCATTATTATCCTTAGTTACTTTGATAATTTTTGCTACTGGATAATTAGAGATAAAGCGATTTGCTAAGCCTGATGTGTAAAGTAAGTCACCTACTTTTATCTCTGAGTTTCCTCTCACATACTCAACTAAAAGTTCATTACTGTTTGTTCCTTTTAATAAATATTGCTCTTGATTATTTAGATTATAAACAGGAACATAAGAATTTATGTCGGTAATCATTAAAACCCGACTTTGACGATCTGAAACAGAAATGATTTGTCCAATTAATCCTAGAGAATCAAATATGTTTTGTCCATAAAAGATTCCATCTTCAGCACCTCTATCAATAAAGATAATATTATTTTTTACCCCTTGCTCAGTATTAATAATATTTACTGCTAAAGTTCGTGCAACTTCAGGATTGTTGATCCCGAACAAAGATTTTAATTGCTCATTTTCTACCTGTAAAGCCTGTAAACGTGAAAGTTGGGATTTTAATTCAGCAACTTGACGTTGTAACTGCTCATTAGCAGTAGTCAAGGCTCCTACATCCTTAAAATTAGGAGAAATATGATTAACTATCTGATTAGTTCCATAGTTAATTATAAAAATTCTATTCGTTAAATTATCTAAATAGGTTCTAAATGGTTCTATTGATTTTGTTACTGATAAACAAAATAGCGTAATTGCTATTAACATGCATACGATTGCACGCCATAAATGTTTTGGTTTATAGAAAATAGCATTATTCACTATATTTATTCCATAGATTAGAAATAAACCACTAATGAATTATTAGTGGCTTATTTCAAATAATTATCGATTAAGCTACCTTACCAGGAGATTTTTTCCCATTAACCGTAATTAGATTTAACCCATCTGCAGTTTCAGCTGATAAGATCATCCCTTCTGAAACCCCAAATTTCATTTTACGAGGAGCTAAATTTGCAACTACGACTACATTAGTACCAACTAATTCTTCTGGTTTGTTGTAATATGATTTAATACCTGAGAATATATTTCTAATATCACCATTACCTAAATCAACTTTAAATTGTAATAGTTTATTTGATTCTTTCACTTCAGAGCATTCTAAAACTACTCCTAAACGTAAATCTACTTTTGTAAAATCATCAATAGAAATAAACTCTCTTGGTTGGACATCTTCCTGTCCATTATTTTGTTTAGCTTCAAAGTCTTGTTGTAACTTTTCATTTAAGGCTTTTTCAGCTTGAGCTTCTGCTTTTGATTCTTCGATTAGTTTCTCAAATGTTGCATTTTCTAATCTTGTAAAAATCGGAGTAAACTGATTAATTTGTTTACCAAATGGAAGCTGATTCAAACTAGCCCAAGTTAAACTCTCTCCTAAAAATGCTTCAGCTTTGGCTACTATTTCAGGAACTATAGGTTTTAATAAAGTCATGATAGCTCTGAAATAGAAAATTGTTTGTGTACAAACTCTATGCAATTCTTTTTGACGTTCAGGATCTTTTGCAATTACCCACGGTGCTCTTTCTGTAAAATAACGATTTGCTTCATCAGCTAAAGCAGAAATTTCACGAATTGCTTTAGAATAATTTAGCGAATAGAAAGCTTGCCCTATCTCTTCAAACTTAGTGGTAAATGCTTGATAGTTTAATGGTTCATCAAGATCTACAGCTAAACGATTATTAAATTGTTTTGTTAAGAATGAAGAAGCCCTTGAAGCTATATTCACATATTTGTTCACAATATCGGCATTAACACGAGAAACAAAGTCCTCTAAATTTAAATCAACATCAGCAATTGATGGATTTAATTTAGCTGCATAATAATAACGTAAAGCATCAGCTTCTACATATTTTAACCATGTTTTCGCTTTAATAAAGGTTCCACGAGATTTTGACATCTTAACCCCGTTAACCGTTACATAGCCATGAGCAAAAATATTACTTGGTAGACGATATCCAGCTCCCATTAATAATGCAGGCCAAAACAGAGAGTGGAAATAAATAATATCTTTACCAATGAAGTTATACATTTCCATTTGCTCATTATCAGCACTGATTAAACTTTCATAATCTAGACCTTTTTCTTGGCAAAACTCTTTGAAGCTTGATAAATAACCAATTGGAGCATCTAACCACACATAGAAATACTTATCAGCTTTTCCTGGAACTTCGATTCCAAAGTAAGGAGCATCACGAGAGATATCCCACTGTTGTAAACCTTGTTCAAACCATTCACGCATTTTATTAGCGATCTCAGGTTGAATCTTACTTTCAGTTAACCAGGTTTGAAGTTTTTGTTCAAATTGTGGTAAATCAAAGAACTGATGTACAGATTTACGTAACTCAGGTTTCGATTTTGAAAGAACTGAATAAGGATTTATTAATTCAGTTGGTGAATATATTGAAGAGCAAACCTCACAGTTATCACCATATTGATCAGGAGCATGACAATTTGGGCATTCACCTTTAATGTAACGATCTGGTAAGAACATTTGTTCTACCGTATCATAAAACTGCTCAATTTCTTTTTCAACAATATAACCTTTTTGCTCAAGATTTTTATAAATCTCTTGCACATTATCATGATGAATTTTATTCTCAGTCGAACTAAAATTATCAAAACTTATATTGTAATCTTTAAAAATATCTAAATAATTATTTCTAAAGTCAGTAACCAGTTGATTAGGAGTTATTCCTAGTAAACGAGAACGTAACATAATTGGAGTTCCGTGAGCATCTGCTCCTCCAATAAATGAAACATCTTTACCAATCATTCTTAAATAACGTACCCAAATATCAACTTGAGTATATTCCAACATATGCCCTAAGTGTAGATCATTATTTGCATATGGTAGAGCCACGGTAACTAGAGTTTTTTTCGACATAATATTCCTATAAGCATCCTAAATTTTCTTCTAGGATGCATCTATTTTTTAATAATTTAAAGCTGAAATATCTGCTACTAAGCTAAATAATAAATGTAATTTATTTAATAAAGCATATCTATTTGCTCTGATATCTTCATTTTCAGCATTTACAACTACATTATCAAAAAACGTATTAATATCTTCTCTTACACTTGCTAATTCAGAAAGTAATAGGAAGTATTCTTGACTACGATATAAAGGTAAGCAACGCTCTTCTAATACTAATAGATCTTGATATAAATTGATTTCTTCATTAGTTTCAAATAAAGCTTCATCAATTTTTTGTTCACTTGCATTAGCTGATTTAGATAAGAAATTATTTACACGTTTATTTGCAGCTACTAAATCCGCACAAGCAAAATTATCTTTAAATTCATGTACCGCTTTAAGACGTAAATAGAAATCATAAGGATTATCTATTTCTAAATTCTGTACAGCTTGAATTTCATCAACCGTATACCCTTGTTCTTCGTATAGAGATCTTACACGTCCATTTACAAAGCTTAAAATATCCGCTTTTAATTTCTCAGGTGCAACTGTTAATTTATCACCATAAATTTCAATTGCAGCTTGCACTAAATCACCAAGATGGAGATTAAAGCCATTTTCAATTAAAATTCTTAAAATAGAAATTGCTGCACGGCGTAAAGCAAATGGATCCTTAGCTCCTTTTGGAGGCTGATTAATTCCAAAAATTCCTACTAAAGTATCTAATTTATCGGCTAAAGATAAAATCGATCCCGTAAGAGTTGATGGTAATTCATCTCCAGAAAAACGAGGTAAATACTGCTCAAATAAAGCTTTTGCTACTTCAGGATTTTCTCCAAACTCCTGAGCGTAATACATCCCCATAATCCCTTGAGTATCCGTAAATTCAAATACCATATTGGTCATGAGATCACATTTAGCTAAACGAGCTGCACGCATAACTAATTCTACATTTCCACCAAGCTTTTGGGCTAGAACACTTGATAGTTTTTCTAAACGTAAAGTTTTATCGTAAACCGTACCTAATTGATTTTGGAACACAACCATTTTTAAGCGTGGTAATAAATCTTCTAATGGTCTTTTTAGATCTTGCTCATAGAAGAACTTAGCATCAGAAAGACGAGGACGAATTACTTTTTCATTACCAGCAATAATTAGACTAGGATCTTGAGGATTTACATTTGAAACAAAAATAAAGTGAGGTAATAATTTACTAAATTTGCTATCTGCAAATAATGGGAAGTAACGTTGATCCCCTTCCATAGTATGAATCAGAGCTTCTTTAGGAACTTTTAAAAACTCTTTTTCAAAGTTCGCAATTAAAACATTAGGATATTCTACTAAAGAAGTGATTTCATCAACTAGATCATCTTCTAAATTCACAAAACCATTATTTTGTGTAGCTAATTTTTTTACTTGCTCTAGTATTGATTGACGACGCTTAGTAAATGAAGCAATTACCATCCCTTCGTTTAACAGTCGAGTTTCGTATTCATCAGCATGATTTAAACAGAGTTCTTTTGTTCCTAAGAAACGATGTCCAAACACTTTACGATCAGATTTAATACCAAAAGCTTGACCATCTAATACTTGATCATCTAAAAGCATAGTAAAAGTATGCACTGGGCGAATAAAACTAAATTCGTGACTGCCCCAACGCATTCCTTTAGCTACAGGAATTGCTGCTAAAGCTTCTTCAACAGCTAAAGGTAATAACTCCTGTGCACTTGCTCCAGGTTGTTCAAAAGAATAGTATAACCAAGCCCCTTTATCTGTTTCTAAAAAGCTAACTTGTGAAAAATCTAGATTATTAGCATTTAACCACCCTTGAGCTGCTTTTGATAAGCTTCCGTCTTCATTAAAGCAAGCTGATTTTGCTGGTCCTCTCTTTTCAATTAATTGACTATCGGCAACACTATTTAAACCTTGGAGGTAAACCGCAATTCTTCTCGGAGTAGCAAAAGCTTCAATACTTTCATAAGCAATATTAGCTTTATGTAAAGCTAATACTAAGCCCTCTTTAAAACCATTACTAATATCTTTTAAATCTGATGGAGGTAATTCTTCAGTACCTAACTCAACTAAAAAGCTATGTTTATTTAGTTCTGTCATTTTTAGCTCTACCTTGTTTATTTCTTATCTAAAGTTTGCATACGGTCACACATTGGAAAACCTAAAGCTTCACGACTCGCATAATAAGCTTCTGCAACTAATTTAGTTAATGTACGTATACGTAAAATATATCTTTGTCTTTCCGTAACAGAAACAGCCTTTCTCGCATCTAAAAGATTAAAACTGTGAGCCGCTTTTAAGATTTGCTCATAAGCTGGTAAAGGTAGAGGTTTTTCTAACTCTAATAAACGTTTTGCTTCTTTTTCGTAGTGTTCAAAACTTGAACTTAAAAACTCTATATCCGCTTGTTCAAAGTTATAAGTTGATTGCTCTACTTCATTTTGTTTAAAAATATCTGCGTAGTAGGTTTTTCCTAGCGGACCATCACACCACACGAGATCGTAAACATTATCAACTCCTTGAATATACATAGCTAAGCGCTCTAAACCATAAGTTAACTCACCAGTTACAGGTTTACATTCAAGTCCACCTACTTGTTGGAAATAAGTAAATTGCGATACTTCCATACCGTTTAACCATACTTCCCAACCAAGTCCCCAAGCACCTAAAGTAGGATTTTCCCAGTTATCCTCTACAAAACGTATATCATTTTCCACTGTATCAAATCCTAACATTTTTAAAGAATTGATATAGAGTTCTTGAATATTTTCTGGAGAAGGTTTTAAAATTACTTGAAATTGATAAAAATGCTGTAGACGATTTGGGTTTTCACCGTAACGACCATCAGTAGGACGACGAGATGGCTGTACATAGGCACAACAAATAGGCTCTGGTCCTAGAGCACGTAATACTGTCATTGGGTGTGAAGTACCAGCTCCTACTTCTAGATCTAGTGGCTGAACAATTGTACAACCTACACTGCCCCAATATTCTTGTAACGCTAAAATTAGTCCCTGAAAGGTTTTAATATCAAAATGAGTTTTAAAGTTATTTTCCATGAATGAAATTCTCTTCGCCGAGAGTATTACTTATCAATACCTAAGCTTTCTTTTTGTAATGTTATAATTTTTTCAATACTATCTTGACCTAATGTATACACTTGGTCTAACTTTTGCTTACTAAAACTCTGCTTCTCTGCACTTAATTGAAATTCAATTACTTGTGCTGACTCACTCATCACAAGATTACAATCTGCTCCAATATTTGAATCTTCACTATAATCTAGATCGACAAGGATATCATCATTATCAATACCGATAGAAATAGCTGCGACAAATTCTTTAAACGGATTTTCAGCAACTAAACCGTTAGTAACTAGGTACTGACAAGCATCATATAAAGCAATACATGCTCCATTTATAGCTGTAGTTCTTGTTCCTCCATCAGCTTGAAGCACATCACAGTCAATAACAATAGAAATGTCTTGCATCTTCTCTAAATCAACAGCATTGCGTAAGGCTCTACCAATTAAACGTTGAATTTCCATAGTTCTACCAGAGATACCACCACCTTTACGTCCTTCACGAGAGTTTCTCGTACTTGTCGCACGTGGAAGCATATTGTACTCTGCAGTTAACCAACCATGATTTAATTTTTGGTCTTTGATAAATTGAGGCAACTTATTACTAACTGAAGCTGTACATAAAACCTTAGTCTGCCCAAACTCAATTAATACAGATCCCTCAGCCCAAATATTACAATTTCTGGTAATCTTAACTGGACGAAATTCTGAGTTGCTACGATTAAATGATCTTGTATTCGACATTGCTAAATTATTTTCCAATTTTTTTGATTTTTATAACAATACATTGTTATCTTTTACTTTTATAACAAATAAAATTGTTATTTTTATTAAATAAAACAAAATAAAGCTTATTTTATGTAATAAAAATTACAATTTTTTACGTATTATATTTTATCATAAAC
>NZ_NRJF01000201.1 GCF_003585965.1 Psittacicella gerlachiana | reverse complement strand
ATTTTCATCTAGCTCAACCTAAACCTATAAGAAGAGGTTTCTTGGAGTCTATACTCAAGTTTTTAAACTTTTAGATTAGATTATTTTTGCAAAATTTATAATTTTTTTACGCTAAAAGTTTTATTAGATAACATTGTTATATAATAATTAACTGAAAGCTATTTATTAGTTATAGAACAGTGTGTAAAGTAATTTTGCAAAAATAACTTAATTTTAAATAAGTTAAATTTGCGTAAGTATAAATTCTTTACCATATAAAAGGTTTTAACATTAATGACAATTCCAACAAATATGGAAAATGAAATTGTACTTCCTGTTTTCAATTCAAACGGCGGTAAAACAGAAATGAAAGAAAGAGATCAATTAGAGAAGATCATTGTTATTGGGATAGGTGGAGCTGGTAACAATGCTGTTGATTATCTATATAAACAACCTGGTTACATGGATAATGTAGGGAAAAGTGTAGTTCATTATATTTTTAATACTGATGAAAACTGCTTAAATAACCTACAATGTGAAAATAAATTAGTTCTCGGCAAGGATACTTTAAAAGGTAAAGGAGCTGGAGCTAACATTAATGTTGGACGTAATGCAACTGTAGAATCTATTGATGAGATTACCGAAATTGTTAAGGGTGCAGATTTAGTATTTATTACCGCTGGTATGGGAGGTGGCACAGGTACTTTAGGTTCTTCTATTGTAGCAGAGACTGCTAAAAATGTAGGAGCTATAGTTGTTTCTTTAGTAACCTTACCTTTCCAATACGAAAATCGTAAGCGTAATGCCTTTTATGGAATAAAGAATCTTTATAAGTATTCTGATTCCTTAATTATGATCGATAATCAGAAGATTGTTGATTTTTATCCTGATTATGAATTTACTCAAGGGTTAGATGAAGCTAATAAAATTCTTTCTAACGCAATTTCAGGAGTAATTAAAATAATTCGTAATCCAACTACGATTAACACTGACTTTGAAGATTTAAAAACTATCCTCAACACTGGTGGTAAATCGCAAATTCTCTATCGTAGTTTAGAAGGTGAGGAATTAGCTTCAATTACTGAAAATCCAGATGAAACTATAGACTACATTTATAAAGAAGTAACAACTTCTCCACTAATAACTCGTTCAAATATTGAACAAGCTACAGCTTTCTTGATTCTTTTAGAGTGTTCAAGTCACTTTACCCAAAGAATTATGAATCAGTTTGTTTCTCGCTTCTCTCGTGTTAACCAAGAGGATGATGATTCTTTAGATGATCTTCTTGACGATCTTGCGAATTTAGATGATGAGAAAATTGAGTCAATTGAAAATAATGGACCTCAAGTTATTTTCGCTTATAACAAACTACCTAATTCTGAAGACGGTACACCTCGTTTAAACATTACTATTGTTGCAACAGGCATGGGTACTCATGATAGCAACCGTAATCAAGAACAACATGAGACTCCGATTCAAGAATCAGCATACCGTAGTCAAAGCATTAAAGCTCAGCCTCAAACGAGTCAAACTGCACCAAAAGTAGCTCCTAATACTAATAATTTAGCAATTAAGCAAAATGCTGAAGCAAAAGTTTTAGATACTAAACCTACTCCTGCAGTAAAAGAAGAAGCAACATCAAACTCTGATATTCTTTTAGCTGGCTTACAAAATCTTGATGAAGCTTCAAGACAAAAACTCCTTGAACTCTTAGGTGGAGCACAAGTTGCTACAAATAATAATCCTAAGGTTGAAGAAGAATATCGCTCTCCGGTATTACCTGAAAGTAATAATCTTTTTGTAAATCAAGAAGCAACAAATAAATCAACTCAAGAAAAACCTGCGACTAAATTATCTTTCTCTGATGATGATTTAGATATTGATGAATAGTAGGTTATATTCTATAAATTATTATCAGTCCTCCAAACTTTAAGTTCAAGGTTTGGAGGACTTTGTTATAAACAATAAGCTTTAAATTTTATCCCTAAGTTTTAATTACCATATCAGTTATCCTTCTTAAAAT
>NZ_NRJF01000200.1 GCF_003585965.1 Psittacicella gerlachiana | reverse complement strand
CCTAGGTTTTTTATTTTAGCTTAAAATCTTTACAAACTATTTAATTTGTAAGATATTTTAAATATTCTATGCTTAAACTTTAAAGCCCTTACTTTAGTTTCTCTTATCCTTACTCTTGCTCTTCTTGCTTAGTAATAGGAACTTCAGCTTCTTTTTGCCAAGAAGCTAGTTTTTCAGAAGAAGCAAACTTTTCTAAAAGTAAAATTGCTTCACTTAAACTTATATCTTTTGCGGTCGCTAAATCTGAAATTACTTTCCACGCTTGATACTCTAAAAATACGCTTTTCTTAGCATACATTATTTTTTCATTATCATAAGAGCGTTTACGACGAGCTCTAACTGCAAGATTAAGTTTTTTTTCTAATTCTGGGTTTAAATGCTTTGCTACCCAGTCTTCTATTTGTTCAGGATATTCGCGGGAATTAATTAACTCTAAGGCAAATTTTCTTACCATTTCCGACTCAATATATTTAGTTATATTTTCGCCTTTTTGGTATTTTGCATTTAAATAATCCCATTTCCACCTTGCCTCGCGAATAGGCAACTTTTGATGTTTGCGATATACCTTTGTCATAAGTTAATAAAAAAAGTTATGTTGCACTCTCGTGTAACAAAATTGGTGGAGCTGAGGGGATTTGAACCCCTGTCCGAAATTAGTCCATCCCAAGTTCTACATGTTTATTCTTATTTTAAATTTCATCAAGTAGCACAAAATAAGACCAAAGACCTACAAGACTAGATAGATTAAATTTCATAAGTAAAAGTCCTATCTGAACTTCTATTTACTAACTAGTGTAAAATATTATTAGGCATCATTTATTCTCTATTACCCACCAGTAAAAGCTAGAGTATGATGGCTTTATACAGGTTATTAAGCTGCTAAAGCTACGCCGTTGCTGTTAGCACGGCCAAAGAACGCATTGTCTGCATTTATATTTATTTGAAGTTTTTTAAAAGCTCTTCGACTTTACATGCCCTTGAAACTTCCATAATCCCGTCGAATCCAGAACAGCCCCGAAATCTGTGGTTTTATGTAAATATATCTTAGTTATTATAACAAAGTAAAAAAACAAAAGCAAATAACCAGGATTTTCTTTTTCATTTAAATCAAAATCTCAAACAGCTTTTTAAAAGATTATATAACTTTTACTCTTTTAGGCTCTTATAACTTTGACTCTATTAGAGATCTTATAACTTTTAATTTTTAAACTTTTTAAGATTTTCTGATAATTGCTCTACCATTTGCTCATAAGAGGGTAAACTCTCTTGAGAAAATTCTTGGTGTAATTTCTTGAGCTGTTCATTTGCGACATGAGTATAAATTTGTGTAGCTTGTAAACTCGCATGCCCTAAAAGCGATTGTACACTACGGATATCTGCTCCATTGTTGAGTAAATGGGTCGCAAAACTATGACGTAAACTATGCGGTCCAAAACCCGTTAAGTCAAACGCAAAACATTTTTGAGCATACTTTCTAATTCTTTGCCAAAAATTTGCTCTAGTCATAGGTTCACCTTTGGCATTGGCAAAAATATATTCACTTAATACTTCTTGTTGATACCTATATTGGGTTAAATAATGATTTAAAAAATATAATGCCGAATAGCTAATAGGTACAATTCTAGTTTTTGCTCCTTTACCTTTAACTCTCAAGGTCATATTTTGGCTATTTAGCTGATTAAACGTTAAGTTAATAAGCTCGGAAATTCGTAACCCAGAAGAGTAAAGTAACTCTAACATAGCTCTATCTCTAATCCCCTTACTTTTACTTAAATCAGGTTGATTTAATAAAGTTTGCATTTGCTCTTCTGTTAAATATACCATCTTCGGCTTAATTGCCTTAGGTAATACCATCTTTAAGGTAGGATCTGTAGAGATGATTCCTTGAGTAAATAAATAACGAAAAAATAAACGTAAGGTTACTAACCAATGACGCAAAGTATTTACCGAAATCTTGTTGGCTTTACTCTCTATAAAATAAGCATTAAGATAATTGGTATCCATTTGAGCAAAATCTAAATTTTGCTTTTCAAAATTCCATTTATAGAACTTGCCTAAATTATAATAATAAGAAACTACCGTATTTTCGCTTTTTTGCTCTACTAAGGAAACTGATTGGATAAAATTATTAATTAACTGTGCATTTGTTAAACTCATAGTATATTATTGATAATTATTTATTTCCCAAGCGATTAAAGTAGAAATCGCAACTTTATTTTGCTCACTAAGTTCTAAATTATAAAATCCAGGCTGCAAATAAGTCATCCAATTTCCATATACCGGATTAGGCAAAATGATATATCTACTCCCTAACTCAGATCTCACCTTTTCTACCCATAGTTTACGTTCTTGGTTACTTGTAAACACTTCTTCAGTATAAAAGTCATCAATCATATCCCCAACAAACATAATGACATTTTCTTGGGCAATAATTCTTTTGATCCGCTTTTGTTTAGTTTCACTATAATCATTAGTAAACTGTAGTAATAAAGTATCTTTACTCACTTGCGGAAAACCTAACCTAGTTAACAATTCTATGGTAGGTTGTAAATTCTTCCCATAACGATTAGAAACATAATACACCTTTGCTCCCCACTGGTGAGCAAATTTTACAAATTCTAAAGCTCCAGGTACTAAGGAAGGTGCCCCCTCTCGTTCCCATAAATCCCAAGCTTGAGCTTGAAAATATAACCCATACTTACTTAAACCTGCTTCAAAAGTTGAGTTGTCAAGTAAAGTCTCATCTACATCAATTAAAATTGTACCCTTAGTATTTAAATTACGTAAAGCTTGTTGAGCTTGATTAAATACTTGATAACATAAGGCTTTGTATTCTGCTGATTGTTGCTGCCAAAGAAGTGCACTTACCAGTTGTTGACCAAAAATTTGTTCGGCAGTGTAAAAACTTTGCTCTAGAGATATAGGCTCATCTTCAATACTTAAAAGTAAAATTAAAGCGATTGTAAAAATTTGTTGATTTGTCATTTACTAGTATACAAAAAATAGCCTCTGACATTATCGATAATGTTAGAGGCTCTGCTTATTTTAAATAGCTAAATACTATTTATAATTAGATAAGTCCCAAGCTTTGATTGCATCTACCTTAATTTTATTTTGTTCAGCTAAGCTGTGACTATAAAAATTAGGAGCTAAGGAACTTAACCAGTTACCATACATAGGATTAGGTAAAACTATAAATTTATTACCAAAATATTTTTTGTTTTGGTCAACCCAAGCATTACGCTCTGCAGTAGTATTAAATTTGCCAGCTTCTGGGAAATCACGTAAATTATCACCTACGTAAACTACTACATTATGTTTACTATTAGCAACTTCAAATCTTGGTTCTTTTGAAGATACTTTGTCTTTTAATAAAACTGTAGCGTCAGAAACCCCTGGGAATCCTAAAGCAATTAAACTAGCTTTAGTATATTCTAAGTTCGCATGTTGACGATTAGATACATAGTAAACTACGCCACCTTTACTCACAACATGTTTTGCAAATTCAAGTGCTCCTGGAATTGCTGTTGGTTTTCCAGTTTTTTCCCAATTGCCCCAATCTTTAGAATTATAAGCAATGCCATATTTAGCAATCGCACCTTGGAAACCACCATTATCAATCATGGTTTCATCAAGATCAACTACTACAGCCTTAGCTTTACCACGAACATTTGGTGCTTGATCATAAGCTACTGTAGCTACATTAAAAGCTTGATAAGCTAAAGCACGATATTCAGCTGCATTTTGTACCCAAGCTGTAGCTCCAACTAAATAAGCCCCTGCCAATTGCTCTTGCGTTAATGTTACATTATTAGCTGTATCAGTTACAACATTTGAATTAGAGGTACACGCCCCTAAAGTAAAAGCTGCAAGAATCGCAAGTGATAGAGTAGATAATTTAGAATTCACAAAAAACCTCGAATTTATTTTTATAGTGGAAAGAAATAACTTTGCATTTTAATTAAATTAAAATGTTCAGAGAGGTTTCTTTATTTTAACAAAAAAATGAGCGATTATTTGTAATTTGTTAAATCCCAAGCTCTAATAGCATCAACTTTTAGTTTGTTTTGTTCACTTAAAGAATTTTTATAAAAGTTTGGAGCTAAAGCACTTACCCAATTTCCATACATAGGGTTAGGTAAAATTACATATTTAATCCCAAATTTATTTGCATTTTGTTCTACCCAAGCATTACGTGCTTGTGTGGTCGTTAAATTACTAACTTGTGGATAGTCTGTTAAATTATCCCCAATATAAAGTACAACGTTATATTTTGCATTAACTTTATCGAAACGAGGATCTTTAGACGAAGTTCCTCCTTGACTTTGTAATAATACCGTTTCGCTTGAAACGCCAGGGAAACCTAAGGCTTTTAAAGTTTCAATTGTATGTGCAAGATTAGCTTCTTGACGGTTAGAAATATAGAACATGGTTCCGCCATTTTTTGCGACATACTGAGCAAAAGCCACCGCTCCAGGAATTGCTTTAGGATTACCTGCTTGTTCCCATTTACCCCAAGTTGTATTATTAAATGGAACTCCTGATTTTACTACTCCTCCTTGATAATCACTATTATCAATCATAGTCTCATCTAAATCCACAATTACCGCTTTCCCCTTTCCTTTTACTACAGGAGCATTTTGATAAGAAATAGTGGCAAAATTAAATGCTTGATATGCTAAAGCACGATATTCCCCTGAGTTTTGTACCCAAGCTACCGCAGATACTAATTGTTGACCTGCTAACTGTCCATCAGTTAACGAAGTGGTTTCTACTTTTTGGGTGCTATTTAGATTACTACAAGCACTCAGACTTAAAACTAAAGTTGCAAATAAAGTTACTTTTAATGATTTACGCATTTTTTACGAGCCTTAATTTTGATTATAGATAATATAAAACAAAGATATCTCTATCCTTGACGTAAATTATTCTACTCCTAATTTTTATAAATGGAAAAGAAAATACAAGCCACTAAGGAATGTTTTATAAAATCTATACTCCTAAGCTAAGTAAAATTCTTTCTTTTTATCAAGAGGATAAATCGTTAATCTGAATTTTAATAATAACTATTCCTTTACTCAGAGAGAATCTTTAGTTTTCTGAGAATAATTTTGATTTACATAAATCAAATCAGAAATTCATTTGCTCATTTCTTTATTTATTCCATAGTTTATCTTTAATATTG
>NZ_NRJF01000020.1 GCF_003585965.1 Psittacicella gerlachiana | reverse complement strand
TCTATGGGGATGGGGGATTTATCGAGACTTCAGGGGATGACTTAAATCTTTTTGAGAATATCTATGTAGATACTATTTCCAGTTATGGTAGTGCAGGTAACTGGCTCATTGACCCTATGGGACTTTTAATAGTTAATAAAACTGTAGGAGAGGGCAATGTAAGTTCTTTAAATAGAGATCCATATTTAACTAATCGAGGTTGGGACGGATCAACTTCTTGTAGTTCAGTTCGTTCTACTTATACTCAATATGATTTATCAAATATGCCTTCTAATTCTTATCAAGTAAATCCAAGTCAGAGTGGTAATTACTTTTCTCTACTTAGAGCTACTAATGTAAGTGAGTGGCTTAATAGGAGTAGTGTAACTTTACAAGCTAAAGGTGAGATTCTTTTCTATCATTTGAATAATGAAATTAATTCGAGTAATACCGGAACAACTTTATATTTGAATGGTAATATTTCTGATCAGAACGGATTTGGTTATACCTTTTTAAATAGTAAAATTACCTTAAAAGGTAATATCGATTTTCAAAATCCAAGATCTGGATCGAAGATTAGCTTTATAAATTCAACTATAAACGCTAACTGTTTCACTTTTAATACCTCAAACAAAGATAACCCTGTACAGTCGAACGTATACATTACCAATTCTACTTTAACTGCAGCAAATAATATTTCCTTATGTACAACTGGACATATTTTCATTTGTGGTTCTTCTACGGTTAGTGGCAATCATGTTTTAGTAAGTGCTTATAGTGGAGCAAGTAATGTAACTATTACAGGTAGTAATCTGTATGCAACATACAACTTAACTATAGGTGCAAATCGATCAATAGATATAAATTATAGTGGCGAAAATTCTTCAATATTAAGATCAAATAATACATTGATAGAGTCTCGTCAAAATGATACTACTATTAGTATTAACGGTACGACTTTAAACTCAGCAACAACTTATGCAAATATTACTATTGGTGGAGCTTCGTTTACAGGAAGTAATAAGTATGGAAATATTACAATTGAGAATTCTACCTTTAGTGATACAGGAAATGTAAATTTAAATGCCTTTAGTTTAGATATTTGTCGAAGTGTTTCTTATAACGTTGCGAATAATGTTACTTTTAATATTACCGGAAATAAGGGTTCGAATGTAACAAAAAATAAATTTGAAGGGGTAAGAGGAAATATCACCATAAATGTAACTCCTAATGTTTCATTAGATGCTAGTGGGGTGAGTAATAGTTATTATTCATTTAGTGATAGTAACTTTAATAGTTCTAAAACTATTACTTTCTACAATAAATACGGAAGTATTAATGTTACCAATGTAACCTTTAATACTCCTGAAAACTTTAGTGGTAATATTACCACTGGTTACGCTGTTTATGATGGTGGTAATAATGTTGGTGCTTCTAAATTTGTAGATTCTACTATTATTGCTAAAGAAACGTACTTTAATATTACAAATAGAACAGATAGAGTTAATTCTGCTCAAGCTACTGCAACTACTGGTTACTATTTTAACTGGTTTGAAATTGACGGCTTAAATATTACCGGTACTAATGCAACTTTTAATGCCTCAAATACACGTCTAAATGTTAATCGCCTTAATGCTAGTTTAACCGGAAATGCTTCGTTCAAGTCTTCAGGAAATGTTAATGTTTTCAAAACTAGTAATGAAAATCTAGGAACTCAAATAGCAATAAGTAATAGTACGGTAAGTGCAAGTAATATTGGAGCTAATACAGATAGCTCGGTAATTAGTATTTGTGGAACTAATTTTTCAGCAACCAATACAGCTACTGTGTGGGGGCAGAAAACTTATATAAGCTCTTCGAACTTTAGTGCTACGAGTGTTAATATTTCCATTGACCAAGATTTATCTATCTCAGGGAGTAATCTTTCAGTAACTACAGGTGATTTATTAATTGTAAACTCTTCAAAAGCAGTAGGTTCAACTTCTTGGATTAGAATTAGTGGATCTGAATTACAAAAATCTGCAGTAGGGGATATTAAAGTAGTATCTATTGGCAGAGTGTATTTAGAAAATACAAACATTGTAGGAACAAGTGACAAAGCAGACTCCACTTCAGGAGTTTCGACGCTGGTATTAGGATTAACAAACTTAACTGCGAATGGTGTAAATATTAAGAGTCATTTTGTTAATCTTTCTACTAACTCAATGTGTTCAAGTGCAAATATAAGTTTATTTAACTCTTGTGTGACAGCTTTAGGGTCTAACGCAAGTGACAGACTAGTATTGTTTACAAATGGAGTTTTAAGCTTAAATCACACTAATATAACCGCACAAGGTAACATTACTTTAGGTGGAGATAAGAGAGTAAAAGCCGTTAACATTACCAATGGTTCTTACGTAGCTTCGGTAAATGATAATGTTACTTTAACTACAGGCAACGTAACACCGTTAAATTCTTTCTTCTTAGATAATTCAACCTTAAAAGCGAAAAATAACGTTAGTGTTTACCAACATAGAACTTGTTATAGTGAGGTAAATATAAATGGTTCGAACTTACTTGCGGGACAAAATACAGTTGTAAATATTACAAGAGCAGATTTAAACTTCAACAACTCGAATTTAACTGCTGGAGTAAGTGTTGATGTAAAAGCTAACCAAGGTAATTTCAGCTTTAAAAATTCAAATGCGACAGCAACTAACTCACTTACTTTCTATCAAGGAAAAGCTCTTGGATTATTAGATATAAATAACTCTAACTTAACCTCAGGTACAGGTGATCTAAATCTTTGCACTTCAAGTGGTACGATAAAAGTTACCGATTCTAATGTTACAAGTAACGCAAAAATTAATTTCTCAGCTTTAGTAATTGAGATTGAGAATTCAAATATCTCCGGTAAAGGAGCAACCTCTGACATTAATCTTGGTAATGAGACTACTTCAAGAATTAATGCTTCGAGTACGAATATTAATTCTTCACATGGTAATGTAAGCTTTAGTGGCACGGATGAGTTACATCTAACTAATACCAATGTAAAAGCTGGCTTAGATCTAAATCTCAGTGGTGAGAGCGCTGAAATTACGATTTGCTCAACAAAAAGTAGTAGTTTCACTATAGGTCGTGACCTAAATATTACCGGTAACGATATTAGTGTTGTTGGTATGAAACTAGATGTAACAGGTAATGCTACTTTCACTTCTGATGTTGGTACATTTAATTCAACTAACAGTACTATAGGAACCAAAAAAGGTAATATTACCGTTAATGCACCTCAGGTTGTAGTAAACCAAGGTTCTGTAATCAATGCAGCGAAAAACACAACCTTAACTGGTGACCAAATCTGTGTAAGTGCTTCAAATATCTCAAGTAGCGAAACAACTCGATTAAATGCTATTACTTGCATTACTCTTGAAAGTAAAGCCAATGTTACTGGTAAAGACATTCTTCTGAACTCAACTACTATTAAATTAGATAATAGTAGCTTAAATGCAACTAATAATACTGAAGTAAATGGTACAACGATTGAGTTAACCAATAGCCAAATCAATACTACTGCAGGGAATGCAACCGTTCAAGCAATTGCAAGTTTAACGCTGACTAATACGAGCGTAGATAGTGCAAAACACACTACCTTGTCAGCAAATGAAAATAAACTGCTTGCTGGTTCTAAAGTAAATGGTACTAATACTACCGTTACAGGTATTAACGTAGTTGTAAGTGAATCTAATGTTACTGCAAGTGATAATGCAGATGTTTGTGCGACTTCAACGATTGTAGCTAAGAATGCTAATGTTTCAGGAGCTAATGCAACAATTGAGGCAAATAGCGTCGTAGTTAATCAAAGTTCAACAATTACGGCAAGTCGATTAGCGACTGTTAATGGAACTGATGTAACTATTAACGCAAGTAGAGTTAACTCTACGGCTGGTAAAACTGAGCTAAATGCTTCAACGCTAACGGTACAAGATGGTGCAGTTATTGACTCGCAAAAAGGCACAACTCTAAACTCAGCAAATATGAAAGTTGAGAGTGGTGCGAAAGTAAACTCTTCTGAGACGACGCAGCTAACGGCAACTACTTCTCTGAGTGTTACCGGTGATGGAACTCAAGTAAAAGGTAAGGTTACAAACCTTAGTGCTCCAACTATTGAGTTAAGCAATAAAGCAGATGTAAATTCAACTACCGCAACTAATGTTGTAGGTAAAGAAAAGGTAACTGTTGACGGGGCTTCAGTAAATTCTACTGAAGGCACAACAGCAGTGAACGCTACAACTGTGTCTGTACAAAATTCAGCAACTATTAACTCAAAAACAGGAACTAAGTTAGATGGTACAACCATTAATGTTTCACGTTCAGCTGTAAACTCTACTGCAGGCTACACTACCTTAAACGCTCAGAATGTAAATCTTGATAACAGTGCAATAGTTAACTCAGCTGCTACGACCTTAATTAATGCTTCAGCTAGCATTAACGTTTTAGGGTCATCGACTGTAGATGGTAAGAATACTAATCTTTCTGCGAAAAACTTTGTTTATGTACTTGGTGGATCAACTGTTAATTCAACTGATAGTACACTAGTGAATGCAACGGTAGTTACGGTTAACAACTCTAAGGTAAATAGTTCAGCTGGATCAACTACTGTTAATGCAAGTCAATGTGTAACCTTTACTAACCGAGCTACTCTTGGAGCTGGAACTACTGCAAGTGTTAATACACCAAATTTAGACATCAATAATTCAGAGGTAAAAGCTAAGGATATTAATTTAAATGCAACAGCTCTGAATACTAGTTGTTCTACAATTACCGCAACTAATAACTTAGCTATTAAGAGTAACACTGCAAATTTAATTGATAGTATCTTCGAAGCAACCAATATGGAAGTTCTAGGTGGTGGCACAAGTAGTAGAACTTCATTATTAATGGTACAAAGATCAAATATTGCTGTAAGTAGCAATGTAACCGTTAAAGGATATGCTACCTTTGGTTTACCTAATTCAAATGTAACGGCGAAGAATTTTGAGGTAAGTAGTGTTACGAATTTCATGGGGTCAGTTACTAATATATCTACTACCGGCAACACTAGTATCTCTGCTGATAGAATTTCATTAGTGCGTAACAGCTCGATAACTAGTGGAGCAAATACTAGTCTTTCAGGTAAAACTATTACCGTAAATACTTCGAATGTAAGTTCAACGAATAATACGGTGATCTGTGCAACTGCATCAATTTTTGCGATAAAAGCAAATATTTCTGGAGCTAACACTACACTTAATGCTCCAAGCATTGTTGTGAATCAAAGCTCTAACCTGACAAGTACTAAGTCGACTTCGTTAAATGGTACAGATCTGACCATTAATGCAAGTAGTATTAATACTACAGAGGGTAGCACTACATTAAAAGCTTCTTCAAGCTTAACTGTACAAAATGCGTCTAGTATAGACTCAAAAACTGGCACTAATTTAGATTCTAAGACCTTAAAAGTAGAGAGTGGCTCTAAAGTTAACTCTTCAGCGACCACTTCATTAGATGCTACAAATTCTATGAGTATTATGGGGACTGGAACGCAAGTTCAAGGTAAGGATACTAGTCTCACAGCTCCAACTATTGAAATCAATGATAATGCTGATGTGAACTCAACCTGTTCAACTAAGGTTACAGGTAGCACTAAAGTTGTAGTTGATCATGCAACCGTAAACTCTACTACAGGCACAACTACTGTAAGTGGAGCAGAAGTATTTGTGCAAAATGCTGCGACAATTAACTCTAAAACAGCAACTAAACTAGATGCAACTAAGAACGTAACTGTTTCAGCTTCAAAAGTTAACTCAACTGCAGGTAGTACGACTCTTAACGCTACCAATGTATATCTGCAAAGCGGTGCAACAGTAGACTCCGCTACTACTACCTTAGTGAATGCTTCAGAGAACATTAATGTTCTCGGCGGATCTACGGTAAATGGTACGAATACAAATCTTTCTGCGGGAAGAACGGTATCTGTGCTTGAGAGTTCAACTGTTAACTCTACTTCTAGTACAACCTTAAATGCAACCCAAGTACATGTAAATAGTTCGGTGGTGAATAGTACAGGTGGTTTAACCACGGTTAATGCAAGTGAATGTGTAACCTTTACTAACCAAGCAACAATCGCTGCTGGAACAGCATTAAGTGTTAATACTCCAGATCTAGATATTATTAACTCAACCGTAAAAGGATATGATGTTAACTTAAATGCACCTACTTTAGATACTAGCTGTCTATCAGCTGTTACGGCAACCAATAACCTAACCATTAATAGTAATCAGGCTAACCTTTTAAGTAGTAGTTTTAATGGGAAGAATATAAATGTAGTGGGTTGTGGTACGACAAGTAGGTTAAATGCAATTGGATCTAACTTTACAGCAACCGGTAATGCAACCTTTACTAAGTATGGTACTTTTGGTTTAGGTAATTCTAATCTAAGTGCTGGTAATATTGATGTAAATAATGTTACCAACTTTAGAAGTTCCAACTCTAATTTAAGTAGTAAAGGTAATACCAGTATCAATGCTACGGGTATGGTTGTACTTAATAGAAGTAGTTCAGTACATAGTGGAGAAAATACTTCAATTTCAGGTAATACTGTTACTATCAATACTTCGAATGTAAGTTCAACTAACAATACGGTAATTTGTGCAACTAGATCAATTGTTGCAACTAAAGCGAATATTTCAGGAGCTAACACTACACTTAATGCTCCAAGCATTGTAGTGAATCAAAGCTCTACCCTTACAAGTAGTCAACTAACTTCATTAAATGGTAGTGATCTGACTATTAATGCAAGTAGTATTAATACAACTGCAGGTAAGACCGAACTTAAAGCTACAGCGGGATTAACTGTACAAAATTCGTCTAGTATAGATTCAAAAACTGGAACTACTTTAAGTGCAGCTAATCTAAAATTTGAAGGAGCTTCTAAAGTTAACTCATCGGAAACAACAAAACTTGTTGCTTCTAAATCACTGAATGTTACAGGTGAGAATACAAAAGTAAATGGTAAGGTTACTAACTTAAGTGCACCAACTATTGAGGTTAGTAATAAAGCTGACGTAAATTCAACTACTTCAACTATAGTTTCAGGTACAGATAATGTAACTGTTGATGGTGCTTCAGTAAATTCAACTGAAGGGACAACAACAGTGAACGCTACAAGTGTGTCTGTACAAAACGCAGCTACAGTTAACTCTAAAACTGCAACTAAGTTAGATGCAAGTAAAAATGTAACCGTTTCAGCATCAAGTGTAAACTCAATTGCAGGTTGCACAACCGTTAACGGTGCAAATGTTTATCTGCAAAAAGGAGCAAGCGTAAACGCTAAAACCAATACTCTCGTAAATGCTTCAGAAAGCGTAAATGTTTTAGAAGCTTCGACAGTGAATGGTACTACCACCAACATTTCTTCATCAGGTAATGTGTATGTTCTTGGAGGTTCAACAGTTAATTCAACTACATGTACAACTGTAAATGCTACTCAAGTACATGTAAATAGTTCCGTAATTAACAGTACTACTGGGACAACGACAATAAATGCGAGTTCTTGCGTTACGGTAACTAATACCTCTACTCTAAGTGCAGGTACGGTATTAAATGTAAATACCCCTGATCTCGATGTAAATAGCTCATCGATTAAGGCTAATGATGTTAACTTAAACGCAACTACTCTAGATACAGATGCAAAATCAACTGTAACTGCAACTAATAACTTAACGATTAATAGTACGAAAGCAAATCTGCGTAATAGTAACTTTAGTGGAAATAACATTACGGTAGTTGGTACTTCAGGTACTCTTTATACCCATAACTCTAACTTTACCGCTAAAGTTAATGCTAGCTTTGAGGGGTACAACGTATTTGGTCTTGGTGCTACTAATGTAAGTGCGAAAAACATTTTAGTTACTAATGTAAGAGCATTTACTGCTTCTAATGGTACTAATTTCTCAAGCACCGGATATACCAATATTGCTGTGGCTATAGCTAGGGTACAAAGTGGCTCAGTGATAAATAGTACTAGTGGCACTAACTTCTGTGCAACAACTAGTCTGACGGTTACAGATTCAACTATTAATAGTAGTGCTGGCTATACTAATATCCAAACAGGAGCTTTAACCTCTACAGGTTCTGATTTAAGAGCTAAAGAGAATTTAACGGTTTGTGCTACAGGTAATGCAAACTTTACTAACTCTAATCTTTCTGCACAAAAACTGGTAAGTGTGTATGCAGATAAGCTTAACCTCAGTGGTACATCAGTGTACTCAGCTCAAGGGGATATCAACTTAGGTAATGCAACGACCAAAGAAGTAGTAACTGTAAAAGGTACTAATCTAACTGCTTCTGCAGGTAATGTAAGTCTGTCAGGAACGCAAAATATCACTGTAAACGATACTACGATCAAAACTGGTTTAGATCTGAACTTAGCATCTCCAGAGGGTAATGTATCGCTGATAGGTGCTACTAGCTCAAGCATCGAGGTAGGTCGTAGCCTGAACATAACTGCAAATAATTTAAGTCTGATTAATACCACTTTAGAGGTACAAGGTTCAGTAGGTCTAGAAGCAAATAATCGTGTTTTAGTTGATAACTCTACCGCAGCCTCAAAAACAGCAGATACTAAAGTTTCTGGAAAAATCATTAATGTTCTTAACAACTCTGCAATTAAAGCAACCCAAGGCAATACAAGCCTAGTGGCAACAGATAGTGTGGATATTAATGGCTCTACCGTAATTGCAGGTCTCAATACTACAGTTGAAGGTAAAAATGTAAACATTACTAATACTTCATCGGTAACAGGAGCTAACACTTCTGTGAACGGCTCGAGTGTGACCATAAATCAAGCAAGTAAGGTTTACGGTACTACCCAAACTAAAGTTAATGCAAGTAGCCTAATTGTAGACAATGCAAGCTTAGGTTGCATTACGGCAGCTAAAGAGACTTTAGTGAATGCAGCAAGTGTGAGCATTGTGAACAATAGTGCAGTTGTGGGGGCTAAAGTTAATATCTCTGGTCAAGCAGTAACTTTAGAAAAAACCGAAGTAAATGCAACCACAGGAGATGCGGTAGTAACTGGGGCTACAGTAAGTCTAGAGCAAGTAAAAGTTAACTCTACTGCTACGACAAGCGTTAAAGGATCTAGCGATTTAACCGTAAATAACTCAAGTGTGTCAGGTAAACAAGTTGATTTAGAGTCAACAGCTGGCCAAACAACTCTTACAGGTACTAATGTAACTGCAAGAAGTGGTAAAGCAACGATTAAAGCGGCTACGACCACAAACTTCAATAATAGTAATATCAGTGCTCAAGGCATTGAAGTACGTGCTCAAACAATTAACGTAGAGAATGGTACTTTAAATGCAACCACTGGAGAGCTTTCTTTAGGAAATGCAAGTACTTTAACTGCAACGATTAAAGACGCAACTCTTGTAACTACAGGAACAGATGCAGATGTAAATGTACGTGGTAACAACGAAGTTAATGTTTCAGGAACAAAAATTACTTCAGGTCGTGATGTAAATCTTTCAGCTCCGCAAGGTAATGTAAATATTAGTAATGGTACAACTATAGATGCAACCCGTTCAATTAACATTACCGCTCAAAATATTAGCTTAACTGGTAAGTCTGCGTTCAATGCAACTACTACAACAGGTCTAAATGCTACTGTAGATGTAGAAATTGATAATGTTTCATTTACAACTAAAACCTCTACTCTAGAAGTTCATGCGGGAAGAAATGCGAACTTAACCAGCACTAGCATTAATTCAGCAAAAGAAACTCGATTCTTTGTGGCAAATAGTGCGAACTTAAAACAAAGTAATGTTACCGCAGGAGCTGAAGTTAAATTTACGGTAGGTAGTCTTGAAGTAAATGCTTCTAATGTAACTGCAACAAATATCGAAGTAGAAGCAACTAAAGACATTAATATCACCAATAATTCGAACTTAACTGCAACTACAGAGGGCATTACTCTTGCTAATAACGGCACAGATGCTAAAGGTTCAATTAATGTTGATGGCTCAAACTTAACCGCAAATCAAACTGTAAGTGTAGGATCAAGTGAGAACCTTAATATTACTAACTCTAGCATTAAAGCGAATGAAGTACAGTTACAGCAAGATGTAGATTACACCTATGTAGATCAAGATAACCAACTCTTAATCAAAGATAGTAATATTGATTCTAAAGTTGATATCAGTGCTTTTGCTTCAGGTAAAGCTGCAGTAGAGAACTCAAGTCTCACCGCAGGTAATGATGCAACTATTACTTCAGGTAAAGGCTTAAATGTAACTGATAGTACAGTAACGGCTACTGAAGGTACTTTAATGGTTACTGCTACTGATAAACTTGAAGTTAAAAACGCAACCCTATCTGGAAATCTAGGAGCAACTATTAATTCTTATGCTGGCGAGGTAGCAGTAAATAACGCAAGCATTACTTCAAGTAATGGCTCGACAAAAGTTGAAGCACAAGCGGGAGCTGTAACTCTAACAGATGCTAATGTTTCTGGTAAAACAGGAGCAGAGGTTAATGCGTCTTCAAGCGTGACTGCAACTAACTCTACAATCACTTCTTCAGAAGGAGTTGCAAGCGTAAATGCTTCAGATGGTGCTGTAACTTTAAGTAATAAATCTAAGGTTAGAGGTAAACGTGCAACTGTAGAAGGTACAGGTGTAACTCTTGGTAATGCAAGTGTAGAGGCAATTGCAGGCAGTGCTAAAGTAGATGCAAGAACTGGTGTGGCGACTTTAGATAATACTAGCGTAACTGCTACGCAAGATGCAAGTGTAGTTGGTGCTTCAGTAACGGCAACGAATTTAAGTGTTCAAGGTAGCACTGCAAATGTAAATACTTCAGCAGGAGCTGCAACTTTAACTGACGTTAAAGTTAACGGTACAACCAGTGCTCAAGTAAAAGCTACCAGCGGTAGTGTTACTGGAGCTAATGTTTCTGTTACCTCAACTGAAGGAACTGCAACAGTTCAAGCTACAGATGCTGTAACTCTAAGTCAAAATTCTCAAGTACGTGGTACTAGTGCCACTGTACAGGGATCGTCTGTGTCTTTAACTGACAGCCAAGTGAATGCAACTGCAGGACAAGCTCTTGTAGAGGCAACTTCAGAAACTGTGAATCTAGTAAATACGAGCGTTAACGGTACTACCGCTAAAGTTCAAGGGACAAGTATTACGACTTCACAAGGTACGACAGTAACTGGACAAGATGAAGTTAATTTAACTGCAACTACGGGTAACATTGATGTTAGTGACACTAACCTCACCGCAACCGCATCTGCTGGTAAAGTGGTAGTTGATGCGCAGCAAGGAAGCTTAATCGGTAACAACTCTAATCTCACAGCTGCTACAGGTAGTGTGGAGATTAAAGTAGGCAAAGATGTTAACCTAACTGACAGTAAAGTAGTATCTCAAGATGCTCTTAAAGTAAATGCTCAAAACATTAATGCAACCAATACCGCATTTACTTCAACTGCGGGGGATGTAAACCTCACCGCAAGTAACAATCTTGAATTAAAAGATAACTCTGCAGTAAATGCACAACAGGCTGCTAACCTTTACGGTGCGAATGTAACCTTAACTAAATCTTCAGTAACCGCTCAACAAGACATTACTGTAAATGCAACTACAGGTAATCTAACATTTAGTGGTTCTCCAATGGATTCTGCTCAAGGAAGCATTAGCCTGAGTGCGAAACAAAATATTGTTAATGGCGATACCAGTGGTGCACAAGCAAAAGTTACCGCAAAAGAAAATATCACTGTAACCGCAAATGGTAATGTGTTATTACCTAATGCGCAGTTACAAGCGGGTAATCATGCTGCAGTTGTAGCTAAATCAGGAGATGTAAATCTTGATAACTCAGGCGTGAGTGCAGTGAACAAAGTAGTGGTAAATGCTTCTACCGGTAATATTTCTGCTTCAGGTGGTAACTATACTTCTACCAATGAGAATGTAGACTTTATTGCATCTAACAACATTACCATTGATAAATCGGTAGTGGCTGCGCAGAAAGGTCAAGTAAACTTTAGTGCAACTTCTGCAGGTTCTAACTTAAAAGTTAGCAACACTAATGTAACTGCAACTAAAGTAAATGTTGATGTACAAAACAATGTAACCTTTAGTAATGCTAATGTAGCTGCTACGGCAAATAGTCTTGTAGTTAAAGCGAATAACATTAATGCTACTTCTTCTAATCTTACAGCGACGGGTGAAGTTAACCTAACTGCAACAGAGAACCTAGGTTTAGAGCAAACTAAAGTAAATGGAACTTCAGTAGTATTTGCAGGTAAAGATGTTAAAGTTGGCAATAGTACCGCTACTTCAACTAGTGAAAACATCACTATTTGTGCAACTCAAGCTGTAAAACTTTACAACCTCAGTGCAAATGCGGCGAACCATACTTTTGTGCGTGGTAGTTCAATTGATATTACTAATGGCACTTTAGCTGCAACTAAAGGTGATGTGTCAGTAGGTGGTTTAAGCACAGCTCATACTAACATCACTGGTGCAACTTTAACTGCAACCGCAGGTAATGTGAGTGCAAGTGGTTCTGCAGGAGTGAATGTTTCTGGTGTTACTGTGAAAGCAGGTCTAGATATCAACTTAACCTCTTCTGCAGGTGAAGTTAAAGTAGCTAATAAGACTAATTTAGAAGCAGGTAGATCAATTAACATTACTGCTCAATGTGTAACTGTAAATCAATCTACGTTTACCGGTACAGCAGGTAATGTAACTGTTAATGCAACTAAGGGTACTGCAACTTTAGATAACTCTACGTTAACAGCTGCGGTGAATGCTTCAGTAAATGCTGCTACAGGAGCAACTTTATCTAACGTAACCGTTAAGGGTGCTAATGCAACTGTTACCACGAAAGCTGGTGATGCGAATTTAACGAATACAGAAGTAAATGCAACTTCAGGGGATGCTGTAGTGACAGCAATCTCGGGCAAGGCTACCCTAAATAATGCCTCAGTAGTAGCTACAAAATTAGCTAATGTAAGTGCAAGCACAGCAACTGAGCTTACAAACGTAACTG
Source organism: Psittacicella gerlachiana (assembly GCF_003585965.1). Taxonomy (GTDB): domain Bacteria; phylum Pseudomonadota; class Gammaproteobacteria; order Enterobacterales; family Psittacicellaceae; genus Psittacicella; species Psittacicella gerlachiana. The sequence continues at coordinate 32,907 of NZ_NRJF01000020.1, read as the reverse complement.
TAAAAGGGGAAACAGCAACAGTTACTGCGACTAGTGGCAAAGCTACCTTAAAAGATATAAATGTAACTGCAAGCACAGGTACAGCTTCAGTAACAGGTAACTCTGTAGACTTAAGCAAAGCAAATGTTACTTCTACAGAAAATACCGCAACAGTTACAGCAACTTCAGGCGACGCTAATGTTACTAACTCAAAAGTAGCTGGTACTTCAGCAAGTGTAAATGCTACAAACGGTAAAGCAAATGTAACAGATAGTAACGTAAGTGCATCTACAGGTGAAGCAAAAGTAACTGGTACAGAGACTACTCTATCTAATGCTAATGTAACTTCACAACAAGGTGTAGCAACAGTTGAGGCAACTTCAGGTGACGCTAAGGTTACCAACTCAAATGTAGCTGGTACTTCAGCAAGCGTGACCGCAACAAACGGCAAAGCTAGCGTAACTGATAGTAATGTAAGTGCGACTACAGGTGAAGCAAAAGTAACTGGTACGGAAGCTACTCTATCTAATGCAAATGTAACTTCACAACAAGGTGCAGCAACAGTTGAGGCAACTTCAGGCGAAGCTAAGGTTACCAACTCAAATGTAGCTGGTAATTCAGCAAGTGTGACCGCAAACGGCAAAGCTAGCATAACTGATAGTAATGTAAGTGCGACTACTGGTGAAGCAAAAGTAACTGGTTCAGAAGCTACTCTATCTAATGCTAATGTAACCTCACTACAAGGAGAAGCAAATGTTACTGCAACTAGTGGTACAGCTTCATTAACTAACTCTAAAGTATCTGCGGATAGTAATACTGCAAGTGTAACTGGTGGATCTGTAGAGTTAGCTAACTCTGTAGTAAAAGGTACAGCAGCTAAAGTTAATGCAACTTCAGGTAGTGCAACTTTAACTTCAAGTAATGTAAGTGCATCTACAGGAGAAGCATTAGTAACTGCAGAAAAAGATGTTAACTTAACGAGTTCAAATGTAACTGCACAAACTGGTGACGCTAAAGTAGAAGCGAGAGCCGGTAACGCAACTTTAAGTAACACAAATGTAAGTTCACAAGATGGTGAAGCGAATGTAAGTGCAATTAAAGGTAAAGCGACTTTAGTTAACGCAAACGTTACTTCTACAAATAAAGCTGCAAGTGTAACTGCTGGTTCTGTAGACTTAACTACTTCTCAAGTTAAAGGTAAAACAGCAACTGTAAACGCAACTACCGAGAATGCAACTCTTACAGGCAGTAATGTAAGTGCTGCTGATGGTAAAGCACAAGTTGTAGCACAAAAAGATGTGACTATAAGTCAATCTAATGTAAGTGCTACAGGTGGAGATGCTACGGTAGAAGCTAAATCAGGCAATGCAACTCTAACGAATGCAAATGTAACTTCAGACAATAGTACAAGCGTTCAAGGTGCTTCTGTAGACTTAACAAGCTCTCAAGTTAAAGGTAAAACAGCAACTGTAAATGCAACTACCGGAAACGCAACGCTTACAGATAGCAACGTAAGTGCTACAGGTGGTGATGCTTCAGTAGAAGCTAAATTAGGAAATGCGACTTTAACTAATGCAAATGTAACTTCAGATAGCAACAATGCAAGTGTAATTGCTGGCTCTGTAAACTTAACTACTGCTCAAGTTAAAGGTAAAACAGCAACTGTAAATGCAACTACCGGAAACGCAACGCTTACAGGTAGCAATGTAAGTGCTACAGATGGTGAGGCTTCAGTAGAAGCTAAATTAGGAAATGCAACTTTAACTAATGCAAATGTAACTTCAGATAGTAACAATGCAAGTGTAATTGCTGGCTCTGTAAACTTAACGACTGCTCAAGTTAAAGGTAAAACAGCAACTGTAAATGCAACTACCGGTAATGCAACGCTTACAGGTAGTAACGTAAGTGCTACAGGTGGTGATGCTAAGGTAGAGGCTAAATCAGGTAATGCGACTTTAACTAATGCAAATGTAACTTCAGATAGTAACAATGCAAGTGTAATTGCAGGTTCTGTAAACTTAACTACTGCTCAAGTTAAAGGTTCTAATGCGACTGTAAATGCAACTACCGGCAATGCAGCGCTTACAGGTAGCAACGTAAGTGCTACTAGTGGTAAAGCTCAAGTTGTGGCTCAAAAAGATGCGACTATAAGTCAATCTAATGTAAGTGCTACAGGTGGTGATGCAGTAGTAGAAGCTACAACCGGAAATGCAACTTTAACTAATACAAATGTAACTGCAGACAAGAATGCAAGTGTAACTGGTGGTTCTGTAAACTTAACAGACTCTCTAGTTAAAGGTACTAATGCAACCGTAAGTGCAACTTCTGGTAATGCTACCCTTAAAGGTAGTAGCGTAAATGCTACTTCAGGTAATGCAACTGTTACAGGGGTAAATGTATCTATTACCGGCGGTGAAGTTAATGCAACAAATGTTGCTTCAGTAAACGCAACAAATGGTTCAGCAGAAATTAATAATGCGAGTGTAAACGGCTCAGTTACTAAAGTTAACGCTACTAGCGTAACCTTAGGTAACGGTACAAACCTAACCGCAAAAACTGAAGTGAACGTTACTGCAACTACTGGTGATATCAATGCTACTGGCACGAATATCACGGTAACCAATGTTGGTGGTAAAGTTGCAATCAACGCTAAAGAAGGTGACTTCAGTGCAACTAACACTAATATCTCGGCTGCTCAAGGTATCGTAGATATTGCCGTAAAAGATAATGTTACTTTAGCGGACAGTAAAGTTCTTTCAAAAGAAAGCCTCAAAGTGTCTGCAAATAACATTAGTGCAAATAACACTAACTTAACTTCAACGGCTGGTGATGTAAATCTAACCGCAATCGTGAACCTAAGTGTAACTAATGGTTCAAAAGTAAATGCTACGGGTTCAGCGAACCTTGTAGGAGGCAACGTAACTCTAGCAAATTCTGCAGTTACTGCGAAAAAAGACATCAATGTCAATGCAACCCAAGGTAATTTAACCTTTAATGCTTCGCCAATGAATGCAACTGGCAATATCACTTTAACCGCAACTAAAGATATAGTTAATGGTGGTAAAGCTGATGAGCGTGCGGAAGTAACTGCTGGTGGTAATATTACGGTATTAGCTACAGGTAATGTTGCTTTACCTAATACGCAATTAAAAGCTGGTGATCAAGCTAATGTAACAGCGACAAATGGAGATGTTAATTTAGATAACTCTGGCGTGAGTGCGAAGAACTCAGTGGTAGTTAAGGCAAGTAAAGGTAATATTACTGCTAAAGGCGGGAACTATGTTTCAGATAATAGTAATGTAGACTTTGTTGCTGCTAATAATATAACTATTAGTAACTCTGTAGTTAACGCAACTAGTGGAAGTGTGAACTTTACGGCGTCAAGTGCTAACTCTAACTTAGAGGTAAGCTCTTCGAATGTAACTGCAAACACTGTAAAAGTTGATGTAAAAAATAATGTAACCTTTGCATCATCTAATGTTTCTTCAGTGAATACCTTAGAAGTTAGTGCATTAAATATCTCTGTAGACAATACTAACTTAACCTCAAGTGCAGGTGACGTAAATCTAACCGCAACAGTTAACTTAAGTGTAACTGGAGGTTCGAATGTAAATGCTACAGGATCAGCAAATCTTCAAGGTGGTAATGTTACCCTAACCGATTCAACAATTAATGCAACTAAAGACATTAAGGTAAATGCTACAGTAGGTAACTTAACCTTTAGTAGTGTGCCTATGAATGCTGGTGGTAACGTTAGTCTTGTTGCTAAACAAGATATCGTAAATGGCGGAACAAATGGTCAACAGGCTCAAGTAACTGCTGGTGCTAACATTACGGTAGTTGCTACAGGTAATGTATCTCTACCAAATACGCAATTAAAAGCTGGAGACAAGGCTACGGTAACTGCTGAAACTGGTAATATCAGTCTTGATAAATCAGGAGTAAGTGCAACGAACCAAGTAGTGGTAAGTGCAACTAAGGGTAACATTACTGCAAGTGGTGGTAACTATACTTCAACAAGTAGTAGTGTGGACTTTAAAGCGGCAAATAACATTACTTTAGAGAACTCGGTAGTAGAAGCGAAGAATGGTAATGTAAACTTCAGTACAACGGCTATCGACTCTAACTTACAAGTTAGCAACACTAATGTAACTGCTAAGTCTGTAAATGTAGACGTTAAAAACAATGTAAGCTTTAGCAATGCTAATGTTGCTGCTACGCAAAATAGCTTAGTAGTTAAAGCAAATAACATTAGTGCTACTACTTCGAACTTAACTGCAAAAGGTGAAGTGAACCTAACGGCAACTGCGAACCTAGGTTTAGAGAAAACTCAGGTTAATGGTACGGCAGTAGTATTAGCTGGTAAAGATGTTCAAGTTGGCAATAGTACTGCTACGGCAACTAGTGAAAACATCACTATTTGTGCAACTCAAGCCGTAAATCTTTACAACCTCAGTGCAAATGCGGCGAACCATACCTTTGTTCGTGGTAGCTCAATTGATATTACCAATGGTACTTTAGCAGCTACTAAAGGTGATGTATCTATTGGTAATACAGCTACAGTAAATACTAACATTACTGGTGCAACTTTAAATGCAACTGCTGGTAATGTAAGTGCAAGTGGTTCTGCAGGAGTAAATGTTTCTGGGGTTACAGCGAAAGCTAAACTTGATATCAACTTAACTTCTTCTGCTGGTGAAGTTAAAGTAGCTAATAAGACTAACTTAGAAGCTGGTAGATCAATTAACATTACTGCTAATAGCGTAAATGTTAGTCAATCAAACTTAACAGGTAACACTGGTAATGTAACCGTTAATGCGACCAATGGTAATGCAACTTTAGAGAACTCTACTCTAAATGCAGCTACTGGTGTAGCCGTAAATGCAACTACTGGAGTTACTGCTACTAACACTACAATTACTACTAAAGCAGGAAATGCAACTGTTAATGCTTCGGCAGGTGCAGTAAGTCTCAGTGCGAATACTAGCGTGTCAGGTGATAATGTAAGTGTTGTAGGTACTGGAGTAACCTTAAACAATGCTACTGTAACTGCTACTAAAGGTAGTGCTAGTGTAGATGCAAGAACTGGTACTGCAGACTTAAATAATGCTACGGTTAATGCAACTGCAGAAGCAAAAGTTACTGGTAAAGACGTAACTCTAGTGAATGCTACTGTAAATGGTACTTCAGCTACAGTTTCTGCAAGCAATGGTAATGCAAGTCTAACTGACTCAAATGTAACTGCTACTACAGGTGACGCTAAAGTTGAAGCAACTAATGGTAACGCAACCTTAAATAATGTAAATGTAACCTCTAACCAAAATGCAAGTGTTAGTGGTAATAACGTAAGCTTAACTAAAGCAACTGTTAAAGGTTCAAATGCTACAGTTAATGCAACTAATGGTAAAGCAAGCGTAATTGGCTCTAACGTAAATGCTACAGAAGGTGTAGCTACGGTTAAAGGTCAAAGCGTAGAAGCAACCAATGCAAATGTAACAGCTAAAGGCGGAGACGCTAAAGTTGAAGCTACAAGTGGTAATGCTACATTAAGCAATACAAATGTAACTTCAGATCAAAATGCAAGCGTAAGTGGTACAAATGTAAGCTTATCTAATACAAATGTTACAGGTAAGCATGCTACAGTTAATGCAACTAACGGTAAAGCGAGCTTAACTGGCTCTAACGTAAATGCTACAGAAGGTGTGGCTACAGTTAAAGGTCAAAGCGTAGAAGCAACCAATGCAAACGTAACAGCTAAAGGCGGAGATGCTAAAGTTGAAGCTACAAGTGGTAATGCAACATTAAGCAATACAAATGTAACTTCAGATCAAAACGCAAGTGTAAGTGGTACTAATGTAAGCTTAACCAAAGCAAATGTTACAGGTAAGCATGCTACAGTTAATGCAACTAACGGTAAAGCAAGCCTAACCGGATCTAATGTAACAGCTACTGCAGGTACTGCTACAGTTAAAGGTCAAAGCGTAGAAGCAACCAATGCAAATGTAACAGCTAAAGGCGGAGACGCTAAAGTTGAAGCTACAAGTGGTAATGCTACATTAAGTAATACAAATGTAACTTCAGATCAAAACGCAAGTGTAAGTGGTACAAATGTAAGCTTATCTAATACAAATGTTACAGGTAAGCATGCTACAGTTAATGCAACTAATGGTAAAGCAAGCTTAACCGGATCTAATGTAACAGCTACTGCAGGCACTGCTACAGTTAAAGGTAAAAATGTAGAAGCAACCAATACAAACGTAACCGCTACAAGTGGTGATGCTCAAGTAGAAGCTACCGCAGGTAATGTAACCTTAACTAAAGCAACAGTTAAAGGTAATAATGCAAATGTTACAGCGACAGGTGGCAATGTAAGCTTAACTGACTCTAATGTAACAGCTACTTCTGGTAACGCTACAGTTAAAGGTCAAAATGTAACTGCAACTAATGTAAACGTAACAGCTATAAATGGTGATGCTCAAGTTGAAGCTACCTCAGGTAATGTAACCTTAACTAAAGCAACAGTTAAAGGTAATAATGCAAATGTTACAGCGACAAATGGTAACGTAAGCTTAGCTGACTCTAATGTAACTGCTATTTCAGGTAACGCTACAGTTAAAGGTCAAAATGTAACTGCAACTAATGTAAACGTAACAGCTACAAATGGTGATGCTCAAGTTGAAGCTACTGCAGGTAATGCAACCTTAACTAAAGCAACAGTTAAAGGTAATAATGCAAATGTTACAGCGACAGGTGGTAACGTAAGCTTAGCTGAGTCTAATGTAACAGCTACTTCAGGTAACGCTACAGTTAAAGGTCAAAATGTAACTGCAACTAATGTAAACGTAACAGCTACAAATGGTGATGCTCAAGTTGAAGCTACTGCAGGTAATGCAACCTTAACTAAAGCAACAGTTAAAGGTAATAATGCAAATGTTACAGCGACAGGTGGTAACGTAAGCTTAGCTGAGTCTAATGTAACAGCTACTGCAGGCACTGCTACAGTTAAAGGTCAAAGCGTAGAAGCAACCAATGCAAACGTAACCGCTACAAGTGGTGATGCTCAAGTAGAAGCTACCGCAGGTAATGTAACCTTAACTAAAGCAACAGTTAAAGGTAATAATGCAAATGTTACAGCGACAAATGGTAACGTAAGCTTAGCTGACTCTAATGTAACTGCTATTTCAGGTAACGCTACAGTTAAAGGTCAAAATGTAACTGCAACTAATGTAAACGTAACAGCTACAAATGGTGATGCTCAAGTTGAAGCTACTGCAGGTAATGCAACCTTAACTAAAGCAACAGTTAAAGGTAATAATGCAAATGTTACAGCAACAAATGGTAACGTAAGCTTAACTGAGTCTAATGTAACAGCTACTTCAGGTACTGCTACAGTTGAAGGGCAAAATGTAACAGCAACTAATGCAAATGTAACTGCTCAAGGTGGTGATGCTAAAGTTAATGCGACTACAGGATCTGCAACTCTAGATAATGTAACTGTAAGCTCTAACCAAGGTGCAAGCGTAACAGCAAACACTGGTGCAACCTTAACTAATACTACGGTGAACGGTAATACAGCTACAGTTACGGCAACTAAAGGTAAAGTAACATTAACGGATGCTAATGTAACTGCAACATCAGGTGCTGCTACAGTTACTGGTACAGATGTAACAGCAACTAATGCAAATGTAACTGCTCAAGGTGGAGACGCTAAAGTTAATGCGACTACAGGATCTGCAACTCTAGATAACGTAACTGTAAGTTCTAGCCAAGGTGCAAGCGTAACTGCAAACACAGGTGCAACCTTAACTAATACTACGGTGAACGGTACTACAGCTACAGTTACGGCAACTAAAGGTAAAGTAACATTAACGGATGCTAATGTAACCGCAACAACAGGTGCAGCTACAGTTACTGGTACAGAAGTAGAAGCAAATAAAGCAAATGTAACTTCTCAAGATAGTGAAGCAAAAGTTAATGCAACTACAGGAGCAGCAACTTTAACTAACACTACGGTGAAGGGTACTACCGCTATAGTTACAGCTTCTAAAGGTGAAGTAAACTTAACTGACGCTAACGTAAATGCTACTGCAGGAGCGGCTACAGTTACTGGTCAAAGTGTAAATGCAACTAGAACTAACGTAACAGCTACTAATGGTGAAGCAACTGTAAATGCTACAAGTGGCAATGCTACTCTCAACAACACTACAGTTAGCTCGAACCAAAACTCAAGTGTACGTGGTGCTAATGTAAGCTTAACCAATACGACAGTTAAAGGTACTAATGCTACTGTTGAAGCAACTTCAGGTAAAGCTAACTTAACAGATGCTAATGTAACCGCAACTGCTGGTAACGCAACCGTAACCGGAGCAACTGTAACTATCACCAATGGCAAAGTTAATGCTTCAAATACAGCTTTAGTTAATGCAACTAATGGTGCAGTTGAAGTTAACAATGCAAGTGTAAATGCTACCAATACCACAATTAACGGTACTGCAGTAACCTTAGGTAATGGTACGAATGTAACTGCTAAAACAGCAGTGAACATTACTGCAACTACTGGTGATATCAATGCTACTGGTACAAATATCACCGTAACTGAAGCAAGTGGTAAAGTTGAGATCAACGCTAAAGCAGGCAACTTAAACGCAACTAATACTAATATCTCAGCGACTAAAGGTAGCGTAAGTGTTGCCGTAAAAGACAATGTAAGCTTAACTAACAGTAAAGTTGTTTCACAAGACAGTCTCAAAGTGTCTGCAAATAATATTAGTGCAGATAACACTAACTTCACTTCAACTTCAGGTGATGTAGATTTAAATGCAAGTGTGAACTTAAGCGTAGTTAATGGTTCAGTAGTTAATGCTACAGGTAATGCAACCTTAACCGGTGGCAATGTAACCTTAACTAACTCAGCAGTTAATGCAACTAAAGATATTAGTGTTAATGCAACTACTGGTAACTTAACCTTTAATGCAGCACCAATGAATGCAAGTGGTAACATTACTTTAGTTGCGACTCAAGATATCGTAAATGGTGGAGATGCTAAATCTCGTGCTCAAGTAACTGCAAGTGGCAATATTACGGTATTTGCTCAAGGTAATGTTTCTTTACCAAATGCACAGTTACAAGCTGGTGATAAAGCAAATGTAACCGCACAAAAAGGTAACATCAACCTAAGTAATTCAGGGGTAAGTGCGACAAATGAAGTATTAGTAAATGCTTCGGCGGGTAATATCTCTGCTTCAGGTGGCACTTTCGCTTCAACAGCGAAGAATGTTGATTTCCAAGCAAATAACAACATTACTCTGAACAACTCTGTGGTAGAAGCAAAAGCTGGGGTAGTGAACTTTACTACAACAGCTGCTGACTCTAACCTCAAAGTGGAGAACACCAATGTTACGGCTAAGTCTGTAAACGTAGACGTTAAGAACAATGTAACCTTTACGAAAGCAAATGTTGCAGCTACTGAAACTAGTCTTGTAGTAAGTGCTGCTAACATCTCAGCAAGTGCAACGAACTTAACCTCAGCTAAAGGAGACGTTAACTTAACCGCAAGTGTGAACCTCAACGTAACTGATAAGTCTGTAGTTAACGCTAATAAATCAGCGAACCTAGTTGGTGGTAATGTAACTCTTGCAAATTCATCGGTAACTGCAGGTACAGACATTAATGTCAATGCAACTAAAGGTAATCTAACCTTTAATGCAGCTCCAATGAATGCGGGTGGAGATATCACCTTAACGGCAACTAAAGATATCGTAAATGGTGGTACTGCTGATTCTAAAGCTCAAGTAACTGCACAAGGTAATATCACCGTAGTAGCTACAGGTAATGTTGCTTTACCAAATGCTCAACTAAATGCTGGAAATAAAGCTAATGTTACGGCACTAGGTGGAGATGTTAACCTAAGTAACTCAGGTGTAAGTGCGACAAATGAAGTATTAGTAAATGCTTCAGCTGGTAATATCTCAGCTTCAGGTGGTACTTTCGCTTCAACAGCGAAGAATGTTGATTTCCAGGCAAATAACAACATTACTCTGAACAACTCTGTGGTAGAAGCAAAAGCAGGGGTAGTGAACTTTACTACAACTGCTACTGACTCTAACCTCAAAGTAGAGAACACCAATGTTACGGCTAAGTCTGTAAACGTAGACGTTAAGAACAATGTAACCTTTACGAAAGCAAATGTTGCTGCTACTGAAACAAGTCTTGTAGTAAGTGCTGCTAATATCTCAGCAAGTGCAACTAACTTAACTTCAGTTAAAGGTGACGTTAACTTAACTGCAAGTGTGAATCTCAGCGTAACTGATAAATCTGTAGTTAACGCTAATAAATCAGCGAATCTAGTTGGTGGTAATGTAACTCTTGCAAATTCATCGGTAACTGCAGGTACAGACATTAATGTCAATGCAACTAAAGGTAATCTAACCTTTAATGCAGCTCCAATGAATGCGGGTGGAGATATCACCTTAACGGCAACTAAAGACATCGTAAACGGTGGTACTGCTGATTCTAAAGCTCAAGTAACCGCAAAAGGTAATATCACTGTAGTAGCTACAGGTAATGTTGCTTTACCAAATGCTCAACTAAATGCTGGAAATAAAGCTAATGTAACGGCATTAAACGGAGATGTTAACTTAAGCAACTCAGGGGTAAGTGCGAAAAATGATGTGGTTGTAAGTGCATCTAAAGGAAACATTACAGCTGTTGGTGGTAACTATACTTCTACCAATAGTAATGTAGACTTTGTAGCTGCAACTAACATTACGGTAACCGACTCTGTAGTTAATGCTTCAAGTGGTAATGTAAACTTCACCACAAGTGATGCTAATTCGAATCTAGTTGTAAGTGCTTCGAATGTTTCAGCTCAGACCGTAAACGTAAAAGTTAAGAACAATGTGACTTTTGCGAATGCAAATGTTACCTCAACTAATAGTCTCGCAGTAAGCTCAGCAAATATTAGTGTTGATGGTTCTAACTTAACCTCAACAGCTGGTAGCGTGAACTTAAATGCAACTCATAATCTCAGCTTCACTAACCACAGTCAGGTGAAAGGTAATGATCTAGCTCTTGCAGGTAACCAAGTAACAGTGAATAATGCAACACTCACTGCTACTGGTGAGAACATTACGATCAAAGCTAATACTACTGCAGTACTTGAGAACTTAACTGCAACGGCACAAAATCATACTTTTGTTCGTGCAACAACAATTGATGTAACTAATGCTACTTTAAATGCAACTAAAGGAGATATTTCTTTAGGTGATACTAATACCACAAGTACCAATGTAACCGCTTCAAACTTAACTGCTACAGCGGGTAATGTAAGCTTACGTGGTGATAAAGGCGTTAATGTTTCTGGTACGAACATCAAAGCTGGTTACGATATTAACTTAAGTGCACCTGAGGGTACAGTTAACATCACCAATGCTACAGATCTAAAAGCAAACAGATCAATTAATATCACCGCTCAAAGCGTGAATATTCAAAAATCTGTTCTCAATGCTTCTACCGGAGTAGCGACCGTTTGTGCTACAGCTGGTACAGCGACTGTGGATAATGCAAGCATTGCGGGTACGCAAGTAACCGTACAAGGTGATTCTGTAACCTTAAATAACGCAAGTGTAAATGCTACGGCAAACGACGCTAAAGTTGTAGCTCGTACCGGCAAAGCTGAGCTAGAAAATGCAAGCGTAAGTGCAACTGCAGGTAAAGCTCAAGTTACGGGTGATGAAGTAACTCTGACTAATGCAAGTGTGGTGGGACAAACAGGAGTGGCTGTAAATGCAACAAATGCAATTACAGTGAAGAAAGCAAATGTAAGTTCAACTGCAGGAGCTGCTACGGTTAACTCGACTTCAGGTGCGGTAAGCTTAACTGAGAACACAAGTGTATCAGGGACAAGTGCGTCTGTAGAGGGTGCATCTGTAACCTTAAATAATGCAAGCGTAAATGCTACGGCAAACGACGCTAAAGTTGTAGCTCGTACCGGCAAAGCTGAGCTAGAAAATGCAAGCGTAAGTGCAACTGCAGGTAAAGCTCAAGTTACAGGTGACGAAGTTACTCTAACTAATGCAAGTGTGGTGGGGCAAACAGGAGCAAGCGTAAATGCGACTAATGCAATTACAGCGAAGAAAGCAAATGTAAGTTCAACTGCAGGAGATGCTACAGTTAACTCGACTTCGGGTGCAGTAAGCTTAACTGAGAACTCTAAGGTTTCTGGAACAAGTGCGTCGGTAGAGGGGACAGGTGTAACCTTAAATAACGCAAGTGTAACTGCGACTGCTACAAATGCCAAAGTAGAGGCTCGTACCGGTAAAGCGGAGTTAATTAACGCTACGGTAAATGCAACTACAGGTAGTACTGAAGTATCAGGTGATTCTGTAAACTTAACTAATTCTGAAGTTACTGGTAAAACAGGAGTAAATGTAACGGCAACTACAGAAATCAATGCAAGTAATACTACGATTAGTTCAACTGAGGGAGTAGCTAACGTAACTGCAACTAACGGTAAAGTTACACTTGCTGATAAATCTAAAGTTAGCGGAACTTGTGTGACTATTGCAGGTACTGGCGTAACAGTAAACAGTTCAACTATTTGTGCAACCGCAAATGACGTAAATGTTGATGCTCGCTCCGGAACAGCAAGCTTTGATAATGCAAGTGTAACTGCAAGTTCAAATCTAGTAGTTACAGGTGCTGATGTTACTTTAACTAATACTACAGCTCAGACTACGATATCTAGTGTTTGTATTACAGCAAATACTGGTAGTGCGACCTTTGTTGATTCTCAAGCTACAGCAGCGACTGGATTAGATATTAAAGCTAATACCGGGGTTATGGTAACTAATACAGCTTTAACTGCAAGTAGTGAAGCTTGTATTACCGCAACCAATGGGGCAGTAAACCTAAGTAAAAACTCTAAACTAGAAGCGACAAATACTACGGTTACTGGTACAAGTATTGATGTAACTGACAGTACGGTTAACGCTACTGCAGGTGACAACATTATTAATGCAACTGCTGGTTCAGCTACGTTCAATAATGCAACGATCAATGGTACGGCAACTAAAGTTAATGCAACGAGTGTGACTTTAGGTAATGGTACTAATATCACTGCAGAGACTGAAGTTAACATTACGGCAACTTCAGGTAGTATTAAGGCAGTTGGTTCTAACATTACTGCAAACAAAGACAATGCTAAAGTAGTAATCAATGCAAGCTCAGGTAATTTAGAAACTGAAAACACTAATATCACCGCTGCTAGAGGTAGTGTATCTATTTCGGTGGCAGATAATGTAACCTTAAACAACAGCTCAGTACTCTCTAGAGATGCTCTTGCTGTTAAAGCAAATAATGTTACTGTAAATGCAACCAGCCTCAACTCTACAGAAGGTGACGTAAATCTAACCGCAACAGTTAACTTAAGTGTAACTGGAAGCTCAAACGTAAATGCTACCGGATCAGCAAATCTTCAAGGTGGTAATGTTACCCTAACTGATTCAACAATTAATGCAACTAAAGACATTAAGGTAAATGCTACAGCAGCGAACCTAACCTTTAATAGTGCTCCTATGAATGCGGGCGGTAATATTACTCTTGTTGCTAAACAAGATATAGTAAATGGTGGTACAAGTGGTTCACAAGCACAAGTAACCGCTAAGGGTAATATCTCTGTTGTCGCTACAGGTAATGTGTCTCTACCAAATGCTCAATTAAAAGCTGGCGATAAGGCTACGGTAACTGCGACCACAGGTAATATCAGTCTTGATAACTCAGGAGTGAGTGCAGAGAACACTGTAATCGTTAATGCTTCTCAAGGTAGTATTTCTGCTTCAGGCGGTAACTACTCTTCTACAAATAAAAATGTAGACTTTATAGCAGCGAATAACATCACCATTGATAAATCAGTGGTAGCTGCAACAAAAGGTCAAGTGAACTTTAGTGCAACAGCAGAAGATTCTAACTTAAAAGTTAGCAACACTAATGTAACTGCAACTAAAGTAAATGTAGACGTTAAAAACAATGTAAGCTTTACTAATGCTAATGTGGTTGCTACAGGTAATAGTCTTGTTGTAAAAGCAAATAATATTAGTGCTACTACTTCGAACTTAACCGCAAAAGGTGAAGTTAATCTAACTGCTTCTGCAAACCTAGGTTTAGAGAAAACTCAGGTTAATGGTACAGCAGTAGTATTAGCTGGTACTGATGTTAAAGTTGGTAATAGTACTGCTACGGCAACTAGTGAAAACATCACTATTTGTGCAACTAAGTCAGTAAATCTTTACAACCTCAGTGCAAATGCTTCGAACCATACCTTTGTTCGTGGTAGCTCAATTGATATTACCAATGGTACTTTAGCAGCTACTAAAGGTGATGTATCTATTGGTAATGCAGATACAGTAAATACTAACATTACTGGTGTAACCTTAAATGCAACGGCTGGTAATGTAAGTGCAAGTGGTTCTGCAGGCGTAAATGTTTCTGGGGTTACAGCGAAAGCTAAACTTGATATAAACTTAACTTCTTCTGCTGGTGAAGTTAAAGTAGCTAATAAGACTAATTTAGAAGCTGGTAGATCGATTAACATTACCGCTAATAGCGTAAATGTTAGTCAGTCAAACTTAACTGGTAACACAGGTAATGTTACGGTTAATGCGACTAAAGGTAATGTAACTTTAGAGAACTCAACTCTAAATGCAGCTACTGGTGTAGCGGTAAATGCAACTTCAGGTGTAACTGCTACTAACACTACAATTACCACTAAAGCAGGCAATGCTACTATAAACGCTTCACAAGGTACAGTTACTTTAAGTAATAACACCAATGTGTCAGGTGTAAATGTAAGTGTTGCAGGTACAGGGGTATCTCTAGACAATGCAACTGTAACTGCGACTAAAGGTAATGCAAGTGTTGATGCACGTACTGGTGATGCGACCTTAAACAACGCTACCGTAAATGCAACAGCAAATGCACAAGTTAAAGGTGCGAATGTATCTTTAACTAACGCTACAATTAATGGTACAACTGCAGTAGTAAATGCTACTACGGGTAATGCAACCTTAAAAGATAGCAAGGTTAATGCAACTTCAGGAGTAACTGTAAACGCAAACAATAGTGTTACAGCAACTAATACCATCATTACGACTAAGTCAGGTAATGCGACCGTAAATGCTTCTACAGGTGCGGTGAACTTAAGTAACAACACTAATGTTTCAGGGGCAAATGCAAGTGTTACTGGTACAGGAGTTACTCTCAACAATGCAACAGTTACAGCTACAAATGGTAACGCAAGCGTTGATGCGAGAACTGGTAAAGCTGATTTAAATAACGCTAGCGTAAATGCAACCGCAGGTACTGCAAAAGTAACTGGTGGAGACGCAACCCTAGTTAATGCTACGGTAAATGGTACTTCAGCAACAGTTACTGCAACTACTGGAGAGGTGAGCTTAGCTCATGCGAATGTAACTGCAACAACTGGTGAAGCAAATGTAACCGCAGCAACTAATGCAAATCTAGCTAATGCTACGGTTTCAGGAAGCACAGCAACAGTTACGGCAACCAATGGTAAAGCAACATTAACTAATACCAATGTTACTGCGACTAGCGAAGCTGCAATCGTAACTGGTCAAAACGTAGAAGCGACGAAAGTAAATGTAACTTCTACTGGTGGTGAAGCGAAAGTTAATGCGACTGCAGGTAATGCAAGCTTAACTAACGTAAGTGTAACTGGTACTAACGCTACCGTAACAGCTACTGCAAACGTAACTCTGACTGATGTTGTAGTTAACGCTACTAAAGGTAATGCAACGGTAAGCGGTAAAGAAGTTACAGCAACAAGAGCGAATATCACCGCTAAAGATGGTAATGCTCTCGTTAATGCAACCGAAGGTAATGCAAGCTTAACTAACGTAAGTGTAACTGGTACGAACGCTACGGTAACAGCTACCGCAAACGTAACTCTAACAGATGTTAACGTTAATGCTACTTCAGGTAACGCTACGGTTAGAGGTAAAGGAGTTGAAGCAACAAGAGCGAACATCACCGCTAAAGATGGTAATGCTTTAGTTAATGCAACCGATGGTAAAGCTAACTTAACTAATGTAAGCGTAACCGGTAATAGTGCTACGGTAACAGCTACCGACAACGTAAGCTTAACAGATGTTAATGTTAACGCTACTTCAGGTAATGCAACGGTTAGCGGTAAAGGAGTTGAAGCAACAAGAGCGAACATCACCGCTAAAGATGGTAATGCTTTAGTTAATGCAACCGAAGGTAATGCAAGCTTAACTAACGTAAGCGTAACTGGTACCAACGCTACCGTAATAGCTACCGCAAATGTAACTCTAACTGATGTAGTAGTTAACGCTACTTCAGGTAATGCAACGGTTAGCGGTAAAGGAGTTGAAGCAACAAGAGCGAATATCACTGCTAAAGATGGTAATGCTCTCGTTAATGCAACCGAAGGTAATGCAAGCTTAACCAATGTAAACGTTACTGGTAACAATGCTACAGTAACAGCTACCGCAAATGTAACTCTAACTGATGTAGTAGTTAATGCTACTTCAGGTAACGCTACGGTTAGCGGTAAAGCTGTTGAAGCAACAAGAGCGAACATCACCGCTAAAGATGGTAATGCTTTAGTTAATGCAACCGATGGTAAAGCTAACTTAACTAATGTAAGCGTAACCGGTAATAGTGCTACGGTAACAGCTACCGACAACGTAAGCTTAACAGATGTTAACGTTAACGCTACTAAAGGTAATGCAACGGTTAGCGGTAAAGGAGTTGAAGCTACAAGAGCGAATATCACCGCTAAAGATGGTAATGCTCTCGTTAATGCAACCGAAGGTAAAGCTAACTTAACTAATACTAATGTTACAGGTAATAACGCAACAGTAACTGCTACTGACAAGGTAACCTTAACTGATGTAAACGTTACTGCTTCTAACGGTAATGCTACTGTAAGTGGTAAAGGGGTTGAAGCGGCAAGAACCAATGTAACGGCAACTGGTGGCGATGCTACAGTTAACGCTACAACAGGTAATGCAACTCTCAACAACACTACGGTAAGCTCTAACCAAAACGTAAGTGTTCATGGGGCTAATGTAAGCTTAACTAATGCTACGGTTAAAGGTACTAATGCAACAGTTGAAGCAACTAGTGGTGAAGCAAGTCTTGTAGATACTAATGTTACAGCTACTGCTGGTAACGCAACAGTAACTGCTACTGACAAAGTAACCTTAACTAATGTAGAAGTGAACGCTTCTGCTGGTAAGGCAAGCGTGAGTGGTAAAGGAGTTGAAGCTACAAGAACCAATGTAACGGCAACTGGTGGCGATGCTACAGTTAACGCTACAACTGGTAATGCAACTCTCAACAACACTACGGTAAGCTCTAACCAAAACGCAAGTGTTCATGGTGCAAATGTAAGCTTAACTAACACTACAGTTAAAGGTACTAATGCTACTGTTAACGCTACAAGCGGTAAAGCAACTCTTGTAGATACCAATGTTACTGCGACTAATGGTAACGCAACAGTAACTGGTGCAAGTGTGGCAATCACAAATGGTGAAGTTAATGCAACCAATAATGCCGTAGTTAATGCAACTAATGGTGCAGTTGAAATTAACAATGCGAGCGTAAATGCTACAAATGCAACGGTTAATGGTACAAGCGTAACCTTAGGTAATGGTACTAATGTAACTGCACAAAAAGCAGTGAACATTACCGCAACTACAGGTGATATCAATGCTACCGGTACTAATATCACCGTAACAGGTACAAGTGGTAAAGTGGCAATTAATGCTAAAGATGGCAATTTAAATGCAACTAATACCAATATCTCAGCTGCTCAAGGTAGTGTTGCAATAAAAGTACAAGACAATGTAAGCTTAACTGACAGTAAAGTACTTTCAAAAGATAGTCTCCAAGTATCGGCGAATAATATAAGTGCGAATAACACTAACTTTACTTCGACTACTGGAGATGTAGAGCTAAATGCGACAGTTAACTTAAGTGTTACTAACAACTCAGTGGTTCAAGCTAAAGGCAATGCAACCCTAATAGGTGGTAATGTAACTCTAGCTAATTCAACCGTAACAGCTGAGAAAGACATTAGTGTTAATGCAACTAAAGGTAACCTCACCTTTAATGCAGCACCAATGACTGCAGAGGGTAACATTACTCTCACGGCTGCTAAAGACATAGTTAATGGCGGTTCAGGTGCAGAGGAAAAAGCACAAGTAACTGCTAAGGGCAACATTACTGTAGTAGCTACAGGTAATGTATCTCTACCTAATGCTCAATTAAAATCTGGAGACAAAGCGAACGTTACGGCGAAGACTGGAGATATCAACTTAGATAATTCTGGAGTAAGTGCGAAAAATGAAGTGGTGGTAAATGCTACTCAAGGTAATATTACCGCTAAAGGTGGGAACTATGTTTCTGATGAGAAGAATGTAGATTTCATTGCAGCTCACAATATTACGATTGATAAATCAGTAGTAAATGCTTCAAAAGGAAGTGTGAACTTTACTGCTTCGAGTGAAGATTCTAACTTACAAATAACTGCTTCAAATGTTTCTGCACAAAATGTAAATGTAAACGTGAAGAATAACGTTACCTTTACTAGTGCGAATATTTCTTCAGTGAATACTCTTGGTGTAAGTGCGGCTAATATCTCGGTAGATAATACCAACCTTACTTCAAGTGCAGGAGATGTAAATCTCACCGCTTCTGTGAACTTAAGTGTAACGAACGGTTCAAATGTAAATGCTTCAGGTTCAGCAAATCTTGTGGGTGGTAATGTAACCTTAACAAGTTCACAAATTAATGCAACTAAAGACATTAAAGTGAATGCAACTATAGGTAACCTCACCTTCAATGCTGCGCCAATGAATGCTGGTGGCAATATCACTCTTGTAGCGAATAAAGATATCGTGAACGGTGGTACGGCTACTGAAAAAGCTCAAGTTAAAGCAGGTGGTAACATTACCGTAGTAGCAACAGGTAATATATCTCTACCTAATGCTCAATTAACGGCTGGCAATAAAGCTAATGTAACTGCTCAAAACGGTAACATTAACTTAGATAACTCGGGTGTGAGTGCCCAAAATGCAGTGTTAGTAGATGCTAAACATGGCAATATCACTGCAACTGGTGGAAACTATACTTCTACCAATAGCAACGTAGACTTTGTGGCTGCGAATAACATTACTTTAGGTAAGTCAGTAGTAAATGCTACAAATGGTTATGTAAACTTCACGACAAGTGATGCTGATTCTAACCTGATCGTAACTGACTCTAATGTGACAGCAACAACTGTAAACGTAAAAGTTAAGAACAATGTGACCTTTGCGAATGCAAATGTAGCTTCAACTAATAGCCTAGATGTAAGCTCGGCAAATATTAGTGTGGATGCTTCTAACTTAACTTCAACTGCGGGTAATGTAAACTTAAATGCAAGTCAGAACCTCAGCCTCACTAACCATAGTCAGGTGAAAGGTACAGATGTTACTCTTGCAGGTAACCAAGTTAAAGTTAACAATGCAACGGTAACTGCAACTAGCGAGAATATTACGATTAGAGCGGTTACTTCTGCAGTAATGGAAAACTTAACTGCGAACGCTGCAAATCACAGCTTTGTCCGTGCGACATCTATTGATCTTGCACAAAGTACGGTGAATGCTACTAAAGGAGATGTTTCTTTAGGAGATGCAAATACAGCTACAACGAACATTAGCACTTCTAAACTTAACGCTATCGAAGGTAACGTAAGTTTACGTGGTAATAATGGAGTGAATGTATCTGCAACAAGCGTAACAGCGAAGTTAGATGTAAATCTAAGTGCTCCTACAGGTAAGGTTAATGTAGCTAACTCAAGCTTAACAGCGGATCGCTCAATTAACATTACTGCTCAAGAAGTTAATATCCTTGAGAAAACAGCTCTTATCGCTAAAGAAGGAGTGTTAACCGTAAATGCAACCGCAGGTAACGCAACGATCAATAATGCTACTTTAACTGCAAGTGCAAATGTTGCTTCGGTAACAGGTACGAATGTTGACTTAACTAATGCAAGCGTACAAGCAAGTAAAGATGCTACTGTTAAAGCAACAGGTGGTAATGTGACCTTAACTAACGCTAAAGTAAATGCAACTACTGGCAATGCAAGTGTAGCTGCAACTAAAGATATTAAGGGAACAAATGTTACTGTAACTGCGACTTCAGGTAACGCAAGAGTGAATGCAACCGGTGCAGTAGATCTAAGCAAAGCTAATGTAACTGGTACAAGTGCTGAAGTTGTGGGTCAAGGCGTAAGCTTAGCGAATGCTACGGTGAATGCAACCGCTAAGGATGCTGTGGTGAACGCTAAAGCTGGTAATGCTACTTTAGATAACACTACGGTAACTGCTGCTCAAAATGCGAGCGTAAGTGGTGCGAATGTAAGCTTAACTAATGTAACTGTAAATGCGACGAGTGGTAACGCAAGTGTAGTTGCGACTCAGAATATTACGGGAGCAAATGTTAACTTAACCGCAACTTCAGGCAAAGCAAGCGTAAATGCAACGGGTGCAGTAGATCTAAGCAAAGCTAATGTAACAGCTTCAAGCGTAGAAGTAGTTGGTCAAGGTGTAAGCCTAGCTAACTCTACGGTGAACGCAACCGTTAACGATGCGGTAGTGAATGCTAAAGATGGCAATGCTACTTTAGATAACACTACGGTAACCGCAACTCAAAATGCGAGCGTAAGCGGTGCAAACGTAAGCTTAACTAATGCGAGTGTTACAGGTAGCAATGCAACTGTAAATGCTACATCAGGCAATGCAAGCTTAACGAACGTAACTGTAAACGCAACCAGCGGTAACGCAAGTGTAGTTGCTGGTGAGAATATTACAGGTGCAAATGTTAACTTAACTGCAGCTGCAGGTAAGGCAAGTGTAAATGCAACCGGTGCAGTAGATCTAAGCAAAGCTAATGTAACAGCTTCAAGCGTAGAAGTGGTTGGTCAAGGTGTAAGCCTAGCTAACTCTACGGTGAACGCAACTGTGAACGATGCTGTGGTGAACGCTAAAGATGGTAATGCTACTTTAGATAACACTACAGTAGTTGCGAAACAAAATGCTTCAGTAAGCGGTGTAAACGTAAGCTTAACTAATGCGAGTGTTACAGGTAGCAATGTAACTGTGAATGCTACAACGGGTAATGCGACCTTAACTAACGTAACTGTAAATGCAACCAGCGGGAACGCACTTGTAGTTGCAGGTAAAGATGTTAAGGGAACTAACACTAATGTAACAGCACAACAAAATGCTACCGTAAGTGGTGTAAACGTAAGCTTAACTAATGCAAGTGTTACGGGTAGCAATGCAACTGTGAATGCTACAACAGGTAATGCGACCTTAACTAACGTAACTGTAAATGCAACGAGCGGTAACGCAAGTGTAGTTGCAGGTAAGGATGTTAAGGGAACTAATACTAATGTAACAGCACAACAAAATGCTACCGTAAGTGGTGTAAACGTAAGCTTAACTAATGCAAGCATTACAGGTAGCAATGCAACTGTGAATGCTACAACAGGTAATTCGACCTTAACCAACGTAGCTGTAAATGCAACAAGCGGTAACGCACTTGTAGTTGCAGGTAAGGATGTTAAGGGAACTAACACTAATGTAACAGCACAACAAAATGCTACCGTAAATGGTGTAAACGTAAGCTTAACTAATGCAAGTGTTACGGGTAGAAATGCAACTGTGAATGCTACAACCGGTAATGCGACCTTAACTAACGTAACTGTAAATGCAACAAGCGGTGACGCAAGTGTAGTTGCAGGTAAGGATGTTAAGGGAACTAACACTAATGTAACTGCGAAACAAAATGCTTCAGTAAGTGGAGCTAATGTAAGCTTAACTAATGCTAATGTTACGGCTCAAACTAATGCGAATGTAACTGCTACTTCTCGTGAAGTAACTTTAGTGAATGCAAACGTAAGAGGTAATACTTCTGCAACGGTAACCGGAGCAACTGACGTTACGGCAACTAATAGTAGCATTGTGGCAACCAAAGGTAACGCAACCGTGCAAGCAACTGCAGGAAAAGCAAGCTTAACGCAGGGAACACAAGTAACTGGTACTAATGCAACGGTAACTGGTACAAGTGTAGAAATCTCTGATAGTAAAGTAAATGCAACCTCAGGTACGGCTTTAGTGAATGCAACCTCAGGAGAGGCAACGATTAGTAATGCAACTCTCAATGGTTCAGTAGTTAAAGTTAATGCAACAAGCGTAACTTTAGGTAATGGTACTAATGTAACTGCTCAAACAGAAGCTAAGATTACCGCAACTACAGGTGATATTAAAGCAACAGGTACCAATATCACTGTAACTGAGGAGAGTGGTAAAGTTGAGATCCAAGCTCAAAAAGGTAACTTTGAAGCAACTAATACTAATATCTCTGCAAGCAAAGGCAGTGTAGCGGTAAAAGTTGCAGATAATGTAACCTTAACTAACAGTAAAGTGGTATCGCAAAATACTCTTGAGGTAGGGGCAAATAATATTACGGCAGTAAATACTAACCTTACTTCAAGTGCTGGAGATGTAAACTTAACTGCGAGCGTGAACCTCAGCGTAACTGAGAACTCAGTAGTTAATGCTGCTGGCAGTGCTAACCTCTTTGGTGGTAATGTAACTCTTGCGAACTCTAGCGTAACCGCAACTAAAGATATCCAAGTAAATGCTACGGTAGCTAACCTTACCTTTAATGCAGCACCAATGACTGCAGGTGGTAACATTAGCTTGACCGCTGCTAAAGATATCGTAAACGGCGGTACAGATGGAGCTAAAGCTCAAGTTACGGCTAAAGCAGGTAACATAACCGTAAATGCGGTAGGCAATGTTTCTCTACCAAATGCACAATTACAAGCGGGTGATCAGGCTCAAGTAACTGCTCAAGATGGTAATGTGAGTCTCAATAACTCAGGCGTAAGTGCAGGCAACCAAGTAGTGGTAAGTGCAACTAAAGGTAACATTACTGCAAGTGGTGGTAACTATACTTCAACAAGTAGTGGTGTGGACTTTAAAGCAGCAAATAACATTACTTTAGAGAACTCGGTAGTAGAAGCGAAGAACGGCAACGTGAACTTCAGTGCAACTGCTAGCGACTCTAACTTACAAGTGAGCAATACCAATGTAACTGCCCAAAAAGTTAACGTAGGTGTACAAAACAATGTAAGCTTTAGCAATGCTAATGTGGCAGCTACAGCAAGTAGTCTTGTCGTAACCGCAAATAACATTAGTGCAACTACTTCGAACTTAACGGCAGCTGGTGAAGTTAACTTTACTGCAACTGAGAACCTTAGCCTCAACCAAAGCAATGTCAATGGTACGGCAGTTGTTCTTGCTGGTAATCAAGTAAGTGCTGCTAATACTACGGTAACTGCAACTAATGAGAACATTAGTATTTATGCAACTAAGGCAGTTACTTTAGATAACCTCACGGCAACGGCTGCAAATCACACAATTGTTCGTGGTAATAGTATCGATATAACCAATGGTACTTTAGAGGCAAGCAAAGGGGATATCTCTTTAGGTAATCTGTCAACAGTAGCAACTAATGTGACCGGAGCTAAGTTAGAGGCTTCTTTAGGTAATGTAAGTCTCAGTGGTGCAAATGGGGTGAACGTTTCTGGAATGACAGCTAAAGCTGGTATGGATGTGAACTTAAGTTCATCTGCGGGTGAAGTGAAAATCACGAACAAAACTAGCCTAGAAGCTGGCAGATCTGTAAATGTTACGGCAAACAGTGTAACCATTAAACAATCTAACCTCACTGGTAAAGCTGGTTATGTAACTGTAAATGCTACAGATGGGGATGCAAGCCTAGATAATGTAACCGTAAACGCTACAGCAAATACGGCAAGTATCTTAGGAAATAACGTAAGCCTAACCAATGTAACTGTGGAAGCAGGTACAGAGGCTAAAGTGAACGCAACCTCAGGTGAAGCAAACCTCGTAGATACCAAAGTAAATGCAACTACAGGTGTAACCGTTAACGCAACTACAGGTGTAACTGCAACTAATACTAGCCTCACTGCTAAATCAGGTGACGCAAGCGTAAATGCTTCTACTGGTAAAGTTGACTTAAGTGCAAACACTAGTGTGACGGGTAACAATGCAAGTGTAACCGGCGTTGGCGTAACCCTAAACAACGCAAGTGTTACCGCAACTAAAGGCAAGGCTACCGTAAACGCAGGTGCAGGTAATGCTGACTTAAATAACGCTACGGTAAATGCAACCGCTAAAGCTCAAGTAACCGGAGCAAATGTAACCTTAACTAAGGCGACAGTAAACGGTACGGCAGCGGAAGTGAATGCAACTACCGGCAATGCAAGCTTAACTGAGGCTAATGTTACTGCAACTAGTGGTAACGCTACAGTTACAGCTGGCGTAAACGCAACCCTAACTAAAGCTAAAGTAAGCGGAAGCAATGCAAGTGTAATTGCTAAGGCTCAAGTAAGTGCAACTGACTCGAGCGTAAATGCTACTGCTGGTGCAGCAACAGTTACAGGTACAGATGTAACCTTAACTCGAGCTCAAGTAGAAGCTAAAGACGGTCAAGCTACTGTAAATGCAACTACGGGCAATGCAACTTTAGATAATGTAACGCTAAGCTCAAACCACAATGCAAGTGTAGCTGCGGGTACAAATGCAACCTTAACGAATGTTAGCGTTCAAGGTAGCAACGCAAGCGTAACTGCAAATAATACGGCAACGCTGAACAATGTTACGGTTAATGCAACTGCAGGTCAGGCACAAGTAACAGCTAAAGCAGTAAGCCTAGTGAACGCAAGCGTTAATGGTACTACCGCTACAGTTAATGCAACTAGTGGTAAAGCAAGCGTAACTGACTCTAATGTGACTGCTACTGCTGGTGCAGCAAGCGTAACGGGTAGCGAAGTTGAAGTTACAAGAGCAAATATCACCGCTCAAGGAGGCTCTGCTCAAGTTACCGCAACTAAGGGCAATGCGACTTTAGATAATGTAACGTTAAGTTCTAACCACAATGCAAGTGTAACTGCGGGTACAAATGCAACCTTAACTAAAGTAAATGTT
The DNA here is from genome assembly GCF_003585965.1 of Psittacicella gerlachiana. Classification (GTDB taxonomy): domain Bacteria; phylum Pseudomonadota; class Gammaproteobacteria; order Enterobacterales; family Psittacicellaceae; genus Psittacicella; species Psittacicella gerlachiana. The sequence goes on along the minus strand of NZ_NRJF01000020.1, from coordinate 7,819 downwards.
CAAGGTAGCAACGCAAGCGTAACAGCAAATAATACGGCAACGCTGAACAATGTTACGGTTAATGCAACTGCTGGTCAGGCGCAAGTAACAGCTAAAGAAGTAAGCCTAGTGAACGCAAGCTTTAATGGTACTACCGCTACAGTTAATGCAACTAGTGGTAAAGCAAGCGTAACTGATTCTAATGTAACAGCTACTGCTGGTGCAGCAAGCGTAACGGGTAGCGAGGTTGAAGTTACAAGAGCAAACATTACCGCTCAAGATGGTCTAGCTCAGGTAGTTGCAACTACAGGTGATGCAACTTTAGTGCAAACTAAAGTAAGTTCGAACCAAAACGCAAGCGTAAGCGGAGCTAATGTAAGCTTAACGCAAGTAAGCGTAACAGGTAGCAATGCAAGCGTAGAAGCAACTGCGAATGCAACTTTAGTTGATAGTAAAGTAGGAGCAACTGCTGGTAACGCAAGTGTAACCGGAGCTAATGTAAGCATTACTAATGGTGAAGTTAATGCGACTGCTAATGCAATTGTTAACGCAACCAAAGGTCAAGCTGTAATTAATAATGCGACCATTAATGGTACAACGGCTCAAGTAAATGCTACAAGCGTAAGCTTAGGCAAGGGTACAAATATTAGTGCGAAATCTTTAGCGAACATTACTGCAACTAAAGGCAATATAACTGCTACCGGTACTAATATCATGGTAAGTGATAATGCTGGTCAGGTAGTAATTGAAGCTAAAGCGGGTAATTTAGAGGCAACTAACACTAATATCACCGCAAAACAAGGTAGTATCGACGTTAAAGTTGCAGACAATGTAACCTTAACTAACAGCAACCTTGAAGCACAACAAACTCTTGCGGTAAATGCAAATAACATTACCGCAGTAAGCACTAATGTTACTTCAACCTCAGGTGATGTAAACTTAAGTGCAAATGTAAATCTAGCGGTTAGCGATAAATCGCAAGTTCAGGCTACAGGCAGTGCTAACCTTAAAGGTGGCAATGTAACCTTAGCTAACTCATGCGTAACCGCAACTAAAGATATCCAAGTAAATGCAACTACCGCTAACTTAACCTTCACTGCAACGCCAATGACTGCAGGTGGTAACATTAGCTTAACGGCAGCTCAAGATATCGTAAATAATGGTACTACGGGCGATAAAGCTCAAGTGACCGCTAAAGGCAATATTACTGTAAATGCAGTAGGCAATGTCTCTCTACCTAATGCTCAATTAGAAGCAGGAGATCAAGCAAGCGTAACTGCACAACAAGGTAATATCAGCCTCAATAACTCTGGCGTAAATGCAAGCAATGCGGTAGTGGTAAATGCAAGTAATGGCAGCATTACTGCTACTCAGGGCAATTATGCTTCAGCTAATAACAATGTAGACTTTAAAGCGGGTCATAATATTACCCTAGAAAGTTCAGAAGTACAGGCTACTAATGGGGTGGTGAACTTTACAACCACAGAGGAAGATTCAAATCTTCAGGTAGCTAAGTCTAACATTACGGCAACTGCAGTAAATGTAGAGGTACAAAACAATGTAACTATCTCTGGTTCTAATGTGACCGCAACGGCTACAAGCTTCACCGTAAATGCAAGTAATATTTCTGTAGATAACTCGAACTTAAGTTCAGGTAACGGAGATGTAAACTTAGCAGCAACGCATAATCTCACAATTGCAACAAGTAACCTCACAGGTAAAGCAATTGCCTTAAGTGCAAATAATGTTCAGGTTAACAATAGCAATGCAACCGCAACGAGCGAAAATCTCTCAGTGGTAGCAGGTCAAGCGGTTAACTTCAACAACTTAAGTGCAAGTGCAGCTAACCATGCTGTAGTGCGTGGTAACACTATAGACATGACTAATGGTAGCCTCTCAGAAACTAAAGGTGATGTATCTATCGGCGATACTACAACTGCGGGAACAAATATCACTGACGCTAACTTAACCGCAACTGCTGGTAACGTAAGTGTAAGTGGTACTAATGGGGTGAATGTTTCTGGAGTGGTAGCGAAAGCGGGCATGGATGTGAACTTAAGTGCTTCTGCAGGTAAAGTACAGATTGCAAATCAAACTGCACTTGTAGCAGAACGCTCAGTGAACATTACAGCAAGCAGTGTAAGCATTAATGGCAATTCTAACCTCACTGGTAAAGAAGGATTTGTTACAGTTAATGCAACTAAAGGAGCTGCGACTTTAGATAATGTAAGTGTTTATGCAAATACTAATACCTCAAGCATTAGTGGACAAGATGTAACTCTGACGAATGTAGCTCTTGTTGCGAAAGAGGCTCAGGTTAATGCTACTACTGGTGCTGCAACTTTAGGTGATACTAAAGTAGAGGCTACGGGCAATGTAGCAGTAACTGCAAGTCAAGAGGTAAATGTAAGCAATAGTAGCTTAACTGCTCAAACCGGAGCAGCGACGATCAATGCTACCGCTGGTAAGGTTAACTTAAATGCAAATACTGAAGTTTCAGGGGCTAACACAAGCGTTAGCGGTAATGAAGTTACTCTAAACAATGCAAGTCTCACTGCGACTGTAGGCGACGCTCAAGTAGAAGCACGCACAGGTACAGCAGAGTTAAATAATGCTACTGTAGAAGCAAGTGCAAAAGCACAAGTTACGGGTACTAATGTATCTCTAACTAATAGCACCGTTAATGGTACAAGTGCTCAAGTACAAGCAACTGCAGGTAGTGTGACCTTAACTCAAGCAAATGTTTCTGGTAAGGTTCAAGCAAGCGTAAATGCAACTACGGGCGTAACTGCAACCGCAAGCCAAGTAACTGCACAAACAGGTTCTGCAACCGTAAATGCTTCGGCAGGTAAAGTAGACCTCAGTGCAAATACTCAGGTTACAGGTACTCAAGCAAGTGTTGAAGGTAATGAAGTTACTTCAAATAACGCAAGTGTAACGGCAACTGCTGGTAATACAAGAGTTCAAGCTCGTACAGGTACGGCAGAGTTAAATAACACTACCGTAAATGCTACGGCAGGATCTCAAGTAACTGGTACTGATGTAAGCTTAACTAATACTACGGTGACAGGAGCACAAGCTCAAGTTAACGCAAGCAATCAAGCGACTTTAGTTGACAGTAAAGTCAATGCAACAGCGACGAATGCAAGTGTAAACGGAGCAAGTGTAACTCTAACTAATAGTGAAGTTAAGGCTGCAACTACAGCTCAAGTAACAGCCCAAACGGGAGATGTTACTTTAGGTAATTCTGCTGTAAATGCAGGACAAGGAGTAGCGATCAGCGCAACCCAAGGTAATATTAGCGTAACTGGTGGTAACTACACCGCTGAACAGGCAAATGTAGACTTCACCGCAAAAGATAATATTACTGTAGCTAATTCGGGAGTAACTGCGGAAAGTGGAGCTGTGAACTTTACAGCTACGGCTACGGACTCTAACTTAGAAGTAACAGCTTCTAATGTGAAAGGACAAGCGGTAAATGTAAATGTACAAAATAATGTTACGCTCACAGATTCTAACTTAACCGCAACCACTTCGGCACTAGCGGTAAGTGCAGCTAATATTTCGGTAGACAAGGCGAACTTAACCGCAACTCAAGGTGGCGTAAATCTAAGTGCAACAACTAACCTTGCGATTACGAATCATAGTAGTATCACAGGGGAAGATGTAGCTCTAAGTGCAAACCAAGTAGTAGTTAACAATGCAAGTCTAAGCGCAAGCCAAGAAAATATTAGTCTTGTCGCTCAAGATAGTGCAAGCATTACCGGACTCAAAGCTCAAGCTAAAGATCGTGTGTTAGTAAGATCTCGTCGTAGTCTTGATATGGCAAGCAGCGAGTTAACCGCTCAAACTGGTACAGCGACTGTAGAAACTACCGAGGGGGTAACTACTCTTGATAACACAAGTGTAGATGCTCAAACTAATAGCGTAAATATCAAAGGTGAGAGCTTAAAAGTTACTAATACTAGCGTGACTACCCAAGCGGATGCTACGTTTGAGGCAACCACAGGCGAGGTTACTTTAGAGAATGCTCAAGTTAATGCAAATACTGGGGTAACTGTAAAAGCGACTACGGCGATTACAGCTACCAATGCGAGTCTCACAACGCAAACTGGTAATGCTACTCTTGTTGCAACCACTAAAGTAGATTTAAGCCAAGCTCAGGTAGAGGGGGAAGCTGTTACTATTACTGCTCAAAACTTAAACTTAGCTGATAGCCAAGTGAATGCAACTGCAGGACAAGCTCTGTTAGAAGCAACAGCTGGTGATGTAAGTGTAAGTAATACCGCAGTAAATGCAACTGACGTAGCTCTCAAAGGCACGAACATTAAGGTAAGTAACAACTCTAACTTAACCGCAAGGGCAAACATTAGTTTCCGTAGTACGACAATTAATGTGGCAGATTCTAAGTTAAGTGCAGAGCAAGAGATTTCTCTTGGAGATTTAAGTACTACGCAAACCGAGATCTCAGGTTCAAGCTTAGCAACGACCCATGGCGATCTCAGTGTAACGGGTACAAATAATCTGACGGCAACTGATTCTACATTCTCAGCAGGTAGAGATCTTAACCTTGCATCTCCAAGTGGTAATGTAAGCGTGAAAGGTGGAAGCCTCACTGCGGTGCGTACAATTAACATTACCGCTGAGAACATCACTTTAGGTAATAATCTCCAAGTGATTGCTAACAGCTTAAATGTAACTACAGGTAACTTAACTGTAGAAAATGGTACAAGCATTGTTGTAGAAGAAGATCTAGGATTAGATGCACGCAATAACTTAGTAACGGATAAATTAGATGTTATCGCAAATAACGTAAGTCTAAGTGGTAACCAAGTAAGCTTAACTGATGGTAACCTGACTGCTAGAGGTGATTTAGCAGTAACCACACCAAATAACTTAACGATTACAGGTACTAATGCTTCTGTAGGTGGTCAAGTTACTCTAAGTGGTGCGGAAGTAACCATTAGCAAGGCAAATATTAGTGCTGCTCAAGGTGCTAATATTACTGGTGAAAACTTAAGTATTTCTGGAACTACAGTTCACAGTAGTGCAGGTGATACTAACTTACGTGCGAATAATAGCATTAATGTAAGTGGTGCAAGTGCTCTTGGTGGAGCTAATGTAACTATTAATGCTACCGCAAGTGTGGAGTTAAGTAATGTAGCAATCTCTTCTACCGCCAATGAAAGTGGAGTTGTAAGTGTAACCGGAAGCAATGTAACTCTAGATAATGTTACAATCACGGCTCTAGAAAATACTCAAGCTACCGTGAACCTTACAGCTACCGATGGGGATGTGATTACGAGAAATACTAACTCAAGTGGAGCAGCAGATCTGAACATTCGTGGGGATGTAATAGATCTCAAAGACTCATCATTTACTGGAGACGATACAGGTTATGCGGATCTGTTCTCGAACAAACGCCGTATTCTTGTAGCTAACACTCCAATTACTCGCTATAAAGCTGTAAAACGTAATGATGCAGAAATTCCACCAACTAATTACAGTGATTGGTTATTAGCGGAGCAAAGCGATCTCTTAATCCGTAAAGATACAAGTTTTGTTGCTGAAAGTGACTTACCATTACCAGCAGGTGAAGGTATAGGAGTAATGAGAAATGAATTCCGCATTTCGACATGTTACATCACAATTGACGACGTACTTGAACGTTATGGAGTAAGTGATGAAGATATCAATAACCTTGCGATTAGAGAATTAATTAGCAAGTACGATATCTCAGGCATTGATCGCGAGAGATTCGAAAGAGCTTGTATCTTAGTTCCAGGTTATTTAAAAACCTACACTTTATTAAAGAAAGGAAATAAGAAAAGTTCTGAGAAGTAATTAATCTCACAAAATACAAATAAATTTAAAAGTGCTAGTTAGCTTTTGGGCTAATTAGCACTTTTTTTTATTTATGAGGAGGAAAAGTTTGGCATGAACTCAAAGGAGTTATAAGTTTGAATTATATTTTGTAGGATAAGGAGATGATTAAAGTTGCATGGGAGCAACTATAGAGATTTAAGGGAATAACTTGATATTAAACAGGAGGGGGAAAGAAAGTGTAGGGAAAACTAAGAAGTATTAAAGATAAATATTAAAGAGCTATGATCAAAATAATTAGCATTCTTAAACTCTATGCCAAAGCTAACAAGAAGCAAAGAGGGGTAAACAAAAGGAGATGATTATTAACTTATATTCATAAGAGTTATCAATTTTTATATCTTGTTATTTACTTTTATGTTGCTTATAATTGATAAGCATAAATCTTAATTAAGAGCTTCTGTATAGCCAAAGAAATTTGGCAGTAATAACACAATAAGAAAACGTAAAAAACAACATAAAGTATGAAATTTTTAGCAATATTCTGGTTTATTTTTAAATGGCTATTAATAGTTTTAGTAGTCTTAAGCGTAGCTTTATTTCTATTTGTAAAATTTGCTCCTGTATTTGGCGGCAAACCTAATGCTCAAACTCTTGCTCGGATGGAGCAAGCTCCAACTTACAATGTGCAAACACAAACTTTTTCGAATCTCGTAGAAATACCTGTGAGTGTGGAAGTTGAAGGACAAGAGAATAAGTCTCGCTGGCGTTTACTCTACGATTTTATTGCCGAGAATACTTTTAGAGAAAATCCTCGTGCGCCTAAGTCTCCGCTCCCTAGTGTGCAACCACAAGTAAGTACATTAACCAATGGAGAGTTTATTTGGTTAGGTCACTCGACTTTAGTAGGAAAACTTGAGAATCAAGTTATTATGACCGATCCCGTGTTTTATGAGTCTTCACCAGTATCTTTTATTGGTAAACCATTTAAAATGGAATATTTACCAAAAACTAGTGATATTCCTCATGTCGATGTAGTAGTTTTATCTCATGACCACTATGATCACTTAGATTATAAAGCAATTAAAGAATTACATACTCGAGTGGATCATTTTGTTGTTCCGCTCGGGGTAAAAGCTCACTTAGAGCGTTGGGGTGTAGATCCACAAAAAGTAACCGAGCTTTACTGGTGGGAAAGTACTCAAATCAATGGAATTACTTATACCTTAACTCCAAACCAACACTTTACCGGACGTAGTTTTAACGACAATGCACGTACTTTATGGGGATCTTGGGTAATAACAACTGCAGATAACTTTAAAGTATTTTTCTCTGGTGATGGTGGTTATGGTGATCACTTCAAACAAATTGGAGAGAGATTTGGAGGCTTTGATCTCGCATTTATTGAAAACGGGCAATATAATGAGCAATGGGCATTTATTCATATGTTCCCTGAGCAATCATTACAAGCGGCTAAAGATCTTGGAGCAAAAAGGGTAGTGCCAATTCATTGGGGTAAATTTGATCTTGCCAAACATAAATGGGATACTCCAATTAAAATTTATCTCGAGAAAAAAGCACAAATCTATCCGGAATTAATTGTGGGGACTCCAATTATTGGCACAACTTTTAGTTATATGGATCTTCCAACTCAAACTTGGTGGGAACAAGTTAAGTAGTAAATTTGTATAAGGTCAATTTCTTAAAATAATTGCATTGTGATATTACCCCCTAGGGGGTAATATCACATCACTTTTATATCTTGCAATATCCGTTAGACTTATATAGTCATTCTCAAAATCTTCAGTATAAATTTGAATCTCAAATCATTTTACTTCAATCTTATCTCTTTTTACTTTTGCCATGTAAGTTCTCCTTAATATACTAAGTTACCATTCTATTTATTTATAGATAACAATGTAAATATGTTACATCCAGATTCTGATTCAATTCCGTCGAATTCGACGGAATTAAAATTTCTGCTGCTTAAGATTTAGTATAAACTAAGAAATTCAAT
>NZ_NRJF01000002.1 GCF_003585965.1 Psittacicella gerlachiana | reverse complement strand
CAATTATTATGCAATTATTTGCTCTTGCAGATCTTTCTTTATTAATCTTTAGATCGATTTTTAGATTAATTTTTAGATTAATCTTTGAGCGGTAATTAGTAGTCTAATGGAGCATCTAACACTAAACGTAACATTCTACGTAAAGGTTCAGCAGCACCCCATAATAATTGATCACCCACAGTAAAGATACTTACATATTCTTCACCTAAAGAAAGCTTACGTACACGACCTACGGCAATATTTAACGTACCTGATACCGCAGTTGGCGTGAGTTTTTCTAAAGTTGCTTGTTTTTCATTAGGTACAAGATATGCCCATTTATTGTGTTCAGCAATTAATTGTTCAATTTGCTCTACCGATAAATTCTCTTTTAATTTTAAGGTAATACTTTGGCTATGCGAACGTAGCACCCCTACACGCACACAAGTTGAATCAACTTTAATCGTATTATCCGCAAAACCAAGAATTTTATTGGTTTCTACGTGACCTTTCCACTCTTCTTTGGTAAAACCATGATCATGCTGAGCATCAATCCATGGAATTAAGCTCGCTGCTAACGGAGCTCCAAAATAAGGAGCTGGTAAATCCGTACTTAATTTAGTTTGCACTTTAGCGGCTACATCTAACATGGTTTTGCTACGATCAGCTAAGTCCTCAGCTACATCATTATAAATTGCTCCAAACTGCTCTACGAGTTCACGCATATTAGCTGCCCCTGCACCCGAAGCTGCTTGATAAGAACTTACAATCGCACTTTCAACTAAACCTTTAGTGAACAGCCCCCCTAAACCAATTAACATTAAAGAAACTGTACAGTTTGCTCCCGCAAAATCTTTTTGTCCTTGAGCAATTGCTTGTTTTAATTGTTCTTTGTTAATTGGATCAAGAATTAGACTTACATTGTCTTTCATACGCAGAGCAGAAGCTGCATCTATCCAGTAACCTTGCCAACCTGTAGCACGTAATTTTGGATGAATTTCATTTGTATAGTCACCACCTTGACAAGTAATAACTACATCATACTTGCTAAGCTCTTCTACACTATTAGCATCCCCTATGAGACCTAAATCATACTTACCAACCTTTGGTGCAGGAGTGCCGTGGGTAGAAGTTGAAAAGAAGGTTGCATCAATTAAGGCAAAATCATCTTCTTCTAACATACGATTTACTAAAACTGAACCTACCATGCCACGGTAGCCTACAATCGCAACTTTTGCTTTGCTTGCAAGTGTCATAAAATTGTGTCCTTGAAAAAAAATTTTAATCTTTAGGTAAAAAATTAGCTACAAGCTCTAGGATTCTTTGCTTCCTTTTTTGTCGTCTTAAGCCTGCATTACTAGCTTGCTCAGGCGTATTTGACTTACTTAACGAACGACGTTTTGGTAAAGCACAATCCTTTATGCCTAGTTGTAACTCTCGTGCTTCTTGACGTAATTTACGAATTGAGGCAGTAACACGCTTAGCTTTACTCTTACTTTCTGGAATCATCCCTAATTTTGTTGCTCGACCTCGCCCTACCATTTTGGCAACTCTAGTTTTGGCAACCTTGGGAGCTAGGGTTACATCTCCTAATTCGGGCTTGGCTACTTTAGTTTTAATTAGAGAAGTTTCTTGCACTTTAGGAACTAGGTTTTTTGTACTATTAATAGTCGTAAGCTCTTCATGAGCTAGATCTTTTTCCCTCGTCATCGAGTACCTCTAAGTTTATTTCTGCAATAGCCATAATTTTGATTATAGCACATGCCACCGTTAATTAATATTACCCCACATAAAAAAAGATCCCTAAAAAAGAATGCTCTTTTTTAAGGATCTCCTCTTATTTTTACTCACAAGAAAACTTACTTTTATGAGTATTTATTCATCTAATGGAAATAAAAGATATTAAGCTAATTTTTGATAGTTTTCCTAGTGTTGGTTTTACTAATTTTATTAGCAATGCTAGTTTTACTAGTAAATTTTTACTCGTTCTAGGTTTTTTCCTAATTCTAGGTTTTTTCCTAATTCTAGGTTTTTTTAGTTATAGGGATTTGCCTAGTTATAGGGATTTGCCTAGTTATAGGGATTTGCCTAGTTATAGGGATTTGCCTAGTTATAGGGATTTGCCTAGTTATAGGGATTTGCCTAGTTATAGGGATTTGCCTAGTTATAGGGTTTTTTATCCTAGATTTTCTCTAGTATCTCCTAGGGGTTCTTAAACTACCAAAAACTCTCGTTTAAATTTTATGCTAGTTTAATTACGCCAAAGACCTACGCCTGCTACTTGGGCTTCATGCTGTGCGGTAAGAAAGGCATTATAAATGCCATTTGCTCCCGCAAACTCTGCATTTACTTTAGCAGCTCCTATCTGCACTAAACGGTAATTAACATTTAATCCTTGCCAATAAGCAATTGCAACTATACTTGGCTCACTATAAGAAGTTAAAGTTTGCACGACAATCCGTTTATTTAATAAAGCCCCACTTAAAGTATTATAAGCGTTATAAGCATAGCCACCATTTACGGCATCTACACCATATAATTTTACAATACGAGTTTGATCTAAGTGTGGGAAATAACAGCTAATGGTATCTCCTGAAAAAACTTCAACCACTAAACAACTCGGAAGCTGATTTTGAGCTACAAAACTATTAAAATTATCTTGAGCAGCTACATCATGAATGAGACTTAAATCCTCAAGATTACTATTATTTGCAGTCGTTAAAGAAACATTTCTCGCTACACGATAACTGCTAGGATTAGAAGTAGCATGTGTAAATCCTAAAACCACACTGGTTAAAGAAAATACTGACGAGTTATTATACAGGGCAAAATTATTAAATCCTGTACCACGATTAAAAGCAGCATTACGAGCATAGATTGAAGTGCGAGATTTACGCTCTGCTCCTCTTGCTGCAGGATTACTCCCTCCAACTCTTCCTGCCATTGGATTTGAACTTGGAGTTCCATTGCCTCCATCAAATCCATGTCCCTTATCCGGACCTCCACGATCACTAAAAGCTGAATAATCAATGCTATTAGTAATAAGTGCCGCTGAGACCTGAGGTATAAAGCTAAGAATAAATCCTATACTAGCTAAATAAACTAATTTTTTAACTGATAGAAAGGTCATAAAATTTAAACATCTAAGGCTAATACCTTATAAAATCCAATACTTAATTTTCTAACCAAGCTCTAATTTCTAATACACAAAGAAGAGCTCTAAGGTCATTATGTTTAATACAAAAATCTGCATGCTCATTAACTACTGGCTTAGCATGATAAGCCACGGCAAAATCACTTGCTTGAAGCATTTTAAGATCATTAGCTCCATCGCCGAGAGCAATAGTAGTTAAACCTTGCTCTTGATAATTTTGCACAACTTTCTCTTTGAAATTAGCATCAACAATTTCACCCAGCACTTCTCCATTTAAGACCACTCCATTTAAGGCATCATGATCTTGACCTAGAGTGTTGGCAAAAAACTCTTTAAAGCCTAAAGCTTGAGCTACTGCTGTTGCAAAAGGAATAAAACCACCACTCACTAAAGCACTATGCCACTCACGTTCATTAAGTAACGCTAGTAAAGTATCAGCACCTAAAGTTATAGGTAAATTCTCAATAATCTTAGTAAATTCTTCAACTTTTACTCCTTTGAGTAGAGCTACTCGCTCACGCAAACTTTGAGTAAAATCTAACTTTCCTTGCATTGCCGCTTCGGTAATACTCGCAACTTGCTCTTCAATGCCACAAAGACTTGCAATTTGATCAATACATTCGCAAGTAACCATGGTTGAATCCATATCCGAAACTAAAGCCCCACCTGCTGATAACAGAGGCACTAAAGAAAGCTCAACACTATCAGCTCCAAGTTCCCATAAAAAGTCTCTAAAAGCACTATACTTATCCGTACTCATCACGACAACAATAGTATCATGGTAAATTTTTACTACATGAATTGAAGCATTATAGTCGGGAAGATTCATAAGTAATTTAGCGACAGGTAGGTCGATAAATACAGCTGCGATTAAAGTTATCTCTGGATTACGCAAAATATCCTTTTGCTTTTCAATTCGCAGAGCCACTTCTTTTTCGTGTTCTTTTAATTCTTCAAATTCTTTTTCGGTTTTGGTTGCAGGTAAGCTCGCTAGAGCTTGAGCCAAAGCTTGGCTATCCCCTGACAATAAAGCTTGATAGGTTTGAGTTGTTAAATTGTTTGCAGGATAAGCAGCTAGAGCAGCTGCGGTCTGACGCATAATCGTGCGTTGTGCTGAAGCAAAGGTCGCAAGTTTTACCATAATTCTATCTTTAAGTTGATCTTATATTCTTGTTCTACTTGCGTCAATAATTTACTGATTTTGAGAAGTTCTATTCTCTCTAACATTAATATAAGGTTTATTTTTATAACTTCAATATGCAGAAAGAAAAAGTTTTACCTTGGTTTGCACCCTTAGTTTAAAAAAATAACTCTTAAGTTATTTCTGAACTCTTGTGATTTACTCTTGCACTCCAAGTCCTCAAAATCTCGCAAGTTTATCCTTGTATATTTTACCGAATAAACAAGTAAATTTGTTAACTTTATGAGCAATAATTGTGATCAATTTAGATTAAAACTTCTTTTTATCTCTTTGTATACCTCATACCAATTTATCTCATTTTCCTCATAACTATACTTTCAACAATTAGTAATTCTTAAAGAAATTGTTCCAATTACTAGTGAAAAAACTCACCACAAAGAAGTATTAGTAAAAACAAATAATAAATAGCGACAAAACTGAAAAGGACAGCTCAAAACGAGCTGTCCTTAAATCTAGTTAAAAGCTACAAAAAGCTTAACTTTTAACTACGTACTTTATTACCCCAGTAAGCATATTTGCTACATGCCTTCACAAATTTCTCTAAATCAGTTGGAGTAACTCCAAGTTGAGCTAATTTAGCTTTAATTTCATCAGCATGTTGAGCAATAGTTGCTGGATTGTATTCAGCAATAATAGTGTCAGCAATTACATAACAAGTTTCAAGACTACTTACGCCAGCACTTTCTAGAGCGTTAATATCTTCAATGGTGATGTTGTTATCATCACTATAGAGATAACGTCTATTGCTATTGCTATCGTTAGCATTGTCACTATTGTTAGCGTTATTTTGACCACTATTATTGCCTTGGTTACCCTCTGCCACTAACACATAATCACTTTCTGAGCCTTTATTACTATCTAGAGGTTCATCACTTGAAATGGTCGCATTATTAGTATCACGACCTACATCACGTCCTACTTGATAGTGAATATCACGTTGGTGGGTTTGATGTTCTTGATAGTAGTACTCTTCTTCAGAGCTTACCGTTTGTGGACAGTTACGACAAATAATTATCGTGCTTCCTGGATTATTCGAACTATTGGTGTAACTATTAGTGATATTTACTAATGAGTTATTCGCAATAATCGTTTGGTTATTTCCAGAGAAGTTCGAACTGGTGAGAGAAACATTTTCCCCAGTAATATTAGTATTACCATTTGGCGTTGAGTAATTCGAGTTATTCGAAGTTACCGTACCATTTTCATTGGTAATGGTTATATTACCATTTGGAGTATTAATATTACTACCCGTAATGTTGATGGTTGAATTTGGTGTACTGCTTTCATCAGGTACTTTAATGGTCACATCACCATCAGGCGTAATATTAGTTAAAGTAATGGTAATATTCGGTGCAGTGATATTAACTTTTGTACCGGTGATATTACTTTCGGTAATAGTTACTGAACCATTTGGAGTTGAGATACTGGTATCCGGAGAACCTACATTACTTGTGGTAATGTTGGTTGAGCCATTACCTGAAATAATCGAGATGTTATATAATCCCGGAATTTCAGAATCAGTAATAGTGATACCTGTATTACCATCGAAGTCAACTACCGTAGTTGAAGTATTTGACTTATCAATGGTAATTGAACCATTGGTTTCAATTTTTACCGTACTATTTGACTCAGTTGTCGCATTAGGATCAGTAATATTCGAACCAATTACCGTTACATTACCCCCTGCAGTAATATTGGTCTTAGTACCAGTAATATTACTTTCAGTAATGTTCACTGAACCATTAGGGGTTGAGATACTTGTATCTGGTGAACCACCACTTGAGTTAGTAATATTAATTGAACCATTACCTGAAATAATTGATACATTGTGTAATGCTGGGAAGTTCGAGTTAGTAATCGTAATTCCTGTATTACCATCAAAGTCAATTACCGTGGTTGAGGTGTTCGATCTGTCTACAGTGATTGAACCATTGGTTTCAATTTTTACGGTACTATTCGACTCTTTAGTCGCATTTGGATCAGTTAAGTTAGATCCAACTACGGTTACATTACCACCTGCAGTAATATTGGTCTTAGTACCAGTAATATTACTTTCAGTAATGTTCACTGAACCATTAGGAGTTGAGATACTTGTATCTGGTGAACCACCACTTGAGTTGGTAATATTAATTGAACCATTACCTGAAATAATTGACACATTGTGTAATGCTGGGAAGTTCGAGTTAGTAATCGTAATTCCTGTATTACCATCAAAGTCAATTACCGTGGTTGAAGTATTTGACTTGTCAATGGTAATTGAACCATTGGTTTCAATTTTTACGGTACTATTCGACTCTTTGCTCGCATTTGGATCAGTTAAGTTAGAGCCAATTACGGTTACATTACCACCAGCAGTAATATTGGTTTTCGTACCGGTAATGTTACTTTCAGTAATGTTCACTGAACCATTAGGAGTTGAGATACTTGTATCTGGTGAACCACCACTTGAGTTCGTAATATTAATTGAACCATTACCTGAAATAATTGACACATTGTGTAATGCAGGGAAGTTAGAGTTAGTAATCGTAATTCCTGTATTACCATCAAAGTCAATTACCGTGGTTGAGGTATTTGACTTGTCAATGGTGATTGAACCATTGGTTTCAATTTTTACGGTACTATTCGAATCTTTGCTTGCATTTGGATCGGTTAAGTTAGATCCAACTACGGTTACATTACCACCAGCAGTGATATTGGTCTTAGTACCAGTAATATTACTATCAGTAATGTTTACAGAACCATTAGGGGTTGAGATACTTGTATCCGGAGAACCACCATTTGAGTTCGTAATATTAATTGAGCCATTACCTGAGATAATTGACACATTATGTAATGCAGGGAAGTTAGAATTGTTAATTGTAACTCCTGTGTTACCGTCAAAGTCAATTACCGTAGTAGAAATATTAGATCTGTTTACGGTGATTGAACCATTAGATTCAATTTTTACCGTACTATTCGAATCGGTACTTGCATTTGGATCAGTTAAGTTAGAACCAACTACCGTGATATTACCACCTGCGGTGATATTTGTTTTCGTACCAGTAATATTACTTTCAGTAATGTTCACTGAACCATTTGGTGAAGAGATACTTGTATCCGGAGAACCACCATTTGAGTTGGTAATGTTAATTGATCCGTTACCAGAGATAATTGATACATTGTGTAACGCTGGGAAGTTAGAATTGTTAATTGTAACTCCTGTGTTACCGTCAAAGTCAATTACCGTAGTCGAGATATTCGATCTATTTACGGTGATTGAACCATTAGATTCAATTTTTACGGTACTATTCGAATCGGTACTTGCGTTTGGATCAGTTAAGTTAGAACCAACTACCGTGATATTACCACCAGCGGTAATATTGGTCTTAGTTCCGGTAATATTACTATCAGTAATGTTTACCGTACCATTTGGTGATGAGATACTTGTATCTGGTGAACCACCAGTAGAGTTAGTAATCTCAATCGAACCATTACCTGAAATAATTGAAATATTATGTAATGCTGGGAAGTTCGAATTGTTAATTGAAATTCCTGTATTACCATCGAAGTCAATTACCGTAGTTGAGAAGTTCGAGTTGTTTGCCGTAATTGAACCATTAGCTTGAACTTTAATAGTGCTATTAGATTCTGTAGTTGCATTAGGATCAGTAATGTTAGATCCAGTAATATTTACATTACCACCTGTAGTAATGTTTACTTTAGTTCCAATAATAGTCGAACCATCTACAACACTTACATTACCATTGTTTAAGGTAGAGATTGAAGTATCTGGAGACTCTACATGAGAACCTGAAATTGATACATTACCATTATGAGCAATAATTGAAATATTACTATTTGAATCTGTAGCGGTTACATTAGAGTTATTGCTAATTGTAGTACTTGTACCTGAGTCAATATCTACACTAGTGTTACCCGTAACATTAGATTTATCAATAGTTACTGCTCCATTTGGAGAATAAACTCTTGCTGTACCTTCATGAGAAGTAACATTAGAGTTATTTGCAATAGTTACTGAACCATTACCTGTAATGTTAGTTCCCGCTTTTGAGGTTACATTTGAACCATCCACTGAAACATTAGTATTACCTTTTACTAATACTGTATCTGTATCCCCGTTACCTACCGTAGATGAAGTTATATTTACCCCACCCGCAGAAGTCACATTTAATTTCGTACCAATAATAGTTGAGCTATTAACAATACTTACATTTGTTCCTTCGGTTAAGGTAGAAATCGAAGTATCAGGAGATTCAACATGCGAAGCATCAATGGTTACTGCACCATTGTGAGCAATGATTGACATATTCGCATTAGTATTAGTTGCAACTAGTTTTGCACTTTCTTTGAAAGTAACTGCTTGACCGTCTACGTCAACATCAGTTGCTCCGGTTACATTTGAATCTGAAACCGTTACTGAGCCATTAGTTGAAAGTAAACGAGCTGTACCAGCAGAAGAGCTTACATTAGAGTTAGCACTAATACTTAAACCAGCATTACCGGTTAAGTTAGTTCCTGCTACTGCAGTAATATTCGAACCGGTAACAGTAGTAGTTGAAGTATTAGATACCACACTTACAGATGCACCTGAAGAGTGAACTTCAGTATTAGTTAAGCTTACTGCACCATTAGTTACCACTGTTGCATTATCAGTAGCGTTTACAGTTGAATCAGTAACCGTAATTGAATCCGTAGCTAATACTTTAGCTTCACCAGCAGTTGCTTCTACGGCAGTATTAGCGAGACTTACAGAACCTGACTTAGTTTCTACCGTCGCACTAGTACCACTAACTTTAGAACTATTAGTTGCAGTTACATCACCTGTAGTCGTTGTTGCACTTGCAGATCCATCAGTAGAAGTTACTGAAGTAGCATTTAAATCTAAACCAGTAGTTGCACTTACAGTTGCTGCACCAGTAGTAGCGGTTACTTCGGTAGCTGTTGCTGATACTTTACCTGAACCTGTAGATAAGGTAGCACTTGTACCACTTACTTTAGAACCATTAGAAGTAGTTACATTACCTTCAGTCGTTGTTGCACTTGCTGCGGCTTCTTCTGAAGTTACTGAAGTTGCATTTAAATCTAAATCTTTAGTTGCACTTACGATTGCCGCACCTGTGGTTGCTGTTACGCTAGTGTTAGTTGCTGATACAGCACCATTACCAGTTGATAAAGTAGCACTTGTACCACTTACCGTAGTATTAGTTGCAGTTACTGCTCCTGAAGTTGTAGTTGCACTTGCATTGTTTGACTCAGAAGTTACTTTCGCACCATCTAAAGTTAAATCTGCAGTTGCACTTACTTTAGCTTCACCAGTAGTTGCAGTCACACTAGTGTTAGTTGCAGATACCGCACCTTCACCTGTTGATAATGTTGCACTTGTACCACTTACCGTAGCATTAGTCGCACTCACTGCACCTGAAGTTGTCGTTGCACTTGCATTGTTTGACGCAGAAGTTACTTTCGCACCATCTAAAGTTAAATCTGCAGTTGCACTTACTTTAGCTTCACCAGTAGTTGCAGTCACACTAGTGTTGGTTGCAGATACAGCACCATTACCAGTCGATAAAGTAGCGCTTATACCACTTACCGTAGCATTAGTTGCATTTACTGCTCCTGAAGTCGTAGTTGCACTTGTATTGTTTGACTCAGAAGTTACTTTCGCACCATCTAAAGTTAAATCTGCAGTTGCACTTACTTTAGCTTCACCAGTAGTTGCAGTCACGCTAGTGTTGGTTGCAGATACAGCACCATTATCAGTTGCTAGAGTTGCACTAACCCCACTCACAGTAGAGTTAGTTGCTGTTACCGCACCTGAAGTTGTGGTTGCACTCGCATTACCTGAAGTAGCAGTTACATTGCTATCTACTAAAGTTAAATCACTTGTAGCACTTACAACAGCATCGCCTTTAGTTGAGTTAACTACAGTTCTTGTTGCAGATAGACTATCACCTGTAGTTGTTAAGCTTGCATTTTCAGCAGTAATGTTAACATCTGTAGTTACTACATCACCGGCAGTAGAAGCACTTGCATTACCACTCAGAGCAGTAATTGTAGTGTTTGTTAAAGTTAAAGCTTTAGTCGCTTCTACTTTAGCATCACCGGTTGAAGCAATTACGGTAGTATTATTTGCGGTTAAATTACCATTAGCAGTTGATAAGGTTGCATTTGCTCCACTAATTACAGAGTTGTTAGAAGCATTAACATCTCCATTTGTCGTCATTGCACTTGCATTACCCGTAGCATTTACTGAGGTATTACTTAACGTTAAGTTACCCGTTGCACTTACAGTAGCTTCACCATTGGTTGCATTTACCACTGTATCGGTTGCAGAAAGAGTTCCTGAACCTGTAGATAGGGTTGCATTTGTACCACTTAATTTAGTTTCAGTTGCTGTTACTGCACCTGAAGTTGTAGTTGCACTTGCGTTACCTGTAGCTGATAAAGCAGTGTTACTTAAGGTTAGACCTGAAGTTGCACTTACATTAGCCTCACCTGCAGTAGCTGTTAACGTTGAATCTGTAGCTGATACCGAACCATCTGCAGTTGCTAAGGTCACATTAGTACCACTTAACTTAGTTTCAGTTGCACTTACATCACCTGAAGTCGTAGTTGCACTTGCGTTACCTGTAGCTGATAAAGCAGTGTTACTTAAAGTTAGACCTGAAGTTGCACTTACATTAGCCTCACCTGCAGTAGCTGTTAACGTTGAATCTGTAGCTGATACCGAACCATCTGCAGTTGCTAGAGTTGCATTAGTACCACTTAATTTAGTTTCAGTTGCACTTACATCACCTGAAGTTGTAGTTGCACTTGCGTTACCTGTAGCTGATAAGCTAGTGTTACTTAAGGTTAGACCTGAAGTTGCACTTACATTAGCCTCACCTGCAGTAGCTGTTAACGTTGAATCTGTAGCTGATACTGAACCATCTGCAGTTGCTAAAGTCACATTAGTACCACTTAACTTAGTTTCAGTTGCACTTACTGCACCTGAAGTTGTAGTTGCACTTGCGTTACCTGTAGCTGATAAGCTAGTGTTACTTAAGGTTAGACCTGAAGTTGCACTTACATTAGCTTCACCAGCGGTTGCTGTTAGGCTTGAATCTGTAGCTGATAGCTCACCATTAGCCGTTGCTAAAGTAGCATTAGTACCACTTAATGTAGCTTCAGTAGCGGTTACTGAACCTGAAGTTGTAGTTGCACTAACGTTTTCTGTTGCCGTAAGTGTAGCTTTATCTAAAGTTAAGCCTGTTGCAGCCGTTACCGTTGCTTCACCATTACTTGCAGTTACCGTAGTTGAAGTTAAGCTTGCCTCTCCTGTTGTTGCAGTTAATACCGCATTTTTCGCAGCGGTTACTGTAGCATCACTCACAGTTAAAGCATTTGCAGCCGTTAAAGTAACATTTTCTTGGCTTGCGGTAATTGTTGTACCTGAACCTTCCACTTCAATTGAACCTGCAGAAGTAACATTTACACTTGTACCTGATAAAGTAGAGCCACCTTTAACTGCTACAGTTCCCGCCTCAGTTGTGGTTAAGGTTACATTACCAGCTTCTGCCTCAAGGGTATTATTTTCTAATTCAATATTAGTTTTTGCATTTAAGGCAACATCACCTGATTCTGATTTAAGTTCACCATTACTTGCACTAATACTTCCTGAAGTTGCATTTACGGTTACCCCAGTTTTACCGCTAACGGTAGTTGACTCTAAAGTTACATCACTAGAGTTTGCGGTAATCGTTACTTTACCTTCTTCAGAAGTAATTGAGTTGTTATCACCTGTAACACTTACGCCACCATTTGCCGTTAGATCAACATTACCTTTTGCAGATAAGGTTACATCACCTTCAAGAGTAGCATCACCTGAAGTAGAATCTACTTTAAGAGTACCATCAGTATCACTTACAGTTACGGTTGCACTACTTAATTTAATATCATTAGTTGCGGTTAAGTTAACTCTAGTTTTAGCGGTAACTTCTGAGCTCTCAGTTACACTTACTTCATTCGCTGCAACTACATCTACGCTTGTCGTATTTTCATTACCAACTTTAGCATTTTCAAGAGTTACGCTAGAAGATGATGAATTTAAGGTAATTGCAGTAGCAACTAATTCAGAACTATCACTTACTTTTAGATCGTTTACAGCTTTTAAAGTTAAAGCTGTAGTACTTTCATTACCAAGTTTAGAGCTACCTTCTGTAGTTAAAGCTCCTGCCGAAGTAATGTTCAGAGTTCTACCCGTAATATTAGACTCACTACTAATCGTTACATCACCACTCGTATTAGTTGCAATTGTCGTATCCGGAGAAGCTAACTCTACTTTTGATAGAGTTACACCAGCACTATGTCCGACGATCGAAGCATTTTCAGTAGCATTTAAAGTAGAATCTGAAATAGTGATTGCACTATTTGAATCTATATCTAAAACTTTAGTTTTTAGAGTTGAAGATTCAACTTTTAATTCTTGATCCGTACCAGTTGCATTTAAGGTAATTGCATTATCAGTGCCTGAAGTTAAACTTGAGCTACCTTCTACACTTACCCCTTGAGCGGTTACATTGATATCTCTACCAGCAACTACAGTAGTACCCGATAAAGTAGCAGTACCTGAAGTTGCAGTTGCATTTACATCTTTAGCTGCGGTTAAAGTGGTACTAGTAATACTCACGCTATCAGCTTTAGAATTAATATTAATCGCACCTGTTTCTGCAGTTACTGTAGCTTCATCAATCGAAACACTATTTTCTGCAGTTAAGTTAACATTCACTTTAGCGTAAACATCAGTTTCACTACCAGAAATAGAAATCGAATCACCAGCTTCCACTTCAACTGATTGTGCTGAAGAATTTAACTTAGCTCCATCAGAGAGGGTTACACTACCCTCAGAAGCATTTAATACCACATCTTTAGTTGCATTAACTTGAGCTTTTTCTGAAACTGTAATTGATCCGGTATTTGCAGTTAAACTTGCATTACCATCAGTAGCGTTAACTTTGGTATCTTCACCTGCTAAGTTTAGATCACTTTCCGCATATAATTTAACTTCTGCAGAAGTAATGTTGGTTTCACCATCTGTTTCAACCGTTAAGCCACCACCAGAAGTAACATTTACATTCTGAGGCGCATATAAAGTCGTACAAGTTAGAGTAATGTCATCACTTGAAGTTAAATCAACCGAAGTAGTTGCATTAGCGATAAAGTTTTTCGCTTCAATACCACCACCTGCTGAAGTAATATCAGTTTTACCTGATTTAGAAGTAACTACCGTAGTTACACTATCATCATCGGCATTAATTTTTAAATTACCGCCAGACGTAATTTCAGTTTCGTTAGCAACTAAAGTAGAACACTGAATTACAGAGTCCTCACCTGAAGCTGAATTTTTTACCGTTACGCTTGTGGTTTCATTTACAGTTAAGGTTACATTAGTCAGATTAAATGATGTATAAGCTGTAGAGTTGAAATTCTTAGCTACGATTTGTGAATCAGAATAGTTAGTACTACCAGTTTCAGAAGTAAAGTTCACATCACCAGTCGCTAAGCTACCATCACTTTGAGTCATCGTAGTATTGATTGACGTGTTAGCAATAAGGATGTCATCTTTTGCAGTACCTTTTACTGATTGAGATACTACTGATAAAGGTTTTTCACTATCTTCTGAAGCTACCGTTAAAGCTCCATCTGATTCAAATGACAATACTCCACCTGCATTTACGTTATAACCATGAGTTACACATAAATCACCAGTTACTGAACTCTCACCAATCTTATTGGTAAAGGTAATATTCTTTTTAGCACTTGCATTAAAGTAAGTTAAGCCTATATCTTGTTGAGCTGCGACTAAAATGTCATTTGGTGAAGTTAGGTCTACATATTTACCATCAGAATCATCTTGATTAATTGAACCTGCACTTGCGTTAATTTCAATAGTTCCACTGGTAGCATTTGTCGCTGTTAAAGTAGTATTTGATAGAGTAATACCCTCGGAACTAGTTGATTTTAAGAAAACACTTTGTCCAGTAGCATTTACGTTTTTGGCGTTTAAGGCACCACCAGTTGTAAGTAAAGTTACATTACCCTCTTCAGAGTAAACTTGAACTTGAGCATCTCCATCAGAGTTATCAAAAGAGTCATCTGATTGTAAAGTAACTCCTTTCTTACCCGAAATCTTAGTATAATTCTCTCCTTCCTCAGTCCCTTTTAAACTTAAGCTTTCAGATGCACAAATAGTAACTACATTTTCTGCAGAAATATTAGTTTCAGCACTTTCACCACTACCAATAGTTAGACTTTTACCAGTCACAGAGATATTGGTAGCATTTAAAGAAGAGTTTTCTACGGTTAAGATCCCTTCTTCACTACTTAAATTAATCGAAGTAGTTGCATTTGCGGTAGTACAACCACTAAATGATAAAGCTGTTGTTGCTTCAACATTAATACTTGCTCCCGCATTGAGATTGGTGTATTCAGTATTTAAAGTTCCAGCTGAAACATTTACATAACCTGAAGAATCTTCGGCTAAGAGTTGATAACCTTGGAGTTTTAAGGTACCTGTTACATTGGTAATATTTACACTTGCAGTATTAGAAACAATTTTTGAACGGTCACTAATATCTTCATTACTATCTTGGTTGGTAATATCTACAGTTAAGAAACCATCAATTAAAACATCTTTATTGGCAATAATATTCGCCCCATTTACCACATAGGTTGAAGTATTATTGGTAGTCTTAACAAGATAGCTTCCCTTCTCTACATTAATAGAACTACCTTTTACTGTACCTGAATCTACCGAGTAAGCTAATTTCTGATTATCATTTAAAGAAACATTATAGTCACCTGTAGTAACATTAATTAAGGCTTTAGAGTAAGCAATCGAAATAGTTGCACAAGTACCTGAGGTTGAGGTTTGGTTAATTAATACGCTACCTGCGGTAATATTACTATTACTTAAATTTAAAATAATCGTAGAGGTCGCAGTTACTGTTGCATTAGCAGTAAAGGCAAACTGATTACTTGCAGTAATATTGGAATCGGTTAACACATAAGAGTTGGAACCACTTTCAGAATCTACGATTAAATTTACATCACTCGCTGATACATTCGAATTTTTAATTGTAGTCGCAGCTTTCGAAGTAGTGCAATAAGTATTGGTTGCAGTTACATTAGAGTTCACTAAATCATATTGTTGAACATCAATGTAAACGTTAGCTGCATTAATTTTTGTTCCTTGAGTAACTTGTAAATTTTGGTTACCGATTAAAGAAACATCACCGGTTAAGTTAATCGAGGTATTAGTCAGTGAACTTGGATCTGTATCTAAGCCTAAGTACAGATTCGTAAAACCTGAAATGTTTGTATTCGTAATAGTAAAGATTTTAACCGCACCAAAATTTAAAGAATTGGTCGCAGTTGAAGTAAGATTTGCATCAGTTAGCAATAATTTCGCAAGACCTGTAGTATTTGCACTAAAACAACCTAAGTTTACAGTAGTATTACTTATATTTAAAGTTAAAGAAGCTTGAGCAGAATCACCTTGAATAATAGCAATATCTTTGATATTTACTGTAGACTGATTTGATCTACCAATCTGTATAAATGCATTACTAACAGTAGTTAATCCCGTTCCATTAATTACCATATTCCCTAAAGAAATTTCTGTAGGGGTTAAATTGGTAACATTTACGGTAAATTCTGAAGAAGATCCAGTACGAGTTCTTAACTCTAAGGTATCTGCAACATTAAAACCTTGAGTTTGACCTACAGAAAATAGATTCACTCCAGTTACTAGAAGATTTGTCGTACATAAATTGGTATTTGAATAATTAGCAAAAAAGTTAACTACTTCCCCGTTTACTGTTATGTTATTAGCAATTAAAGTACCATTAAGTGTAAAATTACCAATCGAAGTATTACTAAAGTTATTGGTAAAGTTACCAGTAATGTTAATCGTTCCATTAATAAACGTACGGTTACCAGTTATAAAGGTTAAATCTTTACCTGAAGTCGAGGTAATGTTCGCACCATTAGAAACATTAATATACTGACCGGTTGAGCCATCACCTGTAGTAATAACAACGTTAGTTGATAAAAGGGCATTAACTACAGTTGTATCTAACACTCTCGCTGTACCTGAAGTACAAGTGATCGTTGTTGTATCTCCAGATTGCGAAGTAGAAGCATTTTCAGATCCTGAATTACTTATAAGTATATTTGCAGGGTCGAGTAACCAAGTACCTGAATGATCATCTCCAAGAGAAGAACTTGTATTTACTTCGAAGTTACCGTTAACTTCAATATAGTGTCCAGAGGTTTCAATAAAACCACCAGTAGCACCTTCCGATGTAGCTAAGAATACACCGTCAACTGAGGCTGCATTACCCCAAACAATAGCTGTACCTGCATTTCCTGAGGTACCAGAGACATTAATAGTAGAACCTGTGGCAACGATTGTTGTATTCGCTAGTTTTAGCTTACCTTGTCCTGTAAGATCACCACCTACATTTACATATCCACCTTCAACACCTGAAGCATTAATATGCGAAGCTGATCCAAGAACCACCGTGTCTGCTAAAACTTTTACATTGCCTGCTTTGCCAGTTTGATTAGCGGTGTTAAGCGTACCATTGTTAACCACTAATCCTGATAAAGTGTTATTGCCTTGAGCTAAAAGGCTGTTATTTTCTGCAGTTGTATGGATTTGATCTGATTCAGAAGCCCCATAAAGCACTACTTCTCCCGAAGCTGTAATTGTCGCTTTAGCTGCTGAATCTTTTGCAGAAACTACATCTGCAAATTCGTTTACCGCTGTATAACCATTAGCTACTTTATTCGCTAATAGGTAAGCTCTTTTTGAAACTATTTCCCCTAAGTTTACCGCTGTATTACCAGCAACAACTTTATAAGAGATTAAAGGGTTATCAAGATCTTGAATGGTAATTGTTTGTCCCGCTAAAAGGTAAACTGTACCATTGCGAGCTTCTAGCACTCCATAATTAGTTACTACCCCCCCCAGTAGGGCAAGAGTACCGTCATCATTAACCTTAATTATCCCTTGGTTAAGTACTGACGCTAAGGCTTGATCTTTTTCTTGATTAAAAACATAGTTACCGTTGATAAAGTCTTCATCGCTAATATCTAAAGTCGAAGCTACTAAACTTGCCACATCAACTCTAGCCGTTTCCCCAAAGATAATGCCAGCTGGGTTAACGATAAACACTTTACCATTTGATTGTAATTGACCGAGAATGTTCGAAACCTCACCCCCAATTACACGGTTAAGTACTGCTGAATTAGCATTATCTTGTACGAATTTTACTAATTCATCTGTACCTATGTTGAATTTCTCCCAATTAATAATCGCATTTGGACTATTAGTAATGGTAGTCACTAAACCGTCAGTGATTGCCTGAACTTGCCCGTTAATCACCGTCATCCCTGAACGCTGATCCGCAAGCACATTAGGAGTTACAGTTCCTACTAAAGTAATTGGAAGAATTAAACTACAAAGTAGTCTATTCACTCTGCTTAACCAAAACTTACGTCCCTCTCCTCCCTCAGCTTTCGGACTAACAGCAGAACCAGAGACGCAACTGGTTGCTATTTCCGAGACAGCATCTA
>NZ_NRJF01000199.1 GCF_003585965.1 Psittacicella gerlachiana | reverse complement strand
TTTTAAAATCGGACTTTGTGCAAATGCACTATTTAAGTTGTCTAAATGAAAAAACTTCATACCTAAAACTCGCTGTTAATAGCTGTTATTATTTAGCCCTAGAAGCTACGCCTACTTTTCTAGATTATTAGTAATTTTTGTGAAAGATGTTGTAAAATATATAATCTGAAAAGTACTACCATTTATTATAGCTTTTCTAAAATTCAAAGCTTAGATTTTATATTACTTATGGAAATTATTTTAGCTAATCCTCGTGGCTTTTGTGCGGGAGTAGATCGTGCAATTTCGATTGTAAACCTCGCCTTAGAAAACTTTGATCAACCTATATATGTACGTCATGAAGTAGTACATAACCGTTATGTTGTAGATGATCTGCGTAATCGAGGTGCTATCTTTGTCGAGGAGTTAGATGAGGTTCCTGATGATAGCATTGTTATTTTTTCTGCTCATGGCGTCTCGCAACAAGTACGCCAAGAAGCTAAAAACCGTCAACTAACGGTTTTTGATGCTACCTGCCCTTTAGTGACTAAAGTACATATGCAAGTAAGTAGAGCTGCTCGTAAAGGAGTTAATGCCATTTTAATCGGTCACCAAGGGCATCCTGAAGTTATAGGTACCATGGGACAATATATCTCTGACAACTCTAAAATGATTCTTGTTGAGTCTGTTGCAGATGTAGAGAAATTAACCTTTTCTCAAGACGATCCTTTAACTTATATGACTCAAACGACTTTATCTTTAGATGACACTAAAGAAATTATCGAAGCTCTACGTAATAAATACCCTCATATTGAAGGACCAAGAAAAAACGATATCTGCTATGCAACTACCAATCGTCAAAATGCAGTACGTGATCTCGCTTTACAAGTAGATTTACTCTTTGTCGTAGGTTCAAAGAACTCCTCAAATTCTTCACGTTTAGCGGAATTAGGGAATCGCTTAGGGACCAAGAGCTTTTTAATTGATGGCAAACAAGACATTCAATTATCTTGGCTAGATAATGTAAAAAAAATCGGGATTACCGCCGGTGCTTCTGCTCCAGATATCTTAGTCCAAGAATTAATTACTTTCTTAAAAGAACATGGAGTACAAAAAGTAAGTAATCTTTCGGGTTTAGAAGAAGATGTTTACTTTCAAGTTCCTAAAGAACTGCGCATAAAAGATATTACGGAATAAATAATCCATGGGCTTGAGACTATTTATCATTTCTGACTTAAATTAGAGTAAAATACTCTCATTCCATTCTCAAAATAGTAAAAAAGATCTT
>NZ_NRJF01000198.1 GCF_003585965.1 Psittacicella gerlachiana | reverse complement strand
CTCAAGCTGAAAAAGAAGCATTTGCTCAAAATGACGCTAAATACTTAGGATATGGTTTATTATTAACTCAATTTGTTCCAGGTTCAGATAAAAATCCTCAATTATTATTAAACGCTACACCTGAACAAATCCAAAAAGCAGTTGATGAAACAACTCCTCGTGTTGGTGCATTATTCTACGCATTCCGTTTAATGATGGCTTCAGGTTTCTTAATGATTTTACTATTTGCTGTATGTACTTATAAAGTACTACGTCAAAAAGTTCAACCAGGGAAATCGAAACTACTTAAAGCAGCTATGCTATCATTACCATTACCTTGGATTGCGGTAGAATGTGGTTGGTTCGTTGCAGAATATGGTCGTCAACCTTGGACTGTTTACGAAATACTACCAACCTACATCTCTCACTCAACTCTAGCTGTTGGTGATCTGATCTTTAGTATCATTGCTATTTGTGGTATCTACACAGTATTCTTATACTTTGAAGCATACTTTATGGTTAAATACGCTCAACTTGGTCCAAGTGCTTTACACACAGGTAAATACCACTTTGAGAAAAAAGAACACGTAGGAGATAAATAATGTTAAGTTTTGAAGTCCTACAAGTAATTTGGTGGTTATTAGTAATTGTTCTATTATCAGGATTTGTAATCTTTGACGGTTTTGATATTGGAGCTTTAACTTTAAACCCATTCGTTGCGAAAACAGACGCTGAAAGACGTGTTGTTCTAAATACCATCGCTCCACACTGGGATGGTAACCAAGTTTGGTTATTACTAGGTGGTGGTGCTATCTTTGCTGCTTGGCCAGAAGTATATGCAACATCATTCTCAGGTTTATACCTAGCAATGATTTTAATTCTTTGTGCTTTATACTTCCGTCCAGTAGGTATGGAATACCGTCACAAATTTGATCTAGAAAAACACCGTCGTGGTGTAGACTGGGCATTATTCTTCTCTGGTGTAGTACCATCATTAGTTATTGGTGTTGGTTTAGGTAATGTATTATTAGGTTTACCATTCCAATTTGATTCTATTGGTCGTTCTTACTACGGTGGAGATACAATTTGGATTCTTAATTTATTAAAATTATTAAATCCATTCGGTTTACTCTGTGGTG
>NZ_NRJF01000197.1 GCF_003585965.1 Psittacicella gerlachiana | reverse complement strand
CTACCTATCTATTATAGCATTTTATCAATATTTAATGCATTTATATTTGTAAGGATCACGCCTTAAAATCCAAATATAATTAAATAATTAAACAAGTATTTTCTTGATAAATTCTTCTAATTTCCCCTTATATTACTAATATATTAAGATATAACCTTATAAAAGAAAAATTACTCATACCTTTAAACTACAGTTACTTTATTAACTTAATTATCAATTATATAGACACTCTTACTTCTAATTACCTCAAAAGTAAATTAAAAGACAACTATTGATAAGTATTGCAACAAAATTAAACAAACTGTGAAAGATAGGTGCTTTTTTGTTAAAATAAACGCAGAGGTTTGCATAAATAATGTTTTATAAAAATATAACTAAAAGCTCAAAATTTTACTATATTTTTATAAAACTCTTATTTAACTGACAAAGATATACTTTTGAGAATAATTTGCTAGATACAACCAGTTTTTCTTCGTGAAAATATCTTTAAGCTGTAATAAGCTTAGATTACTGATTATTCGGTGACAAGTCATTTTGCGGAATCTTAATACCCTTAATCGCAAAACTTCACAACTTCATCACCCGTAAAATGACTTTTCCCGATTGGAGCAAGAATCTTTGTAGTTTCCATTACTTCCTCTCATAATTGGATCATTAGATATCTTTGGTAATGGAGATAAAAATACTTTAAAATTAGACCTATATCTCCTATTCTAGAGAAATACCTAATGGCTTCTCATTCATTTAGATTATTTACCTTATAAAGGAAACCAATCCTTATTAATCTAAATAATCTCCAATTCATGGACTATTATGATTCCAGCTGCAAGACAAAAACGAATTCTCGAACTTATCAACAACCAACAGATAATGAGCATTGCCCAGCTTGTCGAGGAAATTGGCGTATCACACATGACCATTCGTCGTGATATCAAGGCTCTTGAAGCTATGGGACAAGTTGTTCCTGTTTCTGGTGGGGTTCAATTAATTGAAAGAGTTATCGAAGAGCCAACTCATGATGATAAATCTTTCCTTAATCAAGAACAAAAAGCTGCAATTGGAGCTAAAGCTGCCGAGTTTGTACCTTCAAGAGGGACGGTATTTTTAGATTCAGGTACAACTACACGTGAAATTGCTCGCCATATAAAAAACAATGAAGATCTTTTAGTAGTTACAAACGACTTTGAGATTGCTCGTTGGTTAATGCGTCATGGACGTTGCAAACTAATGCATACAGGTGGTACTGTAAATAAAGATAGCTACTCTGCGGTGGGAGAACTTGCAGCAAGATTTATTAAAAACATTTCTATCGATGTAGCCTTTATCTCTACTTCAGCATGGTCAAGTGATGGAATTACCACACCTGATGAAAGTAAGATTATCGTTAAAAATGCTATTATTAAGTCAGCTCGTTCAAAAATATTAGTTGTAGACTCTTCAAAATATGGAAAAATTGCGACATTTAATGTTGCAGATCTTTCTGCATTTAACCTAATTATTAGTGATAAAAATCTTCAGAAAAAATCACAAGATATGATTGATAAAAGAGGAATTTCTATCGCTTTAGTTTAATGCTTACATTATGACACACGGTGTAAGTAACGCAAAAGCTCGGTACTAACCGAGCTTTTATGCTATCTAGAATTTACCTATGTATAAATAAATACAAAAAGAAATAATTCCTAATGACAAATAATTAGTCAATTTCTTTAATGATTTAAATTAATTACATTCTTTTATCTTGATGCTTTAAGAACCAATCATAAGTATCTTTTAATCCCTGTTCCAATTCTATTTGCGCTTTCCAACCTAAAGAAGTTAAACGAGAAACATCTAGAAGTTTTCTTGGAGTTCCATCAGGTTTATTTGTATCCCAAACTATCTCTCCCTCATATCCAACTACTTTAGCGACCAACTCAGTTAAATCTTTAATCGACAAATCTTTACCTGTCCCTACATTTATGTGGCTCAACATAGGTTGAGTTTGCTGACTATAGATCTCAAGAGGTAAATTCATTAAATAAACTGTAGCACTAGCCATATCATCAACATGAAGAAATTCACGTAAGGGAGATCCTGTTCCCCAAGCAACTACTTGCGGAGCATAATTAATTTTAGCTTCGTGGAAACGGCGAATTAAAGCTGGGATTACATGACTATTTTCCGGATGAAAATTATCATTTTCTCCATAAAGGTTGGTCGGCATAATACTGCGATAATCTCTACCATATTGGCGATTATAACTTTCGCACAATTTTATCCCAGCAATTTTTGCAAGTGCATAGGGTTCATTAGTTGCTTCTAAACTTCCTTGTAGTAACTCTTCTTCCTTAATAGGTTGTTGTGCAAACTTAGGATAAATACAACTTGAACCTAAAAACATTAATTTTTGTATATTATGCTGATGGGCTGCATGAATTACATTTGCCTCAATCATTAAATTTTGATAAATAAATTCAGCTGGATAAGTGTTATTGGCATAAATACCACCTACTTTAGCGGCTGCTAAATATACTTGATCAATTTTATGCTTAGCAAAAAAGCTATTTACTTGCTCTTGATTAGTTAGATCCAACTCCTTGCGACTAGCAGTAATTAAGTTTATCTTTGGATCTTGTGCCAGTTGACGACAAATTGCACTTCCGACCATTCCCTTATGACCAGCGACAAATACATTGATTTTCATAGCTTACTCCTCATGATGGTTGTACATTCCTTGTTGAGCAAGTAATAAATTGATTTGTGCAAGTCTATAGTCTTCTGCAATCATTTCCTGACATAACTGTTCTAAAGTTATTTCAGGTTCCCAACCTAATTTTTCTTTAGCCTTATATGGGTCTCCTAGCAAAGTATCTACTTCAGCTGGACGGAAGAAGCGAGAATCAACTTTGATAATGACATCCCCTTCTTTTACGGCAACAGCTTTATCTCCCTCAACTTTTGTTACTATCCCGATTTCTTCAACACCTTGATATTTAAACTCTAAAGTTATACCAAGCTCTTTTGCAGCTAAAGTTATAAATTCTCTTACTGTAATTTGTTTTCCAGTTGCTATTACAAAGTCTTCAGGATGTTCTTGTTGTAACATTAACCATTGCATACGTACATAATCACGAGCATGTCCCCAATCACGTAAAGAATTTAAGTTCCCCATTTTTAGTTGCTTTTGTAGTCCAACAGCAATATGAGATAACCCTAAGGTTATTTTACGTGTAACAAAAGTTTCACCTCGTCTTGGAGATTCATGATTAAAGAGAATACCATTACAAGCGTAGATCCCATAAGATTCACGATAATTTACTGTAATCCAATAAGCATAAAGTTTAGCTACAGCATAAGGAGAACGTGGATAAAAAGGAGTTGTTTCCTTTTGCGGAACTTCTTGCACTAAACCGTATAATTCTGAAGTACTTGCTTGATAGATTCTTGTTTTCTTAGCTAAGCCAAGAATACGCACTGCCTCTAAAATACGTAAAGTTCCTAAAGCATCTACATCAGCAGTGTACTCTGGAGCTTCAAAGCTCACCGCTACATGGCTTTGGGCTCCGAGATTATAGATTTCATCAGGTTGAATCTCTCCAATTAAACGAATTAAATTAGAAGAATCAGTTAAATCTCCATAATGTAAATGTAATCTCGAAGTTAATTCTGAATCTAAAAGTAAATGATCTAAACGTTCGGTGTTATGTGAGGCACTACGACGTCTTAACCCATGTACCTCATATCCTTTTTCTAAGAGGAACTCAGCAAGATATGAGCCATCTTGCCCTGTAATTCCGGTGATAAATGCTTTTTTCATATTTTCTCTTAAAATAAGTTTTATTCATATCTTATTATATGAAAATTTACTATTTTATATAGTAAAAAAGCTCAGCATTAATACTGAGCTAATCTTGATTTATTTATTATTTTTATATACTTTTAAGGCAAAGTTATATAATTTTTTTTGCCCTTTCTCATTTTTAAAAGCATAACGCAAATATAAGCGATGAAAAATATTATAAGGTTTTACATAAAATGGATTTATAACAATTTGATTAACTTGCCAAGGTTTAGTTGTCCAATTTCTTTGTACATCTTTTCTGCCTCTAACTAGAAGCTCAGTCATATCTAAATCCATTAAACAAGGAATATATTGATATCTTTGATAAATATCAGAAATAAGCTCATCGTAATAAGAAATAGGCTTTTGCACAAGCTCAGTGATACTTTGTTTTGCAAAGAGATTATAAAAATCTACCCACTCAGGAGCATAACTATTCCATTGTTTATGCTTTTCTAAAAAGTGTAAAATTTTAGGACGATAAAATTCTGGAGTTAGCCCTTTTGCTTTAAATTTTTCGTACTTTTTATACCATCCATAGTGATTTAATACAAATCTTTGGCTTATTAAATACTTCATTGGATAGTTATAAGCAAAAGGTAATTCCTGCTTATCATCCAAATGAATTAAATTTAAAATATCTTGATCTGGTAATAAAGTAGGACGATCTAAATATTTAGCAAAATAATCAGGCCAATAATATTTTTTCTCTTTGATTTTATCTAAATCACATAGAAGAATCCCTGAGTTAAAATATTTTTCTTGCTCATTAAAATCAATTTCTCTTAATTCTTGTAAAAATCTATGATCAAAATAAGGTAAAGAGAAAAACTTATGCTGAATATTACATAAATCAGGAATTACACCAATTGAATGACCATTTAATACATCTGTATTAAATAATTCTTCAATATTAGCTGCAATCATTACATCTATATCAAGATATAATACTTTGCCACTATAAGGTAAGCTTGGAAGCATTAATCTATAGTTTGCTACATTACCAGCATGCTCTTCACTCATACCTAAAGAGATTAGTTCCTCTTTAGCAAAATAATGAAATTTAAATTCAATACCTTTATACTCAGAAAAAGTTGCTAAAAACTTCTCTACAGCCTTTGAAGAATCTATATCTTTGATATTATGTAAAATGATAGCTCTAATAGGCTCTCTATTATACGCAATATAGTTTTTAATTAAGCTCTCTAAATATGGTAAATAACCTTCATTAGTATTAAATGCTAATTGATTCATTCAACAATACCTTATTATCTATAAAACTCTGTTTCAAAACGTACTACATCATCGTCATCTAAATATGATCCAGACTGAACTTCTATAAAATCTAAAGGTAATTTACCTATATTTTCAATAGAGTGCTTAACCCCAATCGGAATATAAATGGACTGATTTTCTGTAAGTAATTGTACCTGATCATTTACGGTTACTTGTGCTGTTCCTGAGACAATAATCCAATGTTCAGCATGATGATAATGCATTTGCATCGCCACTTTCTTACCAGGTAATACTGAAATTCTTTTTACTTTATATCTTTCGCCTTTATCAATTAACAACATACTCCCCCACGGACGAAATACATGAGGATGCTCATAACATGTTGGATGTTGTTGTTCTTGTAATTTCTTAACGATTGCTTTGGTTTCTTGAGTACGAGATTTATCGGCAATTAACACCGCATCTCTAGTTTGTACAATCACTAAATTATCAATACCAATGGTCGAAATTAAAGAGTTTTCAGCCATAACAAAATTATTCTTACTATCTATAGCTAGATACTCACCATGAACTACATTGCCGTATTGATCTTTATCGGAAATACTCCATAAAGCTTCCCAAGAACCTATATCACTCCAAGTTACCTCTAATGGAATTACCACAGCTTGTGTTGTTTTTTCCATAATGGCATGATCTATAGAAATATCTTTACATAAACTATAGTCTTGATCAAAAACTCTTTTAAAATCCAAATCCTTTTGAGCATTAGCATAAGCGTGTTTACAAAGAGTATATAACTCTTGATCTACTGCTTCTAAAATTTGCAAATAAGCTTTAGCCGTAAACATAAACATACCACTGTTCCAAAGATATCTCTTACTTGCAATTAATTCTTGAGCTAGTTCTTTACTCGGCTTTTCTTTAAAAGATTTTACATAAAAGCTCTGCTCAAGAAACGCCTCTCCTTGCTCAATATAGCCATATCCTGTTTCTACACTTGTAGGCTTAATCCCAAAAGTAACAATTTTTTCTTTAAATACCGATGATAAGGCTTGAGTGATACTTAACTTAAGTTTTTCATTATCGAGAATTACATGATCTGCAGGTAAAACTAGCAATACCGCTTGTTCATCTTGTTGTATCGCCTCAAATGCAGCTAAAGCTATAGCCGGAGCTGTACCTCTACCTTGAGATTCTAAAATTATATTATTATCTAATAAATTAAGTTGACGAAGTTGCTCAGCGGCAATAAATCTATGTTCTTCGTTACAAACCACTATTGGTTTTGCTACGTTTAGACCATCTAAACGTTGCAAAGTTTGTTGTAACATAGACTTATCACCAAAAAAAGTTTGGAACTGTTTAGGAAATGAAGTTCTCGATACAGGCCACAAACGAGTACCCGTACCTCCTGCTAATAATACAGGATATATTTTACTTTGCTCCATAACATTTTAAGTATTTAAAAACATTAATTTTTATTCCCTATATTATAGAGCAAAACAAAATCAATTAATAAAAAAAGGAAGAGCAAAACCTCTTCCTTAATCGATTAAACAATTAATCTGTTAAATAATATTAGTTAGACTGTTCTTTAAAATCTCTAGTATAAAGTTTATAGTATTCACCATTAACATTTTTTACTAGATCTTCATGTTTACCTTGTTCAACTATTTCTCCACCAATGATAACGAAAATTTGATCTGAGTTTTCAATTGTAGATAATCTATGAGCAATAGTTAACACGGTACGACCTTTTTGTAACTCTTCTAAAGATTTTTGGATAAAGAATTCTGATTCATTATCTAACGCAGAAGTAGCTTCATCTAAAATTAAAATCGGTTTATTACGTAATAAAGCTCGAGCGATTGCCACTCTTTGACGTTGTCCACCTGACAATCTTGCTCCCGCAGAACCAATTCTAGTTTGTAAACCTTCAGGAAAATCTTTAGTAAAGTTAGTTACATAGGCTAAATTAGCTGCTCGTTCAACTTCTTCAGGAGAATATTTATCGCCATCGCAATAAACAATATTATTGTAAATCGTATCATCAAATAAATGAACGTTCTGCGATACTACTCCAATATTATTTCTTAACTCCTCAAGCTTGATATCTCGAATATCATGACCATCAATGGTAATCTGACCTTTATTTACATCGTAAGTACGAGTTAATAAACTAACTATAGTCGACTTACCCCCTCCAGATTTACCAACAAAGGCATAAGTTTTTCCAGCTTCGATCGTGAGATTAAAGTTTTCTAAGATTGGCTCATCAGGTCGAGTTGGATAAGCAAAGCCAACATCTTCATACTTGATATCTTGATTAAAGTCTACTTCTTGAGAGGTTAAAGTACCTTTATCCTCTTCAGTATCTAAAGCTAAAAGCCCCATAATCGATTTACCAGCAGTTAATGATTGAACAAAACCAGTGTATACATTAGTTAAGTTGCGTACAGGTTTTAATAATCCAAACATCGCTGAGAATATCACGATAAAATCACCTGGAGTGATTGGAGGTAAATCTAAATCAGTAGCATAAGCCGCTAAAATAATTACAAGGACTAACAGTAAAGAGGCTACAAATTGTACTACTGTATGTCCTAAATTGGTAATAGTTACACCTTTTTGACTACGCTTACGTATAGTTTCTACTTGCTCATAAAAGCGTTGATGTTCAAAGTCTTGAGCATTATATAAATTAACTACAGAATGTCCATGAATCATTTCATTTAATAATTTTGTTTGTATTTCTGTAGATTGCATTTGCCCTTGAGTTATCTTTTTAACAGAAGAAGAAACTAATTTTAGTACTAAATATATAACAGGTAACATCAGAAATATCACTGATGATAATACCCAGTTGGTGTAAAACATGACTACGAGAAAAGCAATTACTGTAGATCCATCTCTACTTATGGTTAATAGGGAATTGCTTATTGCTCCCAGCATTACTGAAACTTCGTATTGAATTTTTGAAATTATACGTCCATGACCATTTATGTCAAAAAACGATTGTGGCATTCTAGAGATATGAGCAAAAACTTTTTCTGATAAACTAACAGATAATTTTGCTTGTGCCCATGCAAAGAAATATTGGGATATAAACTGCATAACAGCTCTAAGTCCCATAAATATAACGAGTAAATATGCAAAACCTAGCAGAATACTGCTATTTAAAATTCCAGAACCATTATCTACAATCTTTTTTATATAAGAGATTAAATAGGCATCAATTCCAGAACCAATAAAAATACAAAGAATTCCTACAAATAAAGCCCATTGAAAAGGAATCACATAACGCCAATAAAGACGAAAGGCAAACCAGTTTGAGCATTCTAAAACTGGATTGGGATTAGTAGGATTAGTATCATTTAAAAAATCACGAGGAGTTATCTTCCTCTTTGAGAATAATTTAAACATAAAAAATCTAAAAAAGAATCATTAACTAGATTCTTTCGATATTAAAAATATAATATAGACAATAAGAATGTTAG
>NZ_NRJF01000196.1 GCF_003585965.1 Psittacicella gerlachiana | reverse complement strand
GTATAATACAAAGAAAACTTTTTACATTAAGGAAAACATATGCGTGAACCTATGAATAAAAAGCGTTTAGCGCAAATTATTATTTTATTAGTTATTCTGTTAGTATTATTTGGGATTAATACCTATAAGTACTACACAAATGCTTAATTTTACCTCTCAATAAATTTAAGGGGAGAGCAAATGTCATTTGCACAAGAATTAGATATTTATTATCAAGATTTAGCATATAATTTGGCTTTAAAAGGAAAAATCTCTTGTTATCCTAATCCTGCTGTAGGTTGTGTGATCGTAAAGGATCAATGCATTATTTCTTGCGGTTATCATCAATTTGCGGGTACAGCTCATGCTGAACGAGCTGCAGTTTTAGATTTACAGCAGAGATATCCACAAACTTGGCAAGAGTTAATTAAAGACGCGCAAGTATATGTGACTTTAGAGCCTTGTGCTCATTTTGGTCGTACTCCACCTTGTGCCAATTTATTGGTTGATTGTCAGGTAGGAGAAGTTATTTATCTTGCGAGTGATACTACGGCAAAGGTAAATGGTAAAGGGGTAGCGGTTTTAGAGCAAGGAGGAATAAAAGTTAGATATGTTCCAAGAGATACTGCTCAAAATTTAAATAGAGACTTTTTTGCTTTACAAGAGTCTAGAGATTTACCTTATGTAAAAATTAAAATAGGTGCTTCTTTGGATAGTAAAGTAGCTTTACCTAATGGCGAATCTAAGTGGATAACTTCGCCTCAGGCACGGAGTTATGTACAAGCTTTAAGATGGCAGGCAGATGCCATACTTACAAGTAGTAAAACTATTATTAGAGATCAAGCTAAATATAATGTACGCTATGAGGAACTACCTGAAACTATCCAAAAACATTTACCTCAAGAGCAATTAAAGCAACCGAAGGTCGTAATTCTAGATAATAGTTTTGCTTTGCAAGGTAAAGAAACTATCTTTTCCTCTCAGGCTTTTGAGAATTTAATTATTATTTCAAAAGATGAACATCCACTAAAAGAATTGTATCCACAAATTCATTTTCTTAATAGTGTTAACTCACATACGGCACAAGGTTTAAAAGAAATTCTTAGTAAACTGAAGCAACTAGAAATTAATAATTTATTAATCGAAGCTGGTTCGAGTTTAACTAATGCTTTTATAGATGCTAAATTGTTTGAGCAATTGCATTACTTTGTTGCTCCTAAAGTTTTAGGACAAGGAATAGAGGCTTTACATTCTTCAATCGTTAAAGAGCAAATAGATCAGAGCTTATCCTTAAAACTTTTATATTCCCAAACTTTATCTGAAGATAACTTATATTTAGTTTATGAAAAATAAATTAATTTTTTACTTTTTACTTATTTTAATTATTCTTGTTGGACTAGATTGGTATTCGAAATATTATTTTGA
Source organism: Psittacicella gerlachiana (assembly GCF_003585965.1). Classification (GTDB taxonomy): domain Bacteria; phylum Pseudomonadota; class Gammaproteobacteria; order Enterobacterales; family Psittacicellaceae; genus Psittacicella; species Psittacicella gerlachiana. The sequence continues at coordinate 4,141 of NZ_NRJF01000196.1, read as the reverse complement.
TACTAATTTCAATTATGGACAAAGTGTTTCAGTTATAGGCGAGACATTTTTAAGATGGACTTTAATCTATAATTATGGTTTTAGTTTTAGTATCGGATCAAGCTATCCTGAGCTTATGCGAGTGCTAGTTGGAAGTTTTGCTACTTTGGTAGGCGTAGTTTTAACGGTATTTGCTTGTTCTAGTGTTCGTAGTGCTCAAGGTTTGAGAGATATTATTTTCTCTTTTGCTTTTGTTCTAATTGCGGCCGGAGCTTTAGGAAATGGCATTGAACGCTTAATTTACGGTAGAGTAATAGATTTTATTCATTTTACTTTTGCCGGCAAATGGAGCTTTGCTGTTTTTAATGTTGCCGATATTTGGATCAATTTTGGGGTCTATATAATTATTTTAACTTACATTGTAGACTTTTTTAGAAATCGTAAGCAGGTAACTAAGTAAATTTATATTTAATACTTTTACTATAGATTAAATGATTTTAATAGAGAGGTAGTTTAAGGCTACTTCTCTTTTTTATTTACTTTTAACCGTGATAAAATATAAAAGTGAAAAATTAAGTTAATAACAAATAAAATAGTTGGAAACAACAAGAATAACGCAAAGCTATGTTAGAAAAAACAATAAAAATAGTTGAGCGTAGACCAGAGCATCTTTTAGGTCTTAAAGACCAAATCAAAGATTATATTTTTTCAAATCGTAATATTACTGATGTTAAGCAGTTAGATTATAGTTTACGTAACTTAATCAACCCATTTTTGTTTAAAGATATTAATAAAGCGGTTAAGCGTTTAATTGCAGCCCTTATTGAAAATGAAAATATTGTAATCATCGGTGATTATGATGCTGATGGTGCTACCTCTACCTCATTAGTTTACATGAGTTTAAAAAAATTAGGCTTTACCAATGTAAACTATATTATTCCTGATCGTATTATCCATGGTTATGGGTTATCACCTGCTCTTGTTGAGTTAGCAGTTACTGAGTACCAAGCGAACTTAATTATTACCGTAGACAATGGGATAAGTTCATTTGATGGTGTTGATTATGCCAATTACAAAAAAGTGGATGTAATTATTACTGATCACCATTTAGGTGGAGATGAAACGCCACCGGCAGTAGCAATTATTAATCCAAATCAAAAAGGATGTAATTTCCCTTCAAAAAGTCTAACAGGAGTAGGGGTTGCTTACTATTTAATGAAAGTAATCAACTATTATATTCATGAGCAATTTAGTGCTATAGCTAAAGCCGTTAATTTAGCAAATACCATAATCTATGACAAAATTAATACAGCTCTCGAAAAGAAAGATTTAGCGGGAGAAAAGTTTAATTCTAGCGAAATTGAAACTTTAAGACGCAAAATAAATAAATTTTTAGAAAATTACGATCCTAACTTTAACCCTGATCAGTTTTTAGATTTAGTTGCAGTTGGGACAGTAGCAGACCTTGCGAATCTAGACTACAACAATCGAATTTTAGTTGAGCAAGGGGTAAGAAGAATTAGAGCGAGCCAATGCTCTAAAGGCATTCAAGCGATCTTAAAAGTACAAAAAATCAATAATATTGATTTTAGTGCAGATGATATTAGCTTTAAAGTTGCACCTTTAATTAATGCTATTGGACGTATGGACAATATGGTTAAAGGGGTTGAGTGTTTAATTGCTAATGATGAAAGAGTTGCTGAAGTTATCGCTTGTGAAATGGCTGAGACAAATAAAAAGCGTTCGGTAGTACAAGCTGAAAATTCACAACAAGCACTTGAGCAATTTGAAACGAGATTTAAGCACACAGATTGTTATTCGATTTGCCTTTATGATCCAAGTTGGCATCAGGGGGTAATAGGGTTAAACAGTTCAATTATTAAAGATAAGTATTGGCGACCAACTTTTGTTTTTTCTACCGATGAAGGAGGATTAATTAAAGGGTCTGGACGCTCAATTAATAGTTTACATATTAAAGATTGTTTAGATACTATTTCTCAGCGTTATCCAGGTTTAATTATTAAATTTGGAGGGCATTCGGGGGCTGCTGGAGTTACAATTAGAGAAAAAGATTTTATTAAATTCTCTGAAGCATTTGAAACTATAGTGCGTGAAACTGCAGATCCTGATGATATTGGACAAGAAACTATTTTTTGTGATTTAGAGTTACCCGTTAATTATATAACTTTAGATTTTGCTAAAGAATTAGTACGTTTAGGTCCATGGGGTAAAGGCTTTCCAGAACCTGTCTTTAAAAGCAGATTCAAAATATATAATAGCCCTCGTTTAGTGGGTAGATCAAAGCGTGATACTTTAATCTTTGACTTTATGGATGCAAATAATATTTGTCATTCAGGAGTTAAATTTAAGGCAACACCTGAGTTTATAAATTCTTTAGCTCCTGAGATGGATGTGTTTTATACCATGTCAATAAATCGTTACTGTGGACGTGAATCTCTTAGTTTAATTATTAAACATATGATTCCTGTAGAATGATTTTATTAACGGGTAAATAAAGAAATACCCCTAGTAATCAATGAAAGTAAGGATTGCAAAGAATTACAATTTATTGAAATTAAAATTCATTGAATCTTAAAACCATTGAAACTCTAAATCACTGTAACCAAAATTAACTTCAAGCTTATGATAAAAATGCATTTTTGTATAAGATATAAGGTTTTTCTTATTAGAAATTTATTAGAAATGTATAAGTAAATGAAGTAATTGGAGTTTATTTAGTTGTTTTTTTAAGCTGAAGAAAAAGAAGTCAATTTACAGAAGATAAAATTTATCGCATATAAATAAAGTCCTTAGGTTAACCTAAGGACTTTATTTATTCTGTGATGTGTAATATTAATTTTTTAAATAAAAAAATCTAGCAACTATGCTAGAAAAAATGGAGGCGCGACCCGGAATCGAACCGAGATAGACGGATTTGCAATCCGCTGCATAAGCCATTCTGCCATCACGCCGTATTCTTTTGACCTGACTATTATATGTAATTAAACATTACCTGTCAAGGTAATGTTAGAAAAATTCTTTACTTTAAGTTATAACTTTTTGATGTTTAGAGCAGAAAAAAAGAAAATCCCTTCAAGATCTAGTTGAAGGGATTTTTTCGGTTATTTATTCACAAGAATACTAAAACTATTTGCCAAACTGTATAAATAAGTTTGGTAAGAGCCTGGCTTTACATCAATATCAACACCAAGAGGATCTAATACCCCTAACTTAGCATTTATTGAAGTAGCTAATTTTTGTGCAATTCCTTGATTAAACTGAGGTTCGGTAAAAATAAATTTTACATTATCAGCTTTGGCTTTTTGATTTAACTCATTTAGATCCTTAACTGATGGGTCAATACTTACATTAAAGTAAATAGCTCCCTTGTCATGATCTTGGAAGTTATATGCTGTCTCAAAATAAGTATAAGCCGAGTGGTACACATAATAGTTACCCATTTTACTAGGCACTAATAGCTTTTTAATCTCTTCATTAGTTTTATCTAATTCTTGATTAAAACGATTTAAGTTTGCAAGAACTATATCCTTTTTATTAGGATAAAGTTCAATTAGTTTATCAGCAATATGTTTGGCAATAATCTTTGCAATAATTGGACTATTCCAAATATGGTAGTCTGTAGATAAACCATCGTTTGCATGGTGATCATCATGTTTATGATCATGATCATGATCATGGCTGTGATCATGGGAATGTGAATGACCTTCTTCATGTTTATGATCATGGTCGTGATCGTGACTGTGATCATGTGCATGGTTATGGTTGTGATCATGATCATGATCGTCGTGATCGTGATGAACACCTTTTACGAGAAGCTTTTTAATTTCAGGAATATCGGCTAGAGCTAAAACATTTTTTGGTCTAGTTCTTGAATTATCAAGTGCTTTTCCTAAGCTAATTTCCATATTATCGTCAATATAGATTAGTAGGTCAGTGTTCTTGATGGTTGCAAGATCTTTTGGAGTTAACTGAACTGTATGAGGTGACTGGGTAGCAGGAATTAATACCGAGCTAGGAGTTACATCTTTAGTTAAGTCGCTAACAATAAAGCCAATTGGTTTGATTGAAGATAAAACATCAGCCGCAGCTGTGTTAATTAGTGCATATGCACCTAAAGTTATTGCTAATAATGTTTTTTTCA
>NZ_NRJF01000195.1 GCF_003585965.1 Psittacicella gerlachiana | reverse complement strand
GTATGCATAAGTAAATAAAATTCTCTACCCAATAGTATTAAAATTATACCATTTTTTTCTCTTTTAACAAGTTGACAAAATTGGAAAATGGGAGGCTTCCCTCCCATTTACATTAACGTTTGCTTTGCATGCTATTGATGTATTCATATGCACGTAGTTTAGCAATTTCACGTTTAAGTTTAGCTGCTACTAGTTCCATATCATCTTCTTTAGCATTAGATAATTTAGATTCTGCTAATTCTTTAGCTTTAAGAATTCTCTCTTTATCTAAATCTTTAGCATGGATTGCAACATCAGCCAGAATGGTAACTGTATTAGGTTGAACTTCAACAAAGCCACCAGATGTATAAATTACTTGTGGTTCTCCGTTAACATCAAAACTAACTATACCTGGTTTTAATCTTGTTAGTAATTGGATGTGGCGTGGATAAATTCCTAATTCACCAGCTTCACCAGTTACATTAACATGATCAACAAAACCTTTATACATCACTTTATCTTGGCTAACAATTACAAGTTCAATTGTACTTGCTGACATAACTACCTCTGCTAGCTTGCTTAATAAAAATTAAAGATATCTTAGTTAGCAAGAGTTTTAGCTTTCTCTACAACTTCATCAATTGTACCTTGCATATAGAATGCTTGTTCTGGGATGTCGTCGTATTGACCTTCTAAAATACCTTTGAAACCACGAATAGTTTCTTTTAATGGAACATATTTACCAGCAGCCCCTGTGAATACTTCAGCAACGAAGAAAGGTTGTGATAAATAACGTTCAATTTTACGAGCACGGGCAACAGTTAATTTATCTTCTTCAGATAACTCATCCATACCTAGAATTGCAATGATATCTTTTAATTCTGTGTATTTTTGTAGAGTATGTTGTACTGCTGTAGCTACATTATAGTGTTCTTCACCAATTACATTAGGATCTAATTGTCTTGAAGTAGATGAAAGAGGATCTACCGCAGGATAAATACCTAATGATGCGATTTGACGTGATAATACTACAGTTGCATCTAAGTGAGTGAAGGTTGTAGCTGGAGATGGGTCGGTAATATCATCTGCTGGTACATAAACAGCTTGAATCGAAGTTATAGAACCTTTTTTAGTAGAAGTGATACGCTCTTGTAACACCCCCATTTCTTCTGCTAGAGTTGGTTGATAACCTACCGCAGATGGCATACGTCCTAAAAGAGCCGATACTTCAGTACCTGCTAAGGTATAACGATAAATATTATCGATGAAGAGAAGTACGTCAGAACCTTCGTCACGGAATCTTTCAGCGATTGATAATCCTGTTAAAGCAACACGTAAACGGTTACCTGGTGGCTCATTCATTTGACCATATACTAATGATACTTTATCAAGAACGTTTGATTCTTTCATTTCATGATAGAAGTCGTTCCCTTCACGAGTTCTTTCTCCAACCCCAGTAAATACAGAGTAACCAGAGTGTTCAATCGCAATGTTACGAATTAATTCCATCATGTTAACGGTTTTACCTACACCAGCACCACCGAATAAACCAACTTTACCACCTTTAGCAAATGGACAGATTAAGTCAATAACTTTAATTCCTGTTTCTAATAGATCCGTAGAAGCTGATTGATCTTCATAGCTAGGAGCTTTCTGATGGATAGAACGTAATTCATTACTATCAATCGGACCTGCTTCATCGATTGGATCACCTAGAACGTTCATAATACGACCTAGGGTACCTTTACCTACTGGTACAGAAATAGGAGCACCTGTGTTTTTTACTTCTAATCCACGACGTAAACCTTCAGTTAGACCCATTGCAATACAACGTACTACACCACCACCGATTTGTTGTTCTACTTCTAAAACAAAACGGTGATCTAGACCTTGAACTTCAAGTGCGTCATAAATTTTAGGAACAGAATCTAGTGGGAACTCCACGTCGATAACAGCACCTACAATTTCAACAATCTTACCTAAAGACATTGGTAAACCTCATTATTGTTAAACTGCTGCTGCACCAGCAACAATTTCGTTAAGTTCGTTTGTAATACTTGTTTGACGAGCTTTGTTATAAACAAGTGTAAGCTCATCAATAAGTTTAGAAGCATTATCCGTTGCTGCTTTCATCGCAATCATACGAGCAGCTTGTTCACATGCTAAAGTTTCTAATACACGTGTATGTAAAATGTTATGAGCATAACGTTCAATTAGATCTTGTAGTAATTCATCAGCATCATTATTATCGTAGATATAATCCCAGTTTGAATCAGAAGATAAATGATCTACATCTTCAGGTAGGGTTGGTAGAGGTAAATACTGTTCTCTTCTAGGTTGCTGAGTCATGGTATTGATATATTTATTGCTAAATAATTCAATAACATCGTATTTACCTTCTAAGTAATCTTCGACAATACCTTGAGCAAAACCTAAAGTAGTTTCTGCACTAGGTCTATCACCAAGAGCTACGATTGAGTAGGAAATGGTGCAATGAATATTTTGGAAGAAAGCTAATGCTTTTGAACCGATTACAGCAATATCAACTTTAATATTTTGACGATTATACTCTTCTAAACTTGTTAGAGTTTTCTTGAATAAGTTGATATTAAGTCCACCACATAGACCTCTATCAGTTGAGATTACAACAAAAAGAGCTCTTTTTACAGGGCGTTCTTTAATAAATGGGTTATTTGCATTAGGTTTTGCTTTAGCAATGTGACTAATAACACGTTTTAGTGCTGAGGTATATGGTTTACTACTTGCCATAGCTTCTTGAGCATGACGCATTTTTGAAGTAGCAACCATTTCCATTGCAGAGGTGATTTTTTGCGTAGATTCAATACTAGCAATTTTTCCTCGTATTTCTTTTGTATTAGCCATAACCAATTCCTTGTATATAGTTTAAGATAAAGATAAGCTACTAAATAATTAGTGGTTAACTAATGGAGTTTTCGCTTGGAATTCTTTAACTAAACGATCTACTTCAGAAATTGTAGCTTCATCCCATGCACCTGTTTTATTTAATTTTGACATAAACTCAGGGGCACTAGAATTACAATAACGAACTAACTCATCAGAATATTCAAGTAAGTTTTCTACTTCAACATCCTTGATAAAGTTCTTTTCAATCGCATAAAGGATCACAGTTTGATCTGCAACTGATTTAGGTTTATATTGTTTTTGTTTTAATAACTCAGTTACTTTACGACCGTGTTCTAGTTGCGTACGAGTTGCTTCATCTAAATCTGAAGCGAACTGTGCGAAAGCTGCAAGTTCACGATATTGAGCTAGAGAGGTACGGATACCACCTGAAAGTTTTTTAATTGCTTTTGTTTGTGCTGCTCCCCCTACTCGAGAAACAGAGATACCTGGGTTTACCGCTGGACGAATACCTGAGTGGAATAGACCTGTCTCTAAGAAGATTTGTCCGTCTGTAATTGAAATTACGTTTGTAGGAACGAACGCTGAAACGTCACCAGCTTGGGTTTCAATAATTGGTAAAGCGGTTAAAGAACCTGATTTACCTTTTACTGCACCATTGGTAAATTCTTCTACGTATTTTTCGCTTACACGAGCTGCTCTTTCAAGAAGTCTTGAGTGTAAGTAGAAGATGTCACCAGGGAAAGCTTCACGACCTGGTGGACGTTTTAATAGTAATGAAATTTGACGGTAAGCTACAGCTTGTTTAGATAAATCATCGTAAACAATTAGGGCATCTTCACCACGGTCACGGAAATACTCACCCATAGTACATCCTGAATAAGGTGCAAGATATTGTAAAGCAGCTGATTCAGAAGCTGAAGCCGCAACGATAATAGTATTTTGAAGAGCTCCGTGTTCTTCTAATTTTGCCACAACGTTAGCAATTGTTGAGTTTTTCTGACCAATTGCTACGTAGATACATTTTACGCCAGAATCTTTTTGGCTAATGATTGTGTCAATTGCAAGTGCTGTTTTACCAGTTTGACGGTCACCGATGATTAATTCACGTTGACCACGACCAATTGGGATCATAGAGTCAACTGCTAAATAACCTGTTTGTAAAGGCGTATCTACTGATTTACGGTCAATTACCCCTGGAGCAATAACTTCAATTGGATTAAAGCCGTCAGCAGCGATTTCGCCTTTACCATCGATAGGTTGACCAATAGCATTAACAACACGACCTAAAAGAGCATTACCTACAGGTACAGATAATAAACGACCTGTACTTTGTACTTCAATGCCTTCTTTTAAGTCAGCATAATCTCCTAGTACTACTGCACCAACAGAATCACGTTCAAGGTTTAATGCTAAAGCATAACGCTCATTAGGTAATGCAATAAGTTCCCCTTGCATTACGTTTTTTAAACCATTAATACGTAAAATACCATCGCTTACAGAAATTACAGTACCAGAATTTTGTAAATCATTTTGTGTTTTAAATTGAGCAATTTTGCTCTTAATAATTTCACTGATTTCTACAGCAGAAAGAGATGACATATAAATTATCCTTAACTACTTATTTACAAAATTTCCTTGATATTTGTAATAAGAAATTAGTTAACACACAATTTACTTTGTCCAGTAGAACTAAGCAACTTGAACTATTTAGTTAATTGTGCACTTAAATTTTCTAAAGTTTTGCGACCTGAGCAGTCAATCGAGAAGTCTTCTGTTTTGATAATAATTCCAGAAAGAATAGAAGTATCTACTTTTACATCTAATTTAACAGCTCTACCTACTTTTAGAGCTACTGATTGACCAATATTTTGTAATTGTTCTTCAGTCAATTCTCTTGCCGTAACTATAGTTACAGGGGTAGGAAGATCGTAGTTTTCTCTTAATTCAACAAAAAACTCATAGATGCCTGGAATATATGCAAAACGTGAGTGTTCAACTAGAACTGCTAAAAAGTTACTAACATGTTCATTTTTTAGCTCTTCTGGTAGTACAGCCTCAACAAATGACTTTATCTCTAATTGATAGTCTGAATGTTCAGCAAGTAATTGTTTTCCGATTTCACTTTCGATGATTTCTTTCATTGCAAAAAGAACATCATTCCAAAATCTTAAAGAAGTTTCTTTATCTGAAGCTTCTAAAGCGTACTCAAATACTGCTGTTGCATAAGGTCGAGATATTGTTGTAACGTTTTCCATAAAGTTCTCTCTAGAGGTTTATAAATAGTTTGAAGATTAATACTTTTTATAACTTACTTAGAGCGTTATCAATAATATCTTGATTGTCTTTAGCATTAAGCTCGCGTTGTACAATTTTTTCAGCAATAGCTACAGCTATAGCACCAACTTCAGCACGAAGTTCTTGCTGTACTCGTGATTTTTCAAGAGCTAGATTTTTGTGAGTCTGTTCAATTAATTGTTCAGCTTTAATCGCCGCTTGCTCATGAGCTTGTTCTACAATTTGTGTTGCTTGTTTTTCTGCTTCACTTAAGATTTCTTTAGCTTTTACCTTAGCACGGCTAATTTCTAAATCTGCTTGATTTTTTTCTGAGGTAATTTCCTCACGTAATTTTGAAGCAGAGTTGATTGAATCTTCTATTTCTTTTTGACGCTTTTCAATTGCATTAGAAATAGGAGGCCAGATAAATTTATAACAGAAAAGTACAAACACCAGAAATGCGATGGATTGCCCAATGAGGGTTGCATTAATATCCATTGTTTCTCCTTAATTGTTTGATAAGGATTTGGTTGTAATAATTTGACTTTGATACTTTTCTATTAGATAACGCCAAGAGCGTATAAGATAGCGAAAGCTAAAGAGATCATTGGTACAGCATCCACAAGACCTAATACTAAGAAAAATTGTGAACGTAAAGTAGGGATTAATTCTGGTTGACGAGCACAAGACTCAATATATTTAGAACCTAAGATACCTAAACCTAAAGCAGCACTTAGAGAAGAACCTGTGAAAATAATAGCAGCTGCTAATTCTTTATAAGCAGATAATACTGTTTGATCCATTTTAAATGTTCCTTAATGTATAAAAATGAATGTTTAAAATTGTAATGTTAGCTATAGATTAAACTAACGACTGGTTTAAATTAGATTAGTGTGAGATTAGTGATCGTCATTTTTATTCCAAGCTTTAGATATATATACGATAGATAACATCATAAAGATATAAGCTTGTAACGTAATAACTAGCACGTGTAATAATGCCCAAACAAAGCTTAAAGGTAAAGCGAAAATACCAAACAATATCCCTATTCCATACATTGAAGCGATAAGAATAAAGATAATTTCACCTGCGAACATATTACCGAAAAGTCGTAGAGATAATGAAAGGAATTCTGCGAAGAATCCTAAAACCTCTAGGAATAGGTTTACAGGGATCATGAAAACGCCTGGTAATGGGTGGTTAGTGAAGTTTTTGTAATATCCTAAACCTTTAGATTTAAAGCCTGCAATAATTATGATTAGGAATAATCCAATGTTAATTCCGAAAGTAATGTTAGCATCGGCTGTAGGTAAAGGTCTAAAGTGGATATTTGGATCTCCACTAATAAGGGCTACTAATCTTGGAATCCAGTCAACAGGAATTAAATCTACTAGGTTCATTGCAAAAATCCACAGGAATGTTACTCCTGCTAAAGGTGCAAAAAACTTAACATCAGCATTAATAAAGCTTTTTGCTGTACCATTAACCCAGTCAATAAACATTTCTACAACAACTTGAAATTTAGTTGGTTTATAGATGTTTACATTTCTAGCTTGAATGTAAAGGAAAAGTGCAAGAATTAGACCTAGAGCAAATGAAACTATGAGTGAGTCAATATTTACAGCCCAAAATCCTTTACCTACAGTTAAGAACTCTAGGTGGTGATCTAGGTAGGCGTTAAACGTTAATTCACTTCCGTTGCCAGATGACATAAGTCGTCCTCGATTATTTTAGAGTTATTGTCTACAACAATAAGAAGTTTTAGGGTGAATAAGCAAAGTTTAAGATCTTATAATTAAACTATGCCTAGCCTGAGTTTTTTGCGTTATACCTGTTAAATAAACTTACAGAATAGACTGATAAGCTATGAAAAAGTATAAGTACAAAAAACTATCATGATTATACCATTAGTTTTGTGTTTTTACTCTACTTAGTTTTATAGGGAAATTAAGTAGCTTTTATTTAATTGTTTGAATTATAGTCATAAGTATAAAACTAAGGGGTTTGATTTTTGTGAAAAAATGAAGTTGTTTTGTAATTTAAAGTTAACAAGCAGGTTATTTTAAAAGGATTGATAACAATAGAAATAATTTTTATAAAAGTAAATCTTTGATAATTAGAAATTAATTTGGTTTTTGTGAAAAGAATATAAAGGTAAAGGGAGGAATTTACTTTGCTGTAGAAAAAAATTAAGCAGTAAAGTTTAGAGTGAGGGGTTCTTTGAATCTTGTTTTGTTTATCAAAATGTTAAGTTAAGTTTATGAGGTAGAGGAATTTGGGTAAATAACCTAGTTATTTACTAATTTATTATGAGTTTAAAGTTTTAATTTTTAAAAAAGATTTGATTATTTTTGATCATTTTTATGTCATTAAAAGGGCATAAGTCATAAAATCGCAAAATAGTTGGTCTTAAGTCTTAGTGAGAAAATAACTTTGTTATAATTTTATAACTAAGCCAATATTGTTATTAAATAGATATTTAAGTATCTTTAGTTA
>NZ_NRJF01000194.1 GCF_003585965.1 Psittacicella gerlachiana | reverse complement strand
TATGAGAGAAGAAGGTTAAGGAAATAACCTAAAAGGGGAGATTAGTGAAAAGAGATTCTGAGTAGCCTTAAGATAGAAGTTATCTTCTAACATAAATTTAGTTTGCCAAAAGTCTGAGTAAACAGCTTTACTCATCCTGATCTAAAATATTTATGCTTGGAAGATAGCCATCTTTGCTACCAAGCTATTTTATTCTTAAGAAGTAGAAGCGTTAATTAAAACTTAAACGCATAAAGATAACTAACGATATCAACAATCGACTATTTATCTTTTAAACTCAAATCTAGATAAACTATAGAACACGATGAAAGTCATATTCTTTAAATAGTCTCTTAATCTACTTATCTTGAGATTAAATAGACATATTTGCAATTAGTTTGCCAATATGCATCATTTTCAGTAATCATGTTTTAGATAACCTTGCCCTTCGTTGCTAAAACAATCAACTTAATGTAAAACTAGGTATAGCATCTACTTCTCAACTCTTAGTTGCCAAACTACAGGTATAGATTAGAGATACTACTTATTATTTATCTTTTGCTATGGCTACATAGCCATAGCAAAAGAGGCTAGCCTCTTTTGAAATTTTGTGCCAATAAGATAAATTTCAATAACGATAAAGCTCTCTACAAATACAACCATGATTTATAGAAAGAATAAGCAAAAATAGTCCGTGATAAAAATCATATCTAGCTATTACTAAATATCATTTTACATGTACTTAAATTATAACAATTATAGGTACCTAATCTCACGGTAATTAACTCAAAAACTCTCAGGATCTTGTAATTTTGATAGTTTTTGTAGAAAATATTAGTTTTTTGTAAGATTTTAGGTATCATTTGTTAACAAATTTAGTTCTTAAAACACCTCTGCTCAATTAATCTGCACATTTAACCTTCTCTCCCTTATAAATATTTACCTCTCTCCCCTTAAACTTTTCCGACTCCTATCCTTAGATTTATATTAACACTTAAACTTTATCCTACTACCACAGACTGTAAGGATATAACTTTTGGAGATCATCCTAGGGACTCTTTTAAACGATTTTGAGGTAATAAAAAACTCCTCATCATGAATAAGCATGATAAGGAGTTTTTGTAATTATTTTTTTCCTTTTTTACGAGCTGAACGACTCACACGTAATACTGTATCTTTACTAAAGATAGCCGGTTTTACTTCCGGAGTTACTTTTACTTTCGTTTGACGCGTAGGGCGTTCTTCTGCTTTTAACTCAGGAGCAAAATCCGAAGCTTGAGGAATACGCTCTGGCATTACTGCATGATTATTTTTGTTTTTTGTCTGCGGTAATAATTGCGAGAGTTGTTCATACTGTAAGCTGGTTTCTTCTTTTGGGGCAAACTCAGTTTGCTCGCCAGCTAGGAGTTGATCAATCTCTGCTAAATGCTCAACACTTGCTTGACCACGGAATTTAAGATCTCTTTCCGTTTGTAAAGCTTGGAGCAAAGCATATTCATCTTGATAATTTACACTTGGCTCTAATAACTCACTTAAAGGAATAACTTGGTTATTAGTCGCAAAGGTTAATAAGCCTTTTCTTTGTTTTGGTAATAACTCATTAGTTAAAAAGTATTTAGCTTTAGAATCTTGTTTAGTTTCAGCAATACAACTTGCAAGAGCTTGCTTATAAACCTCATCGATATAAGCTAACTGCTGCTCCGTGTAGTTGGCAAAAATTAATTTTTCGCCAGCAAAACTCATTAACTCAATTTGTTCTTTTACTTGCTGAGCCTGTGCCTTATAAAGCTCTTGGAATGCAGGAGCATTCTGCACAAGACAATGATAACCTAATACTCCAGCCTGTTTTTTGAGCATATCATTAGCAAATTTCTTTTGCTCACGATTAAGATTTACCGATAATACTGCATTTGCTGGTTTTAAGATTACAGGAGCAAGAGCTTGAGTGCCAAGATCTACAAAAGCTGGCACAAATACTGAATTGCGATCATCTTGATAACAATCTACGTTTACTGGCAGTAAAGTTGGAGAGTTATAATCAATCGGAACAAAGTCAGGTAACTCATTACAATTAGTATAGATATCGGCTAAATGATAAATTTGATTTGCAAAATAGAGTTGATCGTTATTCTCACCTAAATAAGAATTTAAATCTAACACCATATCAAGATTCATTGCCGGATCTTTTTCCGTTACTAAAGTTGAATCTCCTTGCTCTTCAGGATCTTGTTGTTGAGCTCTTAATTGCACCATTACACTCAATACACGAGCGTAAGCTTTACGTAAAGAGTCCACAATAAAATGGAAACTTTCAGGATAGTTAGCTTGTTGTTTAGCAATATGCTCTTGATAAAACTCTTTGCTTTCAGGTTCACGTGGGAAAGCCGACATTACCCCTAAACTTTTTACCGAACGTGCAAACTCATGTAATGGCATCTTACTTTGAGCAAACAAGCGTCCAAGCTCATAATAAGATTCAGGATCTCCTAAAGCTTCATTAAAAATAAAGTTATCAGTGATATAGTTTAAAGTACGAGTTTGCTGATCAGTAAAATCAAATTTAAAGAACCAAAATGGAGCTTGTGATTCTAGACCAAGTTTACGCATACTTGCATGGTAGGTTGCCCCTAAACCTAAAGTAAAAGCAACATAACTATGACTCGACATATAAAGATCAAGAGCGTCAAGAATTCTTTGCTGACGATAAATATTGTGTTCTGAACATAAATAGTTGTACACATATTTAAAGAGAGCACTAGTTAAACTAAATAAAGGTAAGCCTTGGAAACGCTCGGGAATAATATCTTTATGATTCTTTTGTGGATCTTGCATCTGAGCTACTAGTTGATTAAACTCACCAGTTGTCAGTGCAGAAACGTTAACATAAGGATTAGTTGGATCTACTTCACTAAGATAAAAATCATAAAAAGTTACGATTTTCATGAGTAATAAATGACGTAAATCACGATCTTGATGATTTGCCATTAATAAAGAGGCATAGAGTGAACTAAAAGTTAAGACTAAAAGTCCGGTCCCATTAGCTTTACTTTTACCTTCAGTTTGCTGCATTCTAAAAGCTTTAACTACATCATGGTTATATGACTTTTCAATTGGAAGCTTAAGATTGCGAGCCGTACGATTTAAGTGAAATACCGAATTAACAATTGGATCATTAAAATTGAGACGATTGGTAAAATTTACCGTAAACTCTAATTCAATGAGTATTGAACGATATAAATCAGGTGAATATTGACGTTTTTTTTGAAACATATTAGTGTGTTCTCGTGATTTTTCTGCGGATTCATTTTTTCCTCTAACATAGTTCATGCTAGGCGAAAAACTAAAAATCTTCTCCAGAAAAAGAAATAATAAATTCCTTGCGGTCGCAAGTTAAATACCTTTGTTTATTTTAACGCAAAACGGCTTATTTCGTAAATTTTTCTCATAGATTTTACAAAAATTCCCAAGAATTATCGTTGATTTATCTAGGTTTATCTCTTTCCTCGTTTCTTCACCTTTTGTTTCCAGCCCTCCCCCTTTTCTTTCCCGATCTTAGGTAGAGACTAGAAGCTTACTTGAGGTCGCAGTCAACTTCCTATTATTAGTTTTTTAACTTTGCAACATCTACCTTTTGCAAGGTAAAAATTATATTTTTAGTTACATTTAGCGATTAACATGCCTAATTTGTTACTTTTTCCTTGAATCCGATTTATTAAAAAAGCTCAAACAACTTTATCCTACCCCTTAACAATAAACAAATAATAACTTTTGATACCAAAAATATATGATTTTACCTTTCATTTGCAAGAC
>NZ_NRJF01000193.1 GCF_003585965.1 Psittacicella gerlachiana | reverse complement strand
TATTTGGTATCTAGAAAACAATCAGCTCAAGATTTTAGAAATGGTTTCAATAGAAATTTATCTTTAAAATCTTAGCTTAATCAAAATGATTATGAGGATTAGGTAACATGCTTAATCCTTTTTATTACCTTAAAAAAGTTATTAGGTTTTTTAAAGTAACGAGTAACTTTTTTGGATAGGGATTAACAGAATGATTGAGCGTTGATGATTTTTAGAGCTATTCATAATTTTGAATAAAATAAAGTAAGAACATTAGAAGTCTTCGTGTTTTAAACATGGAGGCTTTTTTTATGCTCAACATAAATGCAAAGTCAAGGTAAATTATGCTATTATAGGTACTTGCTTTTATATTATTTGTCTATAATGTTACTTCTCTATACTTTTAGTTTTAAACTACTTTTTTATAGAGGTAATTGATATTAATGTTTCAACTTATTTATTAAAATCATATGTCTCAATACAAATATTTTTCTTTAATTATTGCAATTTTTTGTTCATTTTTCTTGGCATCATGTTCAGTAAATACGGTGATGGAGAAAAATCCAGAAGCAACTTTTGATTATCGTGGTTTTAAGGTGGTAAATACTTCTGACCTTAATGATGAAACGATAAAAGAAGCTTCTATAAGATTTACTCAAAGATTAGATAAAACTTTACATCAATATTTTATTAATGAACAAGAAGATGTAGAGGTGCAAGTACACGTAGAAAGATACAAGCCAGGTAGCCGTTTACTCCGTTATTTAATCGGTTTTGGTGCTGGTCAAGCTCATTTACTAGCTGAAGTAACGATTATAAGTAAACGTCAAGAATCTTATGGACGTACTGATGTAACTATTGTTACTTCATCAAGAATCTTTATGGGGATTTTTGGAGGTAATGCTAAATCCTCGATCGATAGAGCAGTAAGACAAGTAGTAAGAGATATTTTAAAAGAAAAATTCTTTGTAAGAAAAACTAAATAAATTTTTAATAAGAAAAAGCTTCTAGGTTTAACTTAGAAGCTTTTTCTTATTAGAGAAGTTTTTAAAAGAGAATGGTTGTTGATAGTGTTTTCCTAGAAGATTTTTAAGGTTAGTTTTTAAGTTACTACCATCTTATTTGCCCGAATCTTTTTGGAGTTTGAGGCTTTATTAGCTTTATGCTGAGCTTATTTTTGCTCTCCTTTGTATTTTAGTTTTCTCTGTGCTAAAATCAAAGAGGAAGATAAATAATATTAACACCTATTTAAGCTATTTACGCAAGTTAGCTCACGCTCCATAACTTGATTATGGAGTTGAGTTACGGATAAATATCTTAAATTTAACCTCCCTCTCCAAGGGAAAGGATTTTTCATGTCTGAAAAAGAAACAAAACTTTATACCATTGATTATTCTCAATTCAAACCAGAAAATCTTCGTCAACTGTTTGAAGATCATAAAGCAAGAGTAAAAGCTGACTTAGCTAAAGCTATAGCTTTAGAAAATCCTACAGTTGAAGATTTTTATGGTGAAGAAAGCTTTAAAGAGACTTTAACTGAAGAACTACATTGGAATCCAATTGATCATATCTCGAGTACTTTGTCTACTCCTGAGTATATTGAAGCCTATGATGCTTTAACCGAAGAAAGATCACGTCTTTCTTTAGAGGTTTCACGTAATAAAGACTTGTATAAACAATACTTAAAACTTGCTAATGCTGCAGACTATGATTTATATCCTGAAGAAGTAAAACGTGATTTAGAGTTAACTTTATTAGGTTATAGATTAAATGGAATTGAACTCGAAGGTGAGGCAGCTAAACAATATGAAGAAAATGCCGTAAAACTTAGCGAGTTAGCAACTAAAGTTTCAAATAATAGTTTATTTGCTCGTCAAGAATGGAAAAAACACATTACTGATAAAGCACAATTAGATGGGTTATCAGAAAATGGTTTAGAGCTTTTAGCTTCTTATGCTCAAGCTGAAGGTTTAGAAGGCTACTTAATTACTTTAGCGCCACCTGCAATAGCTCAAGTAATGGGATATGCTAATGATCGTAAGTTACGTGAAGAGCTTTATAATGCTTATGCTTATTTAGCTTCTCCTGACGATACTACGGGTGGTAAATATGACAATACTGCTTTAGTGCAACAAATTTATGAACTAAAAACTGCTCAAGCAAAACTTTTAGGGTTTAATAACCACGCTGAACGTAGTTTAGCTACAAAAATGGCTGAAACCCCAGAGCAAGTAATTAGTTTCTTAAAAGAGCTACGTGATAAAGCTGTACCTAAAGCTCAAGAACAAA
Organism: Psittacicella gerlachiana; assembly: GCF_003585965.1. Taxonomy (GTDB): domain Bacteria; phylum Pseudomonadota; class Gammaproteobacteria; order Enterobacterales; family Psittacicellaceae; genus Psittacicella; species Psittacicella gerlachiana. The sequence goes on along the minus strand of NZ_NRJF01000193.1, from coordinate 5,967 downwards.
AACGTCTTTTAACAGAGTTTGCTCACGAGTTAGATGGCATTGAAACTTTAGAAGCTTGGGACTTTAGTTACTATAACCACAAGTATGTTAAAGCTAAATTTGATATCGACGCTGAAGAGTTACGTCAATATTTCCCTGAAGATCAAGTACAACAAGGTCTATTTAAAATCTTAGAACGCCTCTATGGAGTAACTTTTGAAGTAGATCCAAGTGTAGAAACTTATCATCCAGATGTAAAATTCTTCCGTGTGTATGAAAACGGTAAGCTCATTGCTGGTTTATATCAAGATATCTATGCTCGTACAACTAAACGTTCAGGAGCATGGATGGATCAAGCTTTTGGGCGTTTTGAAACTAAAACTCAATTAAAACTCCCAGTAGCTTATGTATGTGGTAACTTTACTCCGCCATTAAATGGTAAACCAGCATTATTAAGTGTATATGAAGTAGAAACCCTTTTCCATGAAATGGGACATGCTTTACACTTACTCTTAACTAAAACTAAACTGCAATCTCTTTGTGGGACTAATGTGGAATGGGATGCGGTGGAATTACCATCACAAATTCACGAAAACTGGGTGTTTGAACCTCAAGCTCTAGAATTAATCTCTCGTCATGTAGAAACCGGAGAAACCCTACCAGCGACTAAAGTAGCACGCTTATTAGAGTTAAATAAATTTAACTCAGGTGGAATCTTCTTAACGAATCAAGTTGAGTATGGTCTCTTTGATATGGAACTCTTTAGTAAAGATGACGAGCGTAGTGTACACCAAGTACATAAAGATGTACGTGCGCAATCAACAGACTTAGTGTTTGGTGAACGTAAATCTTGGTTCCCAAATACTTTTGGACATATCTTTACCGGAGGTTACTCTGCGGGTTACTATAGTTATCTATGGGCGGATGTGTTAGCTGCGGATGCTTTTGCTGCTTATAAAGAAGCAGGAGATGTATTCTCGCCAAGTGTAGCTACAGCCTTTAAAGATAATATTTTAGCAGCCGGAGGGACACGTCCGACAATGGAAAACTACGTAAAATTCCGTGGTCGTAAACCTAATCCAACCGCACTTTTAGTTAAATATGGAATTCTTGAAGCCGAGAAAAATTAAGAAGTTCTCGTTTAACTTTAGTGTATAATGTATAAATATACATGATAATAAATTAAGTAAAAAAGTACGCTTGAAGGCATCTTAAACTGAGATGCCTTTTTTGCATACTTATCTCTTGTTAGCAAATTGTTAAAGCAAAAGTAAAAATAGCTAAAGCAAAAAGTCACGAGTTTAATTCGTGACTTTTTGTTTTAGCTTTTAGTTTTATTTTTAAAGTAGTTTACAAGCAATATACCATAAACATCCTAGAGCAATGCCTAAGTAAATCATAAAACCAAGGAATCTTTGCCAAGGTTTAGAAGTGTTCCAAGAAAATACATAGTTAGATCTAGTTTTACTTACTTTTTCTTGGACCTGCTCGGTATGAAGATCTTCGTAATGATAAACTCCAGGCGGAACTCGAGTGGTTGAAGCTTTTTCACTTGCACGTAGATGCGTACGCCAAGTAAAATGTTGGTGTACTTGATGCATGATTTGCCAAAATTGGCCTTGAGGCGTTTTTGCTTCTTCTTGATGGAAGTTGGAAGCAATTAGTTCAACCTCTAATCCCCAACGCTTGAGGTCGGCAACCTTAGGATCTTGACGTTTTTTATTAAAGAGTTCCACACTATTTGGATTGTTAAGCAGTTGCGAAGTAGCAAAGAAGAGATTATAAGTAATTTCTTCTCGCGTAAGCCCATTATATTCAAGTAAAGCTTGTGAATAGTTTTGTACCCAGCGGCGTAGATCCTCGTGTTCACGATAATACCCATACTCAAAAACGGTTTGTTCAAGACTGTCTAAGATTTCATGAGCTCTTTGATCGAGATCAACTTGAGCTTGGTCACTAAACTGAGGAATATAGACGACACAACTAAAAAGATTAAATTTTGGTTCTTGTTCTGGATCATGCAGTAGCTCAAAGAGTTCTCCTTCTTTCAAGCTCTGGAAGTACCTTTCTTGCTCTTTAAAAGTTGCTAAGTCGGTCATATTCGGCGTACGTGTACTCACCGCTTCTGGCGTAGAAAAGAGCGGAATCTGTTCTAAAGGTAAGAAGTAACTTAAATTCTGCTTTTCAAGGTATTTTTCACTCCAAGCTTTTAACAGAAGATACTCTTGTTGAGTTTTATCGCTGGCTTGAGACGAGTAGTCTGCATAAGGTCGCAGAGGATCAACTCCGGTTTGCGCAAAACTTAGAGCATCATCTACCCCTTTAGCATAGCCAAGATCATAAGCTTCTCGAGCTTGATAATCTAGTTCTAAACTCTCTTGGAGCTCAGTGAGACTTTTCTCTTTGAGAGCTTGAACGACATAAGCTCGCCCTTGATTATAACCAAAGTTATAACGAGTAAGAGGTTCTTCATAGAAGCTTTCACGCTTAGTATCAAAGAGTTCGAGTTGAGTCAGCTCTGGATCTACTTTAAGTTCACGCATAAAACTTAAATAGTCGAGATCCGAATTTAACCACTGGCGGGTATAACTAAGTAATTCTTCTTGCACCTCTCTTTGCTCACGGGTAAGGTATTGGCTAAAGAAAGAGAAGGTACTGTCAATAAACTCATCACTCATAGGATTAAATGCAAAGTTTATTAGTACTTGCGGAAACCTCAGGGTTGGAAAGTGGAGTTCGAGAGTTTTACGATGCACTAAGTCTTTAGCAAGGATTAAACCGAGGAGATCATATTTAAAGAGATATTCATAAACCAAATCTAGTACTTGATTAACATCAAGATCATCTTCACTATGACTTAATTCCAGCAGTTGCTGACTATAAACTAATAAAGCATGAGTTTGTACAAAAGCGGGTAAGCTTGGAGAATTATACTTGTCGAGCAAAATAGTTTCTCGGGTATAAGTACCTGCTTGTAGACGATGTTGTAACTCTTGATAGTCAGCTGGAGTCAGAGGCGTAAAGAAAGAGTAAGGACTATGACTACTATGACTATGTAACTCATAGGTAGCTATGAGTTTTCCTACAAGATCACGACGCTGTTTATTTCGCTTATTACGCCCCAACATTTCACTTACGAGTAAGTGAAAAAAGTGATAAGTACTTGAATCACTGAGGATATCAAGTAAACTAAAATGATTGAGATCAGTAAGATAATGTAAAAGCGGAGTTTCAGGATTGCTATCCATTAAAGTATAAGTTTGATTAGTCCAACGACTTTGTAAGAGGATCTTATAAGCCTGAAAGTCATAGAAGTTATGATGGATAGATGTAGCTGCAGAAATTTGTTCTCCACCGGTAATTATTTGTGCCAAAGCATTATTGAAGTGATTGACCTGTGGAGGAAGATTGTCATAAGAAAAACTCATGGCTAGTCCTCAATTAAAATCGGGTATTAATATAAACGACTGCGAGTACGCAGAGTAAGGCAAGGGTTTTGGTAAGAGCAAATGCCTTGCCATTAGTAGTAAAAAATGCCCATAGAGCATGAGGTGGCTGCTCAGGTTTTGGGGCTTGAGGAGTTCGAGGTTTGAATTTGCTTAGCTCCTCTTCACTTAAACCTAGGTTTTGAGCGAGAGTAACTTGTAATTCTTGGTAGCAAGTCAACACTTTTTTCGCATAAGTATGAGCAGGATTGGTTACCTTTTGTTTTAGGTAAGCTTCTTGACTCATTTTTTGTTGTTTGAGATAGAAGTTGTCGAGTTTTTCTAATCCTTGTTCAATGGACTTTAGTTCACGAAACCCTCGGTAAGCATACGTTGTTTCTTGGCTATTACGCAGTAAAAATAAGCTGTGGCGATAATCATCATCAGAGGTGTAACTCGCATCAGCAAGAGCCTTACGTAAGTCTGGGAACGGAAACTTCTCTAAGCCTCCAAACTCTTGGAGTTTGATTTTTTGACAAAAGAACTCAAAATCGAGATGGAGATCACGATTAAACCATTTTTGGGTTAGAGTATGTAGTTGCTCTTTAGTTTCAAGATTGTTTATTTGATATTTCACAAAAGCACAAAGAGCTTGGCAAGAGTGAATGCGGACATCTTCCTTAGGATCTTCATTGGCAACTAAATCCCAAATTGGAGTACTGAGATAGCAATCGGGATAATAATGGTAGACATAAGCTTGGAGGTTAATTGCTAGTCCTAACCAATGGTTAATAAAACTATAGCCAATGAGATATTTATAGACTACTTCGAGTAGTTGCTCATATTCTTCAAAACGCAATTGTTGCTCTTGGGCATAAGCATAAGCAAGTAAAGCATGAGTAAGAGCAAAGTCATCATAACTTGCATCAGGCATTTGGCTTTCGAAGCCTTGAGGTTTGATTTGAGCTAAAGGAACTTGTTGCATTACCTTTTGGCTTAAATCAAAGAACTGGCTTTGTGTTAGGGCTGGTTGCAGTAAATAAGGACTACGCTGAATCCGAGCGTTAATCATATAGGTTTGGAATAAATTCACTAAAAGGTTATTACGCTTGGAAATATTTTTATTTTGTCCAGTAATTTCTTGCATCAGCAGTACTTTAAAGTGAGCAAAGGCAAGTCTATTAATATCTGCACGAAAATTACTAAACTCACTGGTTTCGGCTGCAAAAACCCCTTTGACACTAGGATCGATAGAGGAGACCTCTTGTTTAGAGTTGAGAAAAATGCTAGTGCAAGAAAATTCCATGCTACGTAAGATGAGGCTATTCCCATCTTGCATAACTCCATAGAGATCATTTATTTTATAGATAAGTTCTAATAAGTGTTCAGAGAGTAGATCATCAGGGCTATTTTCTAAAGTAGCTACCCTTAGCTCTTGTTCAGAATCTTTTGTCATATTAATATAGGTAAAGTTGGTATTGAGCAAATAACCAATTGTGCATTATAGGCTTATCTAGGCATAAGAATTCATGCAAGTACTACCTACTAGTCAAGGAGAACATGGCATATAAGTAGAGATTATCTAGGAGAATCTAGTCTCTAAGTATAAGCAAGCTCAGCTTATACTCGAGAGGATGTTGCTCTGATTAGCCTTTGTTGGTTATTTAGTTTTTGGGATTTATTCTTGAGCTTGATTTTGGTTTTTGTTGAGGAGCGTTGCTCCCGCTTGATCGGTATAATCGGGAATTGGCGCAAATTTATCTTCGACTTGAGCTTTTTTATAGCTCAGTTGGAAGCCCATAATCACGAGCGTTTCTAGATGAGTTTCCATATTGGCAACATTAGGGAGATCTCCCCAAATTTTAAATTTATGACGTAAAAAGGCATTAATACTTGGCACATTTTTTCTAAAGATAAAGGCAAGCAAAGTATTTAAACCTAAAACTGGCATTTGTTCTTTAAGAAAAGCAATAATTTGGCTACCTAAGCCTTTACCTCGAGCTTGTTCATCTAAGTAAATGCTTACTTCTGCAGTCGCTCGATATGCCATGCGCCCATAAAACGGAGATAAAGAAAACCAGCCCATAATTTGTTCTTGGGCATCAAGTACTACCCATAGAGGATAAGAGGGATTGGTATTATGAAAATCAAACCAAGCTTGACGTTGTGCTACCGTAACTTCTTCGAGATCAGCAGTCACCAACCGTGAAGCAATATTTTGGTTATAGATTTCGACAATACGGCTCAGCATATGAGGTTGAGCTAAAACAAATTGATGGGTCATAAAAACCTCGAAAGAATAAACTCTAGTTCCTTATATTGTAACTGATTTGGCGGACTTAAGTTAAGAGATTTTAAGAAAAAACGAATAAAGAGAGGAAGTTTTTTCTTGATTTCTTACAGAATAACCAATTTGCGAATTTTTTTAAAGAATTTTATAAAAAATTTCTTAATTTTTAAGATTTTTTAAAACTTTAACTGTTTTTAGTTTGTCTAAATTAAAGAGAAACAAAAAGAAAGAGTTTTTCTTGTTTTTTTAAAGCAATAACAAAGCAAATAAAGC
>NZ_NRJF01000192.1 GCF_003585965.1 Psittacicella gerlachiana | reverse complement strand
TTTTATAATATAAGATCTATTCAGATTTTATAAAAATAAAAATATTAGAGAATTAAAATGAAAAGAACTTATCAACCATCAGTTTTAAAACGTAAACGTGATCACGGTTTCCGTAAACGTATGTCTACTAAAAACGGTCGTAAAGTATTATCACGTCGTCGTGCTAAAGGCCGTAAAGTATTATCAGCTTAATACTGAGTCTAGACAAAATATAATTATAAAAAAAATGGTATTAAAGGCTTCTTTAATATCATTTTTTTTATTTTAAAATTGAAAATAACTGAAGATTATACCTGTGCGTAAAGAAAATCAAACATATAAATTTACTAAAGATCATCGTCTTTATGGTCAGGATCTTGCTTCAATCTCTAAAAAAAATTGTTTTCGCTATGCTTCAAAAAACTTCTCAATTTTAGGAGTAGAAAATAATCTAGAAGAATCAAGATTAGGCATGATTATCGCTAAGAAAAATATTAAATTAGCTCATGACCGTAATAGAGTACGAAGAATTGTACGTGAATACTTTCGTTTAAATCAACATAAGTATCTTCCTGTAGATATCTTATTCTTTGCTCGTAGCCATATAACCTCTATAGATAATGCTCAGCTTTTTGCTGAATTAGACAAGAGTTTTAAAACTTTGCACGACTTTATCACGAAAAGAAAAAATAAATAACCTTACCCTCAAACTTTAACCTTAACTTCTTTGGTTAAATTGTTTTTTTTTCTAAATTATTATATAATCTAAAAAGTTTTTACTACATCTTATTCTTTAGATCTATCCCGATTAAGTTACTTAAACTCGATAAATTTTGCCATTAATTTGATGGATTTTGATCGTGAAAAAGATAGCTTTTACACTTATAAAGTTCTACCAACTTTTTCTGAGTCCTCTCTTAGGTTCAGGAAAGTGTAGATTTCACCCTGTTTGCTCTCAATATGGAAAAATTGCAATCAAACACCATGGATTTTTTTATGGTGGACTTTTGACAATTTGGCGGATATTGCGTTGCAATCCTTTAGGTATCGGTGGAATAGATCCCGTTCCACATCATTTTAATAACAAAAAAGTGAAAAAATAATGAATCAGACTAGGGGAATCCTTTTTATTGTCTTAGCCGTACTAAGCTTTTTATTATTTCAAGCTTATGTTCAAGACACAGCACCAAAGCCAGAAAGTGATTCGGTAGTAGCTACACATGATCCAAACAATCTTGGTACTGGTATAGATACAGCTAATGCTTTATCAATCAGTAATGATGTGTTAAAACTTACTATCAACGCAAAAACAGGTGATTTCATTGGTGCAGAACTACTAAAATATGATCGTACAATTGAAGATAAAACACCTTTAACTTTACTTTCAAATAATCCTGATGATTATTTAAGAATTGTAAATGGTCTTGCAGGTGAAGGTGGTACTGATTCAGCTTCAACTCGTGCCGATTATGCAGTAGCTTCACAAAGCAATAATTCTGTAACTTTAACTTATACCAAAGACGGAGTAACTTACAATAAAACTATTACTGTTGATGGCTATAAAGTTTTAGTTAATTATCAAGTACACAATGAGACTGCAAAAACAATATCAGTAGCTCCTTACGCTTCATTTGTTTATCGTCCAGCACCAGCTCCATCTTTATTTAGTCGTTCAAATGTGTATGGAACTAATCAATCTTATGCTGGTTTAGTTATCTCTACAGATAGTGATAACTACGATAAAATTTCAAATAGTGATATTGAAGATAACGATTTTAAAAGAATTTCGACCTCTAAAGGTTGGACTGCTATCTCACAACACTTTTTCGTAACAGCTTATGCTCCTAAGAGTGAGAATGGATTTGACATCTACACTCAATATAGCAATGGTAATTACATTATAAATACTCTTGCGCATACAACAAATGTTGATCCTAACTCTACTGTTACTTTTAATGATACTTACTGGATTGGTCCAAAACTACAAGATCAATTAGAAACTGTAGCTCCAGACTTAGACTTAGTTGTAGACTATGGTTGGGCATGGTTCCTTTCATTACCTTTATTTAAATTAATGCAATTCTTGCATTCATTTATTGGTAACTGGGGATTAACAATTATTGCTTTAACTCTAGTAGTGCGTATTATTATTTCGCCACTTTCAAGATTACAATTTAGAAATCAAGCACTAATGCGTGTTATTCAACCTGAATTAGCGGCTGCAAATGAACGTGCTGGCGAAGATCGCATGAAACGCTTAACTGAGACCCAAAAAGTATTTAAAAAATACGGTGCTTCTCAATTTACAGGTTGTTTCCCAGCATTAATTCAAATGCCTATCTTCTTAGCTTTATTCTACCTCATGAATGAAGCGGTGGATCTAAGACACCAATCTTTCTTATGGATTCATGACTTAAGCCAAGCTGATCCATACTTTATTTTACCTATCCTTAATGGTTTAACAATGATCTTTATGTTCTCTCTAACACCTATGCCAGAGAATATGGATCCATTACAAAGAAAAATTATGAAAATGATGCCATATATCTTCATCGTTTTCTTCTTATTCTTACCATCAGGATTAATTTTATACTATATAGTATCTAATATTATTACTATTATCTTTATTATTTACTATAATAGAAAATTAACGTATTTATACGCTAACAATTTATTACCAACTTATAAAGTGGTAGATCGCCCTATTACAGCACCTCGTAGAAAAAGATAATTGCAACAAAGTAATATGATTTATCAC
>NZ_NRJF01000191.1 GCF_003585965.1 Psittacicella gerlachiana | reverse complement strand
CTGTTTAGTTTATTTTTTATGGGTAGTATCTTTTTTAAAGATCTTTTAGAGGTATTAGAATATCTAATAAGAATATTAAATTTAAATTATTCGCCTAGCACCTAATATTGAAAGTAGGATACAAATGTATTACACCCCTTAGGAATTAAGTTCCAAAGGGGTGTTGGTTTATGATTGTCTTAAATTTTTTTCTAGTCTACTGATTTGAATTTTCTTCAGCTTGAGGAAAAACTTTTGGATTACGATATTTATTATTTTCGACTTTAGTTGGTAATAAAGCTAGTAAAGAGGAAATAAATGTAATTACGATTAAAAGTACTGTATTTGAAATGATGCTTGGATTTTCATTTCTTTCAAAGAAGAAGGTTAATGCACAAATAGCTACAAATAACACAACAATTGAAAGACCTGGTAAGCCAAAATCACGAACTCTTCTAAAGGCTGCAGCTAAATTTAATATAATAAATAGGGCAATGGCAACTGAAAAAGTTGCTACAACAGAAAGTTGAGTATTATATCCATAAATAGTTGCTAAAGACAAAACAAAAGTACCAAGAATTAGATAAGCTAGGGTAACATTAATCCCGATAAATAAAGTGTATTTGAAAAACTCTTTTGCTCTTTCACTAGCATTAAAAGTAAATAAGTGTAAAAAGTGTCGTAAGAGGTTTTGATTTAAATTAGGGCGAGTTGTCATATATACCTCAAAAAATCAAAAAAATGTAAGGGTTGATTACTAATATATTATTACAAATTTAGTGTAAATGGTTAATTATTTTCTAAATAACTTTTGTTGTATAATAATGAAAAATCCTGCATTGAGGAAAATGCAGGATTTTAACTATATTGCTCGTTTGATTGTGACAACAAAGCGTTCGTTATCTTCAATACCAGGAACTTTTACTTCGTGAATATCAACTAAAGCAAATTCTTGAGGTAAAGTTTGCAACTCTTCTTCAGTTTTTGCTCCTTTAAGAAGGACATAGTTACCTTGTGGACTTAAAAGGTGTGAACACACCAAAGTCATACGATCTAAAGCTGTAAAGGCACGACTGGTAATGCAATCAAATTGTTCCTCTTGGTAGTTTTCTACAGGACTATGAATAATAGTTACGTTTTTTAAGTTTAAAGTTAAAACAACGTGACGTAAAAATTGAATTCGCTTGCCAAGGGAATCAAGAAGAGTAAAGTGCATTTGTGGATTTTCTTTTGCAAAGAAAATTGCTAGAGGAATCCCAGGTAGACCAGCTCCTGTACCTACATCAAGGACTTTATGATATTGACTAAAGTAAGGTGCAACAGCTAATGAATCAAAAATATGCTTAATAAGCATTTGCTCAGGATCTTTTATTGCGGTTAAGTTGTAAGCACGATTCCATTTGTGCATTAATTCTAAATAATCGAGGAGTAGATTGCACATTTGCGAATCAACTCTAGAACTTAAATAAGAATTTGATTGTAAAAGCTTAGTAAAAACTTGTTCGAGTTGAGCTTTAGGAAATTGAAAATTACTACGGGTCATAATTTTATTGTAGATGTTATTATGCAATAATCTTATTATAAAAGATAAATAGGTTTTAACCAAATAAACAGTATGAAAGAAACATTGTTAGACTTTTCTACAACAGTTGATAAAAAGAGTTATCTTCCAGAAGATTATCAAGAAAAAGAGTATTTTAATGTTGCAATGTTAGTCGCCTATAAGGGAACTAATTATGCAGGGTTTCAAAGACAAGATCATGCAATTAGTGTACAAGGATGCCTTGAAAAAGCTTTAAGTAAAGTAGCTAATCACCAAGTTGAAACTTTTTGTGCAGGACGTACGGATGCTGGAGTACATGGGACAAATCAAGTGATTAACTTTTATACTACAGCTTCAAGAGCTGAACATGGATGGTTACGTGGAACTAATACTCATTTGCCCGAAGATATTAGAATCTTAAAATGTAAAATAGTTCCTCTCGATTTTCATTCACGTTTTAGTGCGTTATCACGTCGTTATCGTTATGTGATTTTAGAAAATAGCATGGGTGACGCTCATCTTCATAGTGCTGTAACTTGTATTAAACAAACCTTAAATCATGAATTAATGCAAGAAGCAGCTAACTATTTACTAGGGGAGCAAGATTTTAAATCATTTCAAGCGGCTCGCTGTCAAGCTACCACAAGTAATCGTTGTATTTATAAAGCAGATTTTTACCGTCAAGGTAATTTTTTAATTTTTGATATTCAGGCTAATGCCTTTTTATATCATATGGTGCGAAACATTATGGGAGCGTTAATTAAGGTTGGTAAAGGTGAGCTTTCTGTAGCTGATTTTAAAAGTATCATTGTTGCTAAAGATCGTAAATTAGCTCCGCCAACAGCTCCAGCTGATGGTCTATACCTAGTCGAGGTTGGATATCCTGAAGAGTACTTAGAACTAAAACCTGTAACTATAGGACCTAGTTTTCTCTTAGATTAACTATATAGCAAGACTATATTAGAAATTTTTTATCAATACAAATTCCCTTGTTAACATGTTTGAAGCTTAATTTTATATCAAAGTCTATAAGTACTTAATTTATCTAACGTAGAAATGAAATGTACATTTTATAATG
>NZ_NRJF01000190.1 GCF_003585965.1 Psittacicella gerlachiana | reverse complement strand
TAACTTGGACTTTTTACTTACGTAAAAATGCAACTTGGACTGATGGTAAACCGGTAGTGGCTGCTGATTATGTTTATGCTTGGCAACGCATTATCGATCCAAAAACCGGAAGTTTAGGGGCAGACTATATTTCTACTTTAAACTTAAAAAACACTAGTGCTATTAGAGATGGAAAAATGCCAAGTAGTGCTTTAGGAGTAGAAGCTAAAGATGACTTTACCTTAGTTCTACATTTAGAAAAACCAACTCCTTGGCTCTTAGATACCGTTACTCTCTTACCTACTGCTCCAGTACGTAAAGATATTATTGAAAAATACGGACAATCTTGGACAGCTCCACAAAATATCGTTTCTAATGGACCATATAAATTAGTCACTAACCGTTTAAATGAATTAGTTTCTTTTAATCTTCGTGATGACTATTGGGATCGTAAAAATATTTACATTACCAAAATCAACTATGAGGTTTTACCTAAAGGAATGAGTTCTTACCTTAAATACTTAGCGGGAGAGTTCTATACTGCACGCATCCCAGCTCAATATATTGAGCAAGTATTAACTCAACGTAAAGATGAACTCATTGCTGAACCTTATCCTTCAACTTATGCTATTGTTATAAATACGAGACGTCCGCAACTCCAAAATCCTCAAGTACGTCAAGCTTTAAGTTTACTTATCGATCGTAACTTAATTGCTCAAAAATTCTATCGTTTTTATACGCCAACAACTATAGTTGCTCCGGTAATTCTTGCCGATGGGAGTAAACAACAAGAACAAGTTTCTTTACTCGAACCTAAAGAGCGTCAAGCGAATCAACAAAAAGCGATTACCCTCTTAAAAAATGCTGGTTACAGTAAAGAAAATCCTCTAGTTGTTAACTGGGTGTATACTCGAGGTAATGAAGCTGATCGTAATAATATTGCTATAAGTAGTATGTTAAGTGATTTTTCACAAGGATTGGTAAAAGTTAATCTCGTAGCTAATGACTTAACTACCTACTATTACAAGATTCAACACTATGACTTTGATTTAGCTTTCTATATTATGAATGCTGATTTCTATCATGTAGCAAGCTTTTTCAATGTGTTTAATCCAGGCAATAGTAATAACTTTTCAGGTTGGACTGATCCAGAGTTTACAAAACTCTACGACTTAGCTTATCAAACCAAAGACGAATCTAAACGTCAAGAAATTTATCAACAAATGAACTTAATTTTACAAGAGCAAGTTCCTGTAATTCCTTTCCTCTTAAGTTCAAGAGTAATTGTCAAATCTCCTGCCTTAGGTGGGTTTAATGGCACCTTACCTTTTACTTATATGCGAGATTACTATTTAATTGCAGATAAACATATAGCTCCGGTAAAATAATTAATTAAAGAGAGAACCAAAAGTTCTCTCTTTACTTTTTATTCTTTTGTTATAATAAAATCTGACAAAAAACAATACTAAATTAAAAAAATGCATATTCATTTAGACAATATCTCTTTTACAAGAGGCAACCAAGAATTTCACTTTAACTTAAGTATCCCTCAAGGACAAAAGGTAGCCATTATTGGGGAATCTGGAGCCGGTAAATCAACTCTGATTAACTTAATTGCTGGTTTTGTTCCCTTTACTCAAGGTAACCTTTATATTAACCAAAAAAAAGCTAATAATTTACTTCCAAGCGATAGAGAATGTTTTTTAGTCTTTCAAGAAAATAATCATTTTCCTCATTTAACGATTGCTAAAAATATCGCTTTGGCTTTTGCTCATAGTAAATTATCGACAGGACAAAAAAATGAGCAAATAGAACAGATCCTCTCTCGCCTTAATATTAAGGAAATTGCAAATAAATTACCGCAAAACTGCTCTGGAGGACAATTACAACGAGCAGCTTTAGCTCGTGGCTTTTTATTTCCCCGTTCAATTCTCCTCTTAGATGAACCCCTCTCGGCTCTCGATCCAGAAAATGCAGCTAATGTTGTTAGCTACTTACAAGAACAAGAAAAAACTATTTTAATAGTTACTCATGATCTTGAAGCGGTTAGTCCAATTGTCGATCGTGTTATTTGTATTCGAAATGGACACATAATTGAAGATTATTTAATTAAAAAAAATCCTTCGGCTTAAGCGAAGGATTTTATTTGTTCATCAGAAATTACCGTAAAATGATTTGCCAATAGGTGATCATTTTTTAGTTTAGGGTCATTAAACCAACGTTGAGGCACGATAATTCGGGCTTGTTGATGTTGATTTAAATACCCACCCCACCAAGAAAAAGTAGAGTTTCCTAAAATATTATGGTGACAACGACTCATAAGGAGCATAGCTAAGTAATCAGGTACTTGATCAGGAATATATTCTATCGCCACACAGTTACTTGGATAAGAAAATGCTTGTTGACACCAAGGGATATCATCAGAAAATACCACCAGCTTAAATTTTTCTAAATCTGCAAAATGACTTAAAGCTAATTGATAATAAGCGGTTTCAAGAACTCTACAAGTATCAGGAAAACGTAAATAATCTCCTCGACGTACATGTAAAGAAACTGTAGGAAGTTCAGCACTTAAATACTTAGTTTCTAGTTCTTTTAATTCCAACTCTTGTTCCGGAGGTAAACTAAAGAGTTTTAAAATATCTTGACGATAATGTTTAAAATAATGATAACTCATTAAATGAGTATCCATAACTACATGCACTTGCTGACGGGCAAAAGGATCCAAATTAAAAAGTACATGCTCTCCAGGCAAATCTAAAGTTAATGAGCTTTTGACATGTAAATCATCAACCATTGCCTTAATAATGGCAATACGCTCAGGAGTTCCCAAAGGCACTTGCCAAAAAATATTATCTACGTAATTCGGAAAAGTACGTCCTTGGATTAAAGTATGATCGGTATTGTTGACATACCATCTTTGCCCCAAAGCCCGTGCCATCGCATAGGTGCCGGCAATCATAAACATTTGATTGCCAAGACCACCTGAAGGATAAAGTAAAAACATATAATTATTTAATGCCGTATTTAGCTTTAAGTTTATCTATGGTTCCATCTGCTTTTAATTTCTCAATCGAAGCATTTAAAGCATTTAATAAATTTGTATCTCCTTTACGTACGGCAATACCTGTACCTTGAGAAATTAAAGGACTATATACTGGAGCTCCTAGAACTTTTACTTTTTGTGATTTATCATTTAAATATTTGCTTGCTACATCTAAAGATTCAAATACAGTTTGCACTCTTCCACCTTTTAGATCTAACATTGCGGTATCAAATGAAGGATAGGTTTTTAATTGAACATTTTTTTTCTCACTTTGTAAGTAAGATAATAAAGTTGTACCTTGTTGGACACCAATATTTTTTAGTTCATCTATACTTTGGAGATTACTATCTTCATTAACAATATATACAGCTGCCGATGGTTCAATGTAAGGAACGGTAAAGTTTACACGTTTTTTACGATCATCGGTAATTGATAAAGCCGATACTACCATATCTGTTTTTCTAAATAACAGATTTGGAATTAAACCATCAAAAGCTCCACGATCTAACTTACAAGTAACCCCAAGATCAGCACAAATATAGTTAATTAACTCCACATCAAAACCGGTAAACTCTCCTTTTTCATTTAAATATTCATAAGGATAGTAACCATCTTCAATGCCAATAGTTAGAGTTGAAGGTAAATTATTTGCCTGAGCTAAAGCTACAGTTGAAACTCCTAATGCACAAGTTGTTAAGATTTTTTTAATAAATTTCTGCACTTATCCTCATGCATTTTTAATAAAAACCCCGCTAAAACTCTTATATCTTCTTTTTTTATCGGTAAGAAAATTAAGAGCGAGAGAATAATCTTTTGATAAAATAAAGAAGTTAAATAATTTTTAGATAGTTAAGATAGTTTTTATGACTAAAATTCAAGTATTACCTCCCTTAGTCGCAAATCAAATCGCTGCCGGAGAAGTAGTAGAAAGACCTGCTTCAATTGTAAAAGAACTTATTGAGAACTCAATTGATGCTCAAAGCACCCAAATTCTAATTGAGATTGAAGATGGAGGCAAGCAATTAATCCGCATTCGTGATAATGGGATAGGAATTGAAAAAGAACAGTTAGACTTAGCTTTAGCTCCGCATGCTACTTCCAAATTACGAGATATTGCTGACTTAGAAACCTTAATTAGTTACGGATTTCGTGGTGAGGCCTTAGCTTCAATTAGTTCAGTTTCCAAGCTGACTCTAACTTCTCGTCATCAACAAGCGGAAGTAGGCTGGCAAATTTATAATCAGGGAAAAGAATATCGTACGAGTTCGAGCCCTATAGCTCACCCTATAGGGACAACCATTGAAGTACAAGAGTTATTCTATAATACTCCCGCACGACAAAAATTCTTAAAAAGTGCTAATGTTGAATTTAATCATATCGAAGATTTAATTCAACGTTTAGCCATTGTCAATCCACATATAGATTGGACTTTAACTCACAATGGTAAACAAAGACTTCGTTTACCTAAACTCGAAAAAGAGGCATTTAGAGAACGTATCCTCCAAGCTATGCCTCAAACGTTCAGTGATACAGCCGTAGAAATTTGTGCAAGTGTAAAACTATTTAATTTAAAATTACGTTTAATCCTCGAACCTAATGCAGCTTTATCTCTCAAAAGTAACCGTATTCAATACAGTTATATTAACCAAAGAATGATCAAAGATAAAGTGATCATTAGTGCGGTTAAACAAGCGTTTACCGAACTCTTTAATAATGTAAACTTAAATTATATTCTCTTTTTGGAAATAGACTCCTCTGCTTTAGATATTAATGTGCATCCTGCAAAAGCGGAAGTGAGATTTGTCGATGCCCATAAAGTACATAGTTTTATTTTTCAAAATCTCTATGTACAATTAGCAAAAATTCGTAATTTTGATCCAAAAATCGTTGATTTAGTTTTAGCTAACCGTAATGAAGATCAAGAACTAATTGATCGTAGTCAACTTGAGTTAAAGGAAGTAATTACCCAAACTCCGAGTAATTTTACTTTTAAATCAAAACAACAGGACTTTACCTCTAAAACGGTAAAAATAAGTAGTTTTGATAATAAAAAAGAATTTGAAAGCTTTAAAAATTTAAAAAGCATTCCTAAAACTCAAGAACTTAAAACCTCAACTGTTAAACCTAAAGAATTCATTCATGCTACTAAACTTGACGACGCTTTAGTCACAAGTGATGATCCTTTATTAGAGCAATTAACCGAAGATCTCTTTAAACTACCAGCAAGTGAAAGTAAGGAGAATTTGCCTACTCCAAAAGAAGTTAACTCTATATGCAACTCATTACTTACTTCTGCAGAACAAAAACAGGAAAACTTTGACCTCCAAAATCATAAGTCTACAGATTTAATCCAAAGTTTTTCGCAACCAACTCTTGAACAAAGTCAAGCAAGTCAAAGTAAGCAAGGAAATCAAAATCTGCAAAGTCAAAATACCAAAGAAAGCCACAACAATCAACTGCAAACTGACTTTGCTTATTTTAAACAACTAGCCGAAGAATCTAAGCAAGAGCAAAAACCATTTGCTACGCAAGCTGAGAAAAAATTCTCTTTTAATTACCAACAGATCAAAGAGCAAAGGCAAGCGGAAAAAAATAAACAAACCATGTTGGCTTCCTTATTAGGAGAAGCAGAGGTAAAAGATCAATTTACGCCATCGGTTAAAGCTAATGAGTCCATTTCGCTTAACACAAAGACATCTTCATTATTTAAGCAATTAATGGATCAAGAACTGAATTGTTCTTCTCCTGTAATTGCTGGAGTAAAAATTAATCTCAATCTAGCTTCTTGGTTAACTCCTGAAGTTTTTAATTTGCTCTTAGAAAATACTGATCTAAAAGAAAAACTCCTTAAACGGCATGAGCCTTTAAATCCTCAAGACTTTACCCGTCCACATTGGTTTATCCAAAAACTTGAACAAAAATTTACTATTTTAACTAGTCTTGAACAGCAAACTCTTTGGCAATATCAAAGTAAAGTTTATCTCGTAGATAATCTCACTTTAGCCTCGACTATAGCTAAATATCTCCTTGCTCAAGCTTCTCTAATTAATCTTTCAGAGTATAAAGAGCAAAAAGAAAAATTAATTAATTTTGCTCACTTCTTACAAACCAATGATCTAGCGCAAGAGCAGGTTTTTGCTACTTGCTTATTACTTTGTGAGGGTCTAGATTTATTTCAGGATGAACTTATTTCTCAATTACAAGAATTATCCTACCCAATTTTATAACTGGTTAAAATTATAAAGTTTGGGTATAATATGCAGGGAACAACCATTACTAAGATTTAAATCGAAAAGACAAACACTTAATTTAAATTTATGTTTAAACTAAAACAAATTATTACTACTCTTGCTTTAACAAGTCTTCTTGCTTCATGTGCAGGAGTAAATGCATATAAAGAACAAGCTAAAATACCTCTGACGCCTGAACCTGAACAAACAGTAGAAGCAGATGGAGTAGTTTTAAACTCTCAAGGAATTGATTTTGGCAAAGCTTATAGAGCTTACGTTAATAATGATTTAGATAGATTTCAAGCTTTTAACCGCTGGTCATTTAATCTCAATACCAATTTTCTTGATCGCTATTTTCTTCGTCCTCTTGCCGTTCTAAATATGAATTATGTCTCACCAGATTTACAAAATGCTTTGGTGAACTTTTCTAGTTATTTAGATGAACCAGCAACTCTAGTTTCTAACCTTGCAACTGGGCAATTTAAAGAATCAGGAAAAGATCTAACTCGTATTCTTGTAAATGGAATATTTGGGTTAGGCATGATTGATTGGGCTTCGGCAATGGGAGTTGACTCCAATGGAAATAACTTTGACTTTGCTCTTGCCTATTACAATGTAAAACCAGGTTCTTATTGGGTATTACCAGGTTATAACTCTACAGTAACCCGTAAATTTATTGCTCAAACTCTAGTGCAAAATAGTCTAGTTTCTGCAGGCTATTCAGCTATTATTAATGGAAGTACCATATACATCACTCTTCCTCTTAACTTATATACGGCAATCGTATCTCGTGGACAATTAATCTCACAAGAAAATATGGTGTTTGCAGCACAAGATCCGTATGCGATGTTTAAATCTATTTGGATTCAAAATTACAACTTTAATCTTGCTAAAGCAACTGGCAAACCCCAGCCTCAAGCAAGCGAATCTTCTATAGATTTAGATTTATTAAATCAATTCAATTAATAAAAATCCCGTTAACTTAGTGTTAGCGGGATTTTTATTAATTAAGTATAGAAACCGAACATTTTTTATATAAATTTTAGCG
>NZ_NRJF01000019.1 GCF_003585965.1 Psittacicella gerlachiana | reverse complement strand
TCTATGGGGATGGGGGATTCATTGAGACTTCAGGGGATGACTTAAATCTTTTTGATAATCTCCACGTAGATACAAGTTCTAAGTATGGAACGGTAGGGAACTGGCTAATTGACCCTATAGGGCTTTTAATTGTTAATAGAACCGTAGGTAATAATGGAGCATATTTGTTAAATAGTGATCCTTATGTTACAAATAGAGCTCAGGATGGATCTATTTGTGCTTCAAGTAAGGCAACTTATGCTAATACTGATTTAAAAAATATGACTTCATCAACCTATAAAGTAGATCCAAATTGGAGTGGTAAGTATTTTTCTTTACTGAGAGCTACTAGTGTTAATGAACAGTTAAATCGTACAAATGTAACCTTACAAGCTCGTGGTGAGATTCTTTTTTATAACTTAAAGAATGAGATCAATGTTAGTAATACCGGAACAACTTTATATTTGAATGGTAATATTTCTGATCAGAACGGATTTGGTTATACCTTCTTAAATAGTACAGTTAACATAAAAGGAAGTATAGTATTTGAGAATGCTAAATCAGGATCGAAGATTCAATTTATTAACTCAACGCTAAATGCCGGTAACTTTACTTTTAATACTTCAAACTATCAGAATCCTGTACAGTCTGATGTATACATCACTAATTCAACTTTAACTGCAACTAATAATATTACCTTATGTACTACAGGTAATATTTTCATTTGTGCTTCCTCTACAATTAATGGAAATCATGTTTTAGTAAGTGCTTATAGTGGTGCGAGTAATGTAACCATTAATGGTAGTGGTTTGTATGCGACGCACAACTTAACTATCGGTGGAAATAGAGCAATACATATAAGCAATAATGGTACAAAAGAGTCTGTATTAAGAGGAGATAATACATCGGTTGAGTCACGTCAAGAGAATACCACTATTCTTATTAACGGTACAATTTTAAATACTTCAACTACTACGATGGGAACGAATATTAAGATTGGTGGAGATTCGTTTACTGGAAGTAATAGATATGGCAATATTTCTATTGAGAATGCTACTTTTAGGGATGCTGGAAATGTAAATATAAATGCCTTTAGTTTAAATGTATGTAGAAGTGTATCCTATAGCGTGGCAAACATGAGCTTGAAAGTTGTAGGAAATAAAGGAGCGAATGTAACTAATAATTTGTTTAATGCTACAACTACTATTAGTATTTCAATTACGCCAAATGTTTCTACGAGTGTCAATGGTATAAGTAATAGTTCTTATGCTTTTAGTAATACTAATCTTACAGCTAAAACTATCAACTTCTATAACAAGTACGGAAGTTTAGATGTTAACAATGTAAATTTTAGTGCTAGTGAAAACTTTAATGGTAATATCACCACCGGCTATGCGATTTATGATGGTGGTACTAGTATTGGAGCTTCTAGATTTGTCAACTCAAGCATTAAAGCAAAAGACACCTTCTTTAATATTACAAACAGATCTGATTCCGTTGGTACAACTCAAGTTTCAGCATCTACAGGTTACTACTTTAACTGGTTTGAAATTGATGGATTAAACATTACCGGTACTAATGCAACCTTTAATGCAACAAGTACACGTTTAAATATTAATCGTCTTAATACAACTTTAACAGGTAATGCTTCTTTTAGGTCTTCAAGAGATGTTGTTGTTTTAAAAGATAGTAAAACAAATCAAGGAACAAAGATTGAAGTAAGTAATAGTGCTGTAAATGCAAATCATATATTAGCTAATAGTAGTCAATCTTCTGTTGATGTATGTAGTTCTAATTTCTCAGCCAATAATACAATTACTTTGTTGGGACAAAAAACCTATGTAAGCTCTTCGAATTTTAGTGCTACTAGTATTAATATTTCAATTGATAAAGAAGTATCAATTTCAGGAAGTAATCTCTCTGTAACTACGGGTGATCTATTAGTTGCAAACTCTGGAAACAACTATGACTATAATTTTTGGATAAAAATGAGTGGTTCTAAATTACAAAAATCATCGCCAGGGGGGATTACGGTTAGATCTATTGGTAGTGTGTATTTAGAAAATAGCGAAATATTAGGTACGAACGATAGGGCAGACTCCACTTCAGGAGTTTCGACGCTGGTATTAGGATTCTTAAACTTAACGGCAAATGGGGCAAATATTAAGAGTAATTCCGTTAACCTCTCTACTAATCCAATGAACTCAAGTGTGAATTTAAGTTTATCTAACTCTTGTGTGACGGCTTTAGGATCTAATGCAAGTAATAATAGATTAGTATTTGTGACAAATGGAGTTTTAAGCTTAAATAACACTAATGTAACTGCACAGGGTAACATTGTTTTAGGTGGAAATAATAGAGTAAAAGCAGTTAATATTACCAATGGTTCTTGTGTAACCTCGGTACATGATAATGTTACTTTAACTACAGGTAACTCAGCTAGTTCATCTCTTTTAAATTCTTTCTTCTTAGATAATTCAACCTTAAAAGCGAAAAATAATGTTAGTGTTTATCAACATACCACTTGTTCTAGTGCGGTAAATATCAGTGGTTCGAATTTACTTGCTACCACTAAAGATGTAGTGGTAAATATTACCAATGGTGATTTAAACTTCAACAACTCGAATTTAACTGCTGGAGTAAGTGTTGATGTAAAAGTTAACCAAGGTAATTTCAGCTTTAAAAATTCAAATGCGACAGCAACTAACTCACTTACTTTCTCTCAAGGCAAGGCCTCTGGCTTATTAGATATAAATAACTCTAACTTAACTTCAGGCACAGGTGATCTGAACCTTTGTGCTTCTGCAACTAGTACTTTAAAAGTTACCGATTCGAATGTTACAAGTAGTGCAAAAATTAATTTCTCAGCTCAAGTAATTGAAATTGATAACTCAAATATCTCAGGTAAAGGAGCAAGCTCAGATATTAATTTTGGTAATGCGTCTACTGCAAAAATCAATACTTCGAGAGCGAATATTAATTCTACAAAAGGTAACGTAAGCTTTAGCGGCACGAAGGAGTTAAATTTAACAGATACTAATGTTACTACCGGCTTAGATCTAAATCTCAGTGGTGTGAATGCTGAGATTACGATTTGCTCAACGAAAAGTAGTAAATTAACTATAGGTCGTGACTTAAATATTACGGGTAACAATATTAGTGTTGTCGGCATGAAACTAGATGTAACTGGTAATGCCTCTTTCACTTCTAGTGCTGGTACATTTAAGTCTACTAACAGTACTATAGAGACCAAAAAAGGTAATATAACCATCTGTGTATCCAAAGGGATTGTCGTAAACCAAGGTTCAGTAATCAATGCTGCAAAAAACGCAACCTTAACTGGTGATCAAATTTGTGTAAGTGCTTCAAATATATCAAGTAAGGAAAAGACTTCATTAAATGCTACGACTTGTATTACGCTTGACAGTAAAGCAAATGTTACGGGTAAAGATATAATCCTTAACTCTCCTGAAATTAGAGCCACAGATAGCAGTATTAATGCAAGTAATGATACCAATGTAAATGGTACCAATATCCAGTTAACCAACAGTAAGATCAATACTACTGCAGGGAATGCAACGGTACAAGCTTTAACAAGTTTAACCCTTACTAATACCAGCGTAGATAGTGCAAAACACACTACTTTATCTGCAAATGAGAATAAGCTGCTTGCTGGTTCTAAAGTAAACGGTACTAATACTACTGTTACTGGTACTAATGTTGTGGTAAGTGATTCTAATGTTACCGCAAGTAATAATGCTGATGTTTGTGCGACTTCAACGATTGTCGCTAAGAACGCTAATGTTTCTGGAGCTAATGCAACGATTAACGCAAATATCGTTGTCGTTAATCAAAGCTCGACAATTACGGCAAGACAATTTGCGAATGTTAATGGTACGGATGTAACTGTAAATGCAAGTAAAGTAAACTCAACAGCAGGTAAGACAGAGGTTAATGCTTCAACAATTACCGTGCAAAATGGAGCGGTAATTGATTCACAAAAAGGTACAACCCTAAACTCAGCAACCATGAAAGTTGAGGGAGGATCGACGGTTAATTCAGCGGATACGACGAAATTAACCGCAACTGCTTCAATGAGTGTGACGGGTACAGGAACTAAAGTAAACGGTAAGGTTACGCACCTCAGTGCACCAACTATAGAGTTAAGCAATAAGGCAGACGTAAATTCAACTACCGCAACTAAAGTTGAAGGTAAGAGCAAGGTAACTGTTGATGGGGCTTCAGTAAATTCTACTGGAGGCACAACAGCAGTGAACGCTACAACTGTGGTTGTACAAAACTCAGCAACTATTAATTCTAAATCAGGAACTAAGTTAGATGGTACAACCATTAATGTTTCAAAATCAGTTGTAAACTCTACTACTGGTGGTACGACCTTAAATGCGACTCAAGATATTAATCTTGATAATGGGGCAGTAGTAAACTCAGCTGCTATTACTTTAATCAATGCTGCACGTAATATTAACGTAATGGGTGCTTCGACAGTAGATGGTAAGAATACTAATCTTTCTGCAAAAGGCTTTGTCTATGTATTGGCAGGATCAACAGTTAATTCAACTGATAGCACAGTGGTGAGCGGAACGGTAGTTACAGTTAATAATGCTAATGTAAATAGCTCTAAAGGATTAACCACGATAAACGCAAGCCAATGTGTAACTATTGTAAATAAAGCTAAGATTGGAGCTGGAACAACAGCAAACATTAATACACCTGCACTTGATATCAATAATTCGGAGATAAAAGCTAAGGATGTTAATTTAAATGCAACAGATCTAAATACTAGTTGTTTATCTATAATTACTGCAACTAATAATTTAGCGATTAATAGTAATAACGCAAATCTGTTTGATAGTACTTTTAATGCAGCTAATATACAGGCGGTTGGTTGTAGCAGTAGCACGAGTCGTTTAACGTTACAAAGATCAAATGTTACGGTTACAGGTAATGCAAGCTTTAGTAAATTGAGTTATTTTGCTTTAGCTAATTCAAATGCAACTGCGAATAATGTAGACGTAAATGGGGTTGCAATTCTAAGAACTTTAAATGCGAATATAACAGCTACTGGCAATACTTGCATCTCTACAAGTAATATTTTATGTATGAGTAGTAGTGTGATTGCTAGTGGAGCAAATACTTCACTTTCAGGTAAAACAGTGGTAATAAATACTTCGAATGTAAGTTCGAAAAACAACACCCTAGTTAGTGGAACATCTTTGCTTGTGGTGAGTAAAGCAAATATCTCAGGGGCAAATAATACTACCTTAAATGCTCCAAGCATTGTCGTGAATCAAAGTTCTACGTTAACAAGTAGTAAATCTACTTCATTAAATGGAACTGATATTACTATAAATGTAAGTAGTATTAATACAACTGCTGGTAATACTGCATTAAAAGCTTCGTCTAGTTTAACCGTACAAAACTCTTCGAACATAGATTCCAAAACCGGTACAACCTTAACAGCAAATACTTTAAAAGTTGAGGGGGCTTCTAAGGTTAACTCTTCAGCGGCGACTACATTAACTGCTTCAACTTCTATGAACATTACGGGAACTGGAACGCAAGTTAAAGGTAAGGATACCAGCCTCACTGCTCCAACGGTGGAAATTAAGAATAAAGCAGATGTGAACTCAACAAGCTCAACGAAAGTTGCAGGTAGCACTAAAGTCGTAGTTGATAACGCAACCGTAAACTCTACTACAGGCACAACTACGGTAAGTGGAGCGGAAGTATTTGTTCAAAACTCAGCAACAGTAAATTCTAAAACTGCAACTAAATTAGATGCAAGCAAAAACGTAACCGTTTCGAATGCAAAAGTAAATTCAACTGCAGGTTGTACAACGCTTAATGCAGCGAACGTGTCTCTCCAAAATGGAGCAAGTGTAGACGCTAAAACTAATACTTTAGTAAATGCTTCAGAAAATATTAATGTGCTAGGAACTTCGATGGTAAATGGTGTGAACACTAATCTTTCAGCAGGAAAAAATGTGTATGTTCGTGAAAGTTCAACCGTTAATTCAACTTCAGGCACAATCCTAAATGCAACACAAGTGCAGGTAAACCGTGCGGTAGTGAATAGCACTAAAGGTTCGACCACGGTTAATGCAAGTCAATGTGTAACCTTTACCAACCAAGCAACAATCGCTGCTGGAATAACATTAAGTGTTAATACTCCTGATCTAGATATTATTAACTCAACCGTAAAAGGAAATGACGTTAACTTAAATGCACCGACTTTAGATACTAGCTGTTTATCAGCTGTTACGGCAACAAATAATCTAACCATTAATAGTAGTAAAGCTAACCTTTTAGATAGTAATTTTAATGGGAAGAATATCCTGGTTACAGGATCTAGTAGTGCTTCTAGTACGTTAATGGTACAAAGATCGAACTTTACCGCAACTACAGGTAATGTGAACTTTACTAAATATCTAAGCTTTGGAGTAATTAATACCAATGTAAGTGCTAATAATATTGATGTAAATAATGTTGCTAACTTTAGAAGTACAAGTTCGAATCTAAGTAGTAAAGGTAATACTAGTATCAATGCTACGGGTATGGTAGAACTTAATAGCAACAGCTTAGTAAACAGTGGAGCAAATACTTCAATTTCAGGTAAGACCGTTACCATTAATACCTCTAATGTAAGCTCAACTAATAATACGGTAATTTGTGCAACTACTTCGATTGTTGCAACTAAAGCAAATATTTCAGGAGCGAACACTACCCTGAATGCTCCAACGGTAATTATTAATCAAAGCTCTGAGATTAAAGGTAGTAGACTAACTTTAGTGAATGGATCAGAGGTTACGGTAAATGCAAGTAGTGTTAACACATCTGCAGGGAAAACTGAACTTAAAGCTGTTTCGAGTTTAACCGTACAAAATGCGTCAACGATCAACTCAACTGCAGGTACAACTTTAACTGCTGGTACAGTAAAAGTTGAAGGAGCAGCTAAAGTTAACTCAGTAGCAACAACATTATTAACAGCAACATCTGCAATTGATGTTCAGGGTGAAGGGACACAAGTAAAAGGTAAGGATACCTGCCTCAGCGGTCCATCAATCCAAGTAAGCAATAAAGCTGATATTAACTCGACTAACTCAACTAAAGTTGAAGGTAAAGAGAAAGTAATTGTTGATGGGGCAACTGTAAACTCTACAGTAGGCTCTACAGCAATGAACGCCTCAAGTGTGTCTGTACAAAATGGAGCTAATGTAAGTTCAAGAACCTCAACCAGAATTGATGGCACTACTTGTGTAACTGTTTCTGCTTCTCGTGTAAGCTCAGTTGCAGGTAGCACCACGGTAAATGGTACTAATGTCCAACTCCAAAAAGGTGCAACTGTAGATTCTGCAACGAATACTTTAGTAAATGCTTCTGCGAATATTAATGTTACAGACAAATCGACAGTAAAAGGTAACCACACTAATCTTTCTACATCAGGAATTGTGTATGTTCTTGGAGGTTCAACGGTTAACTCAACTAGTTGCACAACCCTAAATGCTGCTCAAGTGCATGTAAATAGTTCAGTAGTTAATAGTACTGCTGGTAACACTACTCTTAATGCAAGTTCTTGTGTAACTCTCGAAAATAAAGCAGTAGTGGGAGCAAGTAAAACACTTAGTATTAACACTCCAGATCTTGATGTAAATAGTTCATCAATAACAGCTAATGACGTGAACTTAAATGCTCCGACTTTAGATACAGATGTACAATCAAGCGTAAGAGCAACTAACAACTTAACTATTAATAGTACGAAAGCAAATCTTCGTAATACCAACTTTAGTGGAAATAACATTACGGTAGTTGGTACTTCAGGTACTCTTTATACCCAAAACTCTAACTTTACTGCTAAAGTTAATGCTAGCTTTGAGGGGTATAACGTATTTGGTCTCGGTACTACTAATGTAAGTGGTAAAAACATTGCTATTACAAAAGTAGCAGCTTTTGTTGCTTCGAGTACTAACTTTACAAGTATCGGTTATACTAATATTTCTACTACGAATTCAGTAACTTTCCGTGGTTCGGTAGTAAATAGTAGTGAAGGTAATATCCAAACTAGAGCTTTAACTGCTACGGGTTCTGATTTAAGAGCTAAAGAGAATTTAACGGTTTGTGCAACTGGTAATGCAAACTTTACCAATTCTAATCTTTCTGCACAAAAACTGGTAAGTGTGTATGCTGATAAGCTCAACCTCAGTGGTACATCGGTGTATTCAGCTCAAGGTGATATCAACCTCGGTAATACAACTACTAAAGAAGTTGTAACTGCAAAAGGTAGTAACCTAACTGCTTCTGCAGGTAATGTAAGTCTGTCAGGAACGCAAAATATCATGGTAGAAGATACTACGATCAAAACTGGTTTAGATCTGAACTTAGCTTCTCCAGACGGTAATGTATCGCTGATAGGTTCTTCTACCTCAAAAATCGAGGTAGGGCGTAGCCTGAATATAACTGCAAATAATTTAAGTCTGATTAATACCACTTTAGAGCTTCAAGGTTCATTAGGTTTAGAAGCTAAGAATCGTGTTTTAGTTGACAACTCTACAGCGGAATCAAAAACTGCAGATATTAAAGTTGCCGGAAAAACTATTGACGTGCTTAATAGTTCAGCAATTAAAGCCACTCAAGGTAATGCAAGCCTAGTGGCAACTGAAAGTGTGAATATTAATGGTTCTACGGTAATTTCTAAGCTTAATACTACAGTTGAAGGTAAAAATGTAAATATTACTAATGCTTCATCAGTAACAGGAGCGAATACTTTTGTGAACGGCTCGAGTGTGACCATAAATCAAGCAAGTAAGGTTTACGGTACTACCCAAACTAAAGTTAATGCAAGTACTCTAATTGTCGATAATGCGAGCTTAGGTTGTATTACCGCAACTAAAGATACTTTGGTTAATGCTGCAAGTGTAAGTATTGTAAACAATAGTGCAGTTGTGGGAGCTAAAGTAAATATCTCAGGTAAATCAGCAGTAACGCTTGAAAAAACCGAAGTTAAGGCAACTGCTGGTGAGGCATTAGTAACCGGAACTACTGTAGATCTTGAACAAGTAAAAGTTAACTCTACAGCTACGACTACGATTCAAGGATCTAGTGATCTCACGGTAAATAATTCAAGTGTTGCAGGTAACCTTGTTAAACTAGAGTCAAGTGCAGGTTCAACTAGCCTCACTGGAACTAATGTAACTGCAAGAGCTGGTAAAGCAACGATTAAAGCTTCTACTAATGCAGGATTTAATAATAGTAATATTAGTGCTCAAGGAATTGAAGTACGTGCGCAAAGCATTGATGTAAATCAAGGTACTTTAAATGCAACCACTGGAGAACTTTCGTTAGGAGATGCAAATACCTTAACTGCAACGATTAAAGATGCAACTCTTGTAACTACAGGAACAGATGCAGATGTAAATGTACGTGGTAATTCCGAAGTTAATGTTTCCGGAACAAAAATTACTTCAGGTCGTGATGTAAATCTTTCAGCTCCAGAGGGTAATGTAAATATTAGTAACGGTACAACTATAGAAGCAACTCGTTCAATTAACATTACAGCAGTTAAAGGCTTAAATGTAACTGCTAGTAAATTAAATGCTGGCAAAGGTTCATTAACAGTTTCTGCTAAAGAAAAACTGGAGGTGAAAAACACAACCTTATCAGGTAATACTGGAATAACAATCACTTCTTCAACAGGAGAAGTAGAGGTAAATAATGCAAGTATTACTTCAAGCAATGGTTCTACAAAAGTTGAAGCACAAGCTGGTGCAGTGACTCTAACTGATGCTAATGTTTCTGGTAAAACAGGAGCAGAGGTTAATGCGTCTTCAAGCGTGACTGCAACTAACTCTACAATCACTTCTTCAGAAGGAGTTGCAAGCGTAAATGCTTCAGCTGGGGTAGTAACTTTAAGTAATAAATCTAAGGTTAGAGGTAAACGTGCAACTGTAGAAGGTACAGGTGTAACTCTTGGTAATGCAAGTGTAGAGGCAACTGCTGGTAGTGCTAAAGTAGATGCAAGAACTGGAGCAGTAACCTTAGATAACACTAGTGTAACTGCTACACAAGATGCAAGTGTAGTTGGTGTTTCAGTAACTGCAACGAATTTAAGTGTTCAAGGTAGCAC
Source organism: Psittacicella gerlachiana (assembly GCF_003585965.1). Classification (GTDB taxonomy): domain Bacteria; phylum Pseudomonadota; class Gammaproteobacteria; order Enterobacterales; family Psittacicellaceae; genus Psittacicella; species Psittacicella gerlachiana. The sequence continues at coordinate 21,867 of NZ_NRJF01000019.1, read as the reverse complement.
TGCAAATGTAAATACTTCAGCAGGAGCTGCAACTTTAACTGACGTTAAAGTTAACGGTACAACCAGTGCCCAAGTAAAAGCTACCAGCGGTAGCGTGACTGGAGCTAATGTTTCTGTTACCTCAACTGAGGGAACAGCAAGAGTTCAAGCTTCAGCTGCTGTAACTCTAAAACAAAATTCTCAAGTACGTGGCACTAGTGCTACTGTACAGGGATCGTCTGTGTCTTTAACTGACAGCCAAGTGAATGCAACTGCAGGACAAGCTCTTGTAAATGCAACTGCAGGTACAGCAAACTTAGCAAATACTAGTGTTAACGGTACTATCGCTAAGGTTCAAGGGACAGGAATCAATACTTCAAAAGGTACTAAGATAACCGGAAAAACTGAAGTTAATTTAACTGCAACTACCGGTAATATTGAGCTTGGTGGTACTAACCTCACTGTAACCTCAGCTTCAGGTAAGGTTGTAGTTGATGCTCAAAAAGGAAACTTAATCGGTAATAACTCTAATCTCACGGCTGCTACAGGTAGTGTGGAGATTAAAGTAGGTACTAATGTTAACCTAACGAATAGTAAAGTAACCTCTCAAGATGCTCTTAAAGTAAATGCGAAAAATATTAACGCATCTAATACCGCATTTAAATCGACATCAGGAAATGTTAATTTAACGGCAACTAATAATCTGGAATTAAAAGATAGTTCTGCAGTAAATGCACAACAAGATGCTAACCTTTATGGTGCAAATGTAACCTTAACTAAGTCTTCAGTAACGGCTGAGCAAGATATTACCGTAAATGCAACTACAGGTAATCTAACCTTTAGTGGTTCACCAATGGATTCTAAGCAAGGTAGCATTAGTCTGAGTGCGAAGAAAAATATTGTTAATGGGGATACTAGTGGTGACCAAGCAACTGTTAAGGCAAAAGAAAATATCACTGTAACCGCAAATGGTAATGTCTCATTACCTAATGTTCAGTTGCAAGCAGGTAATCATGCTGCGGTAGTGGCTAAATCTGGAGATGTAAATCTTGTTAATTCAGGAGTGAGTGCAGAAAACAAAGTAGTAGTAAACGCTTCTACGGGTAATATTTCTGCTTCAGGTGGTAACTATACTTCTACCAATAAGAATGTAGACTTTATTGCTGCAAGTAACATTACTATCAACCAATCAGTAGTAGCTACGAAAAATGGTCAAGTAAACTTTAGTGCAACTTCTGCAGGTTCTAACTTAAAAGTTAGCAACACTAATGTAACAGCAACTAAAGTAAATGTTGATGTACAAAACAATGTAACCTTTAGCAATGCTAATGTAGCAGCTACGGCAAATAGTCTTGTAGTTAAAGCAAATAATATTAATGCTACTTCTTCTAATCTTACAGCGGCGGGTGAAGTTAACTTAACTGCAACTTCAAGCTTAGGTTTAGAGAAAACTCAGGTTAATGGTACTGCAGTGGTATTAGCAGGTAAAGATGTTAAAGTTGGCAATAGTACCGCTACCTCAACTAGTGAAAACATTACTATTTGTGCAACTCAAGCTGTAAAACTTTACAACCTCAGTGCAAATGCTGCGAACCATACATTTGTCCGTGGTAGTTCAATTGATATTACTAATGGTACTTTAGCCGCAACTAAAGGTGATGTATCGGTTGGTGGTTCAAGCACAGTTCATACTAACATTACAGGTGCAACCTTAACCGCTAAAGCTGGTAATGTGAGTGCAAGTGGCTCTAAAGGGGTGAATGTATCGGGCGTGTCTGTTCAGGCTCATCTTGATATTAACCTAAGCTCTGCGAACGGTGAAGTTAAGGTAGAAAGCAAAACTAACTTAAATGCAGGTAGAACAGTTAATATTACCGCACACTGTGTAACGGTAAATCAGTCAACGCTTACAGGTAAGAGTAATGTAACTGTTAATGCAACCAATGGTAATGCGACTTTAATTTCAAGTAATGTAAGTGCAAATACTGGAGAAGCATTAGTAACTGCAGCAAAAGATGTTAACTTAACTGGATCAAATGTAACTGCACAAACTGGTGCTGCTAAAGTAGAAGCGAGAGCAGGTAATGCAACCTTAAGTAACACAAATATTACTTCACAAAATGGTGAAGCGAATGTTAGTGCAACTAAAGGCAAAGCGACATTAACTAACTCAAACGTAACTTCAGTCAACAATGTTGCAAATGTAACAGCTATGTCTGTAGAGTTAACTGGATCTCAAGTTAAAGGTAAAACTGCAACTGTGAATGCAACTACTGGTAATGCAACTCTAACAGGTAGCAACGTAAGTGCTACTAGTGGTGATGCTAAGGTAGAAGCTAAATCAGGTAATGCGACTTTAACTAATGCAAATGTAATTTCAGATAGCAACAATGCAAGTGTAATTGCAGGTTCTGTAAACCTAACTACTTCTCAAGTTAAAGGTAAAACCGCAACTGTGAATGCAGCTACTGGCAATGCAACTCTAATAGGTAGCAACGTAAGTGCTACAGGTGGTGATGCTAAGGTAGAGGCTAAATCAGGTAATGCGACTTTAACTAATGCAAATGTAACTTCAGACAGTAACAATGCAAGTGTAATTGCAACCTTTGTAAACTTAACCACTTCTCAAGTTAAAGGTAAAACCGCAACTGTGAATGCAACTACTGGCAATGCAACTCTAACAGGTAGCAACGTAAGTGCTACTGGTGGTGACGCTACGGTAGAAGCTAAATTAGGTAATGCGACTTTAACTAACACAAATGTAACTTCAGACAGTAACAATGCAAGTGTAATTGCAACCTTTGTAAACTTAACCACTTCTCAAGTTAAAGGTAAAACCGCAACTGTGAATGCAACTACGGGCAATGCAACTCTTACAGGTAGCAACGTAAGTGCTACAGGTGGTAAAGCCCATGTTGTTGCTCAAAAAGATGTGATAGTAAGTCAGTCTAATGTAAGCGCTAAAGGTGGAGATGCAGTTGTAGAAGCTACAACTGGAAATGTTACTTTAGCTAACACAAATGTAACTTCAGAGAGCAATAACGCAAGTGTTAAAGGTGGTTATGTAGACTTAACTAACTCTCAAGTTAAAGGTTCTAATGCGACTGTAAATGCGACTACGGGTAATGCAACGCTTACAGGTAGCAATGTAAGTGCAACCAATGGTAAAGCCCATCTTGTTGCTCAAAAAGATGTGAAAGTAAGTCAGTCTAATGTAAGTGCTAAAGGTGGGGATGCAGTTGTAGAAGCTACAACCGGAAATGTTACTTTAACTAACACAAATGTAACTTCAGATAAGAATGCAAGTGTTAAAGGTGGTTATGTAGATTTAACTAACTCTATAGTTAAAGGTACTAATGCAACCGTAAGTGCAACTTCTGGCAATACTACCCTTAAAGGTAGTAGCGTAAATGCAACTTCAGGTAATGCTACAGTTACAGGGGCAAATGTATCTATCACTGGCGGTGAAGTTAATGCAACAAATGTTGCTTTAGTAAACGCAACAAACGGCTCAGCAGAAATTAATAATGCGAGCGTAAACGGCTCAGTTACTAAAGTTAACGCTACTAGCGTAACCTTAGGTAACGGTACAAACCTAACCGCAAAAACTGAAGTGAACGTTACTGCAACTACTGGTGATATCAACGCTACTGGCACGAATATCACGGTAACAGGAACAAGTGGTAAAGTATCGATCAACGCTAAAGAAGGTAACTTTAGTGCAACTAATACTAATATCTCAGCTGCTCAAGGTAGCGTAGATATTGCGGTAAAAGATAATGTTACTTTAGATAAGAGTACAGTACTTGCAAAAGAAAACCTCAAAGTGTCTGCAAATAACATCAGTGCAAATAATACTAACTTAACTTCAACTGCTGGTGATGTAAATCTCACCGCAGCCGTGAACCTAAGTGTAACTAATGGTTCAAAAGTAAATGCTACGGGTTCTGCAAATCTTGTTGGGGGTAATGTAACCTTAGTAGGTTCTACAGTTAATGCAACTCAAGACATTAAGGTGAATGCTACAGTAGGTAACCTAAGCTTTAGTAATGTTCCTATGAATGCTGGTGGTAACATTAGTCTAGTAGCTAGCAAAGATGTTGTAAATGGTGGAACAGATGGTAACCAAGCTCAAGTAATCGCTAAGGGTAATATCTCTGTAGTAGCTACAGGTAATGTTTCTTTACCAAATGTACAATTAAAAGCTAATGATAATGCTACAGTAACTGCGATAAACGGTAATATTAGTTTTGATAATTCTGGGGTAAGTGCAGAAAACAACGTAATCGTTAATGCTTCTAAAGGTAGTATCTCTGCTTCGGGTGGTAACTACTCTTCTACAAGTAAAAATGTAGACTTTACCGCTAAAAACAACATTACGATTAATCAATCGGTAGTAGAAGCGAAGAGCGGTCAAGTTAACTTTAGTACAACTGCTGATGATTCTAACTTAAAAGTTAGCAATACCAATGTAACGGCTAAGTCTGTAAAAGTAGACGTTAAAAACAATGTAAGCTTTACTAATGCTAATGTGGCTGCAACAGATAATAGTCTTGTAGTAAAAGCAAATAATATTAGTGCTACTTCTTCGAACTTAACCGCAAAAGGTGAGGTTAACCTAACTGCAACTGAGAACCTAAGTTTAGAGAAAACTCAGGTTAATGCTACGGCAGTAGTATTAGCAGGTAATGATGTTCAAGTTGGCAATAGTACTGTTACATCAACAAGAGAAAACATCACGATTTGTGCAACTAAGTCAGTAAATCTTTACAACCTCAGTGCAAATGCTACGAACCATACCTTTGTTCGTGGTAACTCAATTGATATTACCAATGGTACTTTAGAAGCAACTAAAGGTGATATATCTATTGGTAATTTAAGCACTGTACATACAAATATCACTGGAGCAACCTTAAATGCAACGGCTGGTAATGTAAGTGCAAGTGGTTCTACAGTAGTAAATGTTTCAGGTGTTAATGCGAAAGCAGGTCTTGATATCAATTTAAGCTCTTCTGCTGGTGAAGTTAAAGTAGAAAATAAAACTAATTTAAATGCTGGTAGAACAGTTAATATTACTGCACAATGTGTGACCATTAATCAGTCTACACTTACAAGTACTAATGGTAATGTAACTGTTAATGCGACTAAAGGTAATGTAACTTTAGATAATTCAACTCTAAATGCAGCTACTGGTGTATCCGTAAATGCAACTTCAGGTGTAATTGCTACGAACACTACAATTACTACTAAAGCAGGAAACGCAACTGTTAACGCTTCCGCAGGAGTTGTAAACCTCAGTGCAAATACTAGCGTCTCAGGTGAGAATGTAAGTGTTGTAGGTAATGGAGTAACTCTAGATAATGCAACTGTAACTTCTACTAAAGGTAATGTAAGCGTAGATGCTAGAGCAGGCAATGCTACCTTAAACAACGCTAGCTTAAATGCAACAGCAAATGCAGAAGTTAAGGGTGCAAATGTATCTCTAACTAACTCTACAATTAATGGTACAACTGCAGTAGTAAATGCTACTACGGGCAATGCAACCTTAAAAGATAGCAAGGTTAACGCAACTTCAGGAGCAACTGTAATTGCAAATAATAGTGTTACGGCTACTAATACTAGCATTACGACTAAGTCTGGTAATGCGACTGTAAACGCTACAAATGGCTCTGTGAATTTAAGAGAAAACACTAGAGTTTCAGGGGCAAATACAAGTGTTACAGGTAAAGAGGTTACTCTCAACAATGCAACCATTACTGCTACAAATGGTAATGCAAGTGTAGTTGCAAGAACAGGCAAAGCAGATTTAAATAATGCTACGGTTAATGGAACAGCAGAGGCAAAAGTTACAGGTAAAGATTTAACTCTAGTTAATGCTACTGTAAATGGTACATCAGCTACAGTTAATGCTACTGGTGGTAAGGCAAGCCTCACAGACTCTAATGTAACAGCTACTGCAGGAGCAGCAACAGTTACAGGTCAAAGTGTAGAAGCAACTAGATCAAATGTAACAGCAAAAGGTGGCGAAGCTACAATTAACGCTACTTCAGGTAACGCAACTCTAGATAACACTACAGTTAGCTCAGATCAAAACGCAAGCGTGAGAGGTACGAACGTAAGTCTAACTAATAGTACCGTTAAAGGTTCAAACGCTACAGTAACAGCAACTAGTGGTAAAGCGGAGTTAAACAACTCTACAGTAAATGCAATAGCTGCTGCAAAAGTTACAGGCAAAGAGGTAACTCTAGTAAATGCTACCGTAAATGGTACTTCAGCTACAGTTAATGCAAGTAATGGTAATGCAAGTCTAACTGACTCGAACGTAACAGCTACTACAGGTGAAGCAAAAGTAGTAGCAACTGGTAACGCAACCTTAAATAATGCAAATGTAAGCTCTAACCAAAATGTAAGTGTAAGTGGTAATAATGTAAGCTTAACTAAAGCAAATGTTAAAGGTTCAAATGCTACAGTAACAGCAACTAACGGCAAAGCAAGCTTAACTGACTCTAATGTAACAGCTACTGCAGGTACTGCTACAGTTAAAGGTAAAAATGTAGAAGCAACCAATACAAACGTAACCGCTACAAGTGGTGATGCTCAAGTAGAAGCTACCGCAGGTAATGCAACCTTAACTAAAGCAACAGTTAAAGGTAATAATGCAAATGTTACAGCAACAAATGGTAACGTAAGCTTAACCGAGTCTAATGTAACAGCTACTTCTGGTAATGCTACAGTTAAAGGTCAAAATGTAACTGCAACTAGAACTAACGTAACTGCTACTAATGGTGACGCAACTGTAAATGCTACAAGTGGCAATTCTACTCTCAACAACACTACAGTTAGCTCGAACCAAAACTCAAGTGTACGTGGTGCTAATGTAAGCTTAACCAATACAACAGTCAAAGGTACTAATGCTACAGTTGATTCAACTACAGGTAAAGCTAACTTAACAGATACTAATGTAACTGCAACTGCTGGTAACGCAACTGTAACCGGAGCAAATGTAACCATCACTAATGGCAAAGTTAATGCTTCAAATACAGCTTTAGTTAATGCAACTAATGGTGCGGTTGAAGTTAACAATGCAAGTGTAAATGCTACAAATACCACAATTAACGGTACTGCAGTAACCTTAGGTAATGGTACGAATGTAACTGCTAAAACAGCAGTGAACATAACTGCAACTACTGGTGATATCAATGCTACTGGAACAAATATCACTGTAACCGAAGCAAGTGGTAAAGTTGAGATCAACGCTAAAGCAGGAAACTTAAACGCAACTAATACTAATATCTCAGCGGTTAAAGGTAGCGTAAGTGTTGCTGTAAAAGACAATGTAAGCTTAACTAACAGTAAAGTTGTTTCAAAAGACAGTCTCAAAGTGTCTGCGAATAACATTAGTGCAGATAATACTAACTTCACTTCAACTTCAGGTGATGTAGATTTAAATGCAAGTGTGAACTTAAGCGTAGTTAATGGTTCAGTAGTTAATGCTACAGGCAATGCAATCTTAACTGGTGGTAATGTAACCTTAACTAACTCAGCAGTTAATGCAACTAAAGATATTAGTGTTAATGCAACTACTGGTAACTTAACCTTTAATGCAGCACCAATGAATGCAAGTGGTAACATTACTTTAGTTGCGACTCAAGATATCGTAAATGGTGGAGATGCTAAATCTCGTGCTCAAGTAACTGCAAGTGGCAATATCACGGTATTTGCTCAAGGTAATGTTTCTTTACCTAATGCTCAACTAAATGCAGGTAACAAAGCTAATGTTACGGCATTAGGTGGAGATGTTAACTTAAGTAATTCAGGAGTAAGTGCGAAAAATGATGTAGTTGTAAGTGCTGTTAAAGGAAACATTACAGCTGTTGGTGGTAACTATACTTCTAATACAAGTAATGTAGATTTTGTGGTAGCAGCTAATATTACCGTAACTAACTCGGTAGTAAATTCTTCAAGTGGTAATGTTAACTTCACGACAAGTGCAGATGATTCTAACCTTATAGTAAGTGCTTCTAATGTTTCAGCTAAGACCGTAAACGTAAAAGTTAATAACAATGTGACTTTTGCGAATGCAAATGTTACTTCAGAGAGTACTCTTGCGGTAAGCTCAGCAAATATTAGTGTTGAGGGGTCTAACTTAACCTCAACTGCAGGTAGCGTGAAATTAAATGCAACTCATAACCTCAGCCTCACTAACCATAGTCAGATTAAAGGTAATGATCTAGCTCTTGCTGGTAACCAAGTAACAGTGAATAATGCAACACTCACTGCTACTGGTGAGAACATTACGATCAAAGCTAATACTACTGCAGTACTTGAGAACTTAACCGCAACATCCGCAAATTATACTTTTGTCCGTGCAAAAGCTATTGAGGTAACTAATGCGACCATAAATGCAACTAAAGGAGAAATTTCTTTAGGTGATACTAATACCACAAGTACTAATGTAACCGCTTCAAACTTAACTGCTACGGCGGGTAATGTAAGCTTACGTGGTGATAAAGGGGTAAACGTTTCTGGTACGAATATCAAAGCTGGTTACGACATTAACTTAAGTGCTCCACAAGGTGCAGTTAATATCACTAATGCTACAGAATTAAATTCAGGCAGATCAATTAATATCACTGCTCAAAGCGTGAATATTAAAGAAAAATCTGTTCTCAATGCTTCTACAGGCGTAGCAACCGTTTGTGCAACAACTAGTACGGTAAATGTTGATAATGCAAGCATTGCGGGTACGCAAGTAACTGTACAAGGGGTTGGGGTAACCTTAAACAACGTAAGCGTGAATGCTTCAACTAAAGTAGCTACGATTAATGCAACTACAGGTACAGCAAACTTAACTAATGCTTGTGTAACCGCAAAAGCTAATAAAGCTCAAGTTTCAGGTAAAGATGTTACGTTTACAAATGTAAGTGTGGTAGGACAAACAGGAGTGGCTGTAAATGCAACTGAGTCTATTACAGCTAAGAAAGCAAATGTAAGTTCTACTGCAGGAGCTGCAACGGTTAACTCGACTTCAGGTACGGTAAGCTTAAGTGAAAACTCAGAGGTTTCTGGGACAAGTGCGGTTGTAGAAGGTAATTCAGTAACTCTTAACAATGCGAGTGTAACTGCGACTTCAGCAAATGCCAAAGTAGATGCTCGTAATGGTAAAGCGGAGTTAAATAATGCTACTGTAAATGCAACTGCAGGTAGTGCTGAAGTATCAGGTAGCTCAGTGAATTTAACTAATTCTGAGGTTACTGGTAAAACTGGAGTTAATGTAACGGCAACTCAAGACATCAATGCAAGCAATACTACTATTAGTTCAACTAATGGAGTAGCCAACGTAACTGCAACTAAAGGTAAAGTTACACTTGCAGATAAAGCTAAAGTTGAAGGTACAAATACTACTGTTATGGGTACAAGTATTGAGGTGACTGATAGTAGTATCAATGCTACAGCAGGTAACAATACTATTAATGCAACTGCTGGCTCAGCGACCTTTAATAACGCAACTATCAATGGTACGGTAACTAAAGTTAACGCTTCAAGTGTGACTTTAGGTAATGGTACTAATATCACTGCAGAGACTGAAGTGAACATTACGGCAACTTCAGGTGATATCAAGGCAGTTGGTTCTAACATTACTGTTAACAAAGATAACGCAAAAGTAGTAATCAATGCGAGTGCCGGGAATTTAGAAACTGAAAACACTAATATCACCGCTGCTAAAGGTAGTGTATCTATCTCAGTGTCAGATAATATCACCTTAAACAACAGCTCAGTACTCTCTAAAGATGCTCTTGCTGTTAAAGCAAATAATGTAACTTTAAGTACAACTAGCCTCAACTCTACTGCAGGTGATGTAAATGTAGAGGCAAAAGTAAATCTCACTCTAACTTCGAACTCGAAAGTAGAGGCTCAAGGTAACGCTACTCTTGCTGGTGGTAATGTTACTCTAACTAATACAGGAATTAACGCAAGTAAAGATATTAGCGTTAATGCGACAACTGGTAACTTAACTTTCAATGCTTCACCAATGAATGCAAGTGGCAATATTAGTCTTGCTGCTACACAAGATATCGTGAATGGTGGTACAACTGGTAATCAAGCACAAGTAACAGCTAAGGGTAATATCTCTGTTGTCGCTACAGGTAATGTGTCTTTACCAAATGCCCAATTAAAAGCTGGTGATAAGGCTACGGTAACTGCGACCACAGGTAATATCAGTCTTGATAACTCAGGGGTAAGTGCAGAAAACAATGTTACTATTAATGCTTCTCAAGGTAGTATCTCTGCTTCAGGTGGTAACTACTCTTCTACAAGTAAAAATGTAGACTTTACCGCTAAGACCAATATTACGATTAATCAATCAGTAGTAGAAGCGAAGAAAGGTGAAGTGAACTTTAGTGCAACGGCAGCAGATTCTAACTTACAAGTTAGCAATACTAATGTAACGGCACAAAAAGTGAACGTAAATGTCCAAAACAACGTAAGCTTTACTAATGCTAATGTGGCTGCTACAGAAAATAGCTTAGTAGTAAAAGCAAATAATATTAGTGCTACTGCTTCGAACTTAACCGCAAAAGGAGAAGTTAACTTAACGGCAACTGCAAACCTAGGTTTAGAGAAAACTCAGGTTAATGGTACTGCAGTGGTATTAGCCGGTAAAGATGTTACAATTAGCAATAGTACCGCTACCGCAACTAGAGAAAACATCACTATTTGTGCAACTAAGTCAGTAAATCTTTACAACCTCAGTGCAAATGCAACGAACCATACCTTTGTTCGTGGTAGTTCAATTGATATTACTAATGGTACTTTAGAAGTAACTAAAGGTGATGTATCAGTTGGTAATTTAAGCACCACACATACAAATATTACCGGAGCAACCTTAAAGGCAACGGCTGGTAATGTGAGTGCAAGTGGATCAAGTGCGGTAAATGTTTCAGGAGTAACTGCAAAAGCTGGTATAGATGTGAACTTAAGTTCTGCCAATGGTGAAGTTAAGATTTCAAACAGAACTAACCTCCAAGCAAATAGAACTGTAAATGTTACGGCAAATACGGTAACTATTAAGCATTCTAACTTAAGTGGTAAAACTGGTTATGTAACCGTTAACGCAACAGGTGGAGCTGCGACTTTAGATAATGTAACTGTAAATGCTACGGCAAATACAGCATCTATCTTAGGAAATAACGTAAGCTTAACCAACTCTACGGTTAAAGGTACTAATGCTACCGTTAATGCGACAAGCGGTAAAGCAACTCTTGTAGATACCAATGTTACTGCGACTGATGGTAACGCAACAGTAACTGGTGCAAGTGTGGCAATTACTAATGGTGAAGTTAATGCAACCAATACTGCTATAGTTAATGCAACTAATGGTGCAGTAGAAATTAACAATGCAAGTGTAAATGCTACAAATACCACAATTAACGGTACTGCAGTAACCTTAGGTAATGGTACTAATGTAACTGCTAAAACAGCAGTGAACATTACCGCAACTACAGGTGATATCAATGCTACCGGTACAAATATCACTGTAACCGAAGCAAGTGGTAAAGTTGCAATCAACGCTAAAGCAGGCAATTTAAATGCAACTAATACCAATATCTCAGCTGCTCAAGGTAGTGTCGCAATAAAAGTACAAGACAATGTAAGCCTAACTGACAGTAAAGTACTTTCAAAAGATAGTCTCCAAGTATCAGCGAATAATATAAGTGCGAATAACACTAACTTTACTTCGACTGCGGGAGATGTAGAACTAAATGCGACAGTTAACTTAAGTATTACTAACAAATCAGTGGTTCAAGCTAAAGGCAATGCAACCTTAACTGGTGGTAATGTAACTCTAGCTAATTCAACCGTAACTGCTGAGAAAGACATTAGTGTTAATGCAACTAAAGGTAATCTCACCTTTAATGCAGCACCAATGAATGCTAGTGGTAACATTACTCTCACCGCTGCTCAAGATATAGTGAACGGCGGTTCAGGTGCAGAGGATAAAGCTCAAGTAACTGCTAAGGGCAACATTACTGTAGTAGCTACAGGTAATGTATCTCTACCTAATGCCCAATTAAAAGCTGGTGATAAAGCGAATGTTACAGCGAAAACTGGAAATATCAACTTAGATAATTCTGGGGTAAGTGCGAAAAATGAAGTGGTGGTAAATGCTACTCAAGGTAATATTACCGCTAAAGGTGGGAACTATGTTTCTGATGATAAGAATGTAGATTTCATTGCCTCTCACAATATTACGATTGATAAATCAGTAGTAAATGCTTCAAAAGGAAGTGTGAACTTTACTGCTTCAAGTGCAGATTCTAACTTACAAGTAACTGCTTCAAATGTTTCTGCACAAAATGTAAATGTAAACGTGAAGAATAACGTTACCTTTACCGGTGCAAATATTTCTTCAGTAAATACTCTTGGGGTAAGTGCGGCGAACATTAGTGTGGAAGCATCTAACTTAACTTCATCTACAGGTAATGTGAACTTAAATGCAAGTCATAACCTCAGCCTTACTAATCATAGTCAGGTGACAGGTGCTGATGTAACTCTTGCCGGTAACCAAGTTAAGGTGAACAATGCAACCGTAACTGCGACTAGTGAGAATATTACGATTAGAGCGGTTACTTCTGTAGTAATGGAAAACTTAACTGCGAACGCTGCAAATCACAGCTTTGTCCGTGCTAAATCAATTGGTCTTGCACAAAGTACGGTGAATGTAACTAAAGGAGATGTTTCTTTAGGTGATGCTAATACCACAAGTACAAATGTAACTTCATCAAACTTAAATGCTACTGCAGGTAACGTAAGTTTACGTGGTAATAATGGGGTGAATGTATCAGCAACTAGCGTTACCGCGAAATTAGATGTAAATCTAAGTGCTCCTAACGGTAAAGTTAATGTAACTAACTCAAGTTTAACTTCAGGTCGTGCAATTAACATTACCGCTCAAGAAGTTAATATCCTTGAAAAATCAGCTCTTACCGCTCAAGAAGGAGTGTTAACTGTAAATGCAACTGCAGGTAAGGCAACGATCAATAATGCTACTTTAACTGCAAGTGCGAATGTTGCCTCGGTAACAGGTACTAATGTTGACTTAACTAATGCAAGCGTACAAGCAAGTAAAGATGCTGTAGTTAAAGCAACTAATGGTAATGTGACCTTAACTAACGCTAAAGTAAATGCGACTACGGGCAATGCAAGTGTAGTTGCTGGTAAGGATGTTAAGGGAACAAATGTTACTGTAACAGCAGCAGCTGGTGAAGCAAGTATAAATGCAACTGGATCTGTAGATCTGAACAAAGCAAATGTAACTGCTTCAAGCATAGAAGTGGTTGGTCAAGGTGTAAGCTTAGCTAACTCTACTGTGAACGCAACCGCTAAAGATGTTGTGATCAACGCTAAAGAAGGCGATGCTACTTTAGATAACACAAACGTAGTTGCGAAACAAAATGCGAGCGTAAGCGGTGCAAACGTAAGCTTAACTAACGCTAGTGTTACGGGTAGCAATGCAACTGTGAATGCTACAACCGGTAATGCGACCTTAACTAACGTAACTGTAAATGCAACAAGCGGTAATGCAAGTGTAGTTGCAGGTAAAGATGTTAAGGGAACTAACACTAATGTAACAGCGAAACAAAATGCTACCGTAAGTGGTGCTAACGTAAGCCTAACTAATACAAGTGTAAATGCAGGTACTAATGCCAAAGTTAATGCTACAGCTGGTAATGTAAGCTTAACTGACGTTAAAGTTAATGCAACTTCAGGTGTGGCAAGCGTAAATGCAAGCAATGCAGTGACGGGAACTAATGCAAGCATTACTTCAAGTCAAGGTAAAGCAAGCGTGAATGCTTCAGGTACAGTAGATTTAACTAAATCTAATGTTACGGGTACAAGTGCTGAAGTTACAGGTAAAGGTGTAAGCTTAGCTAACTCTACGGTGAACGCAACTGCGAATGACGCTGTGGTGAACGCTAAAGAAGGTAAAGCTAACTTAGATAACACTACAGTAACAGCGAAACAAAATGCTTCTGTAAGTGGATCTAATGTGAGCTTAACCAATGCTAATGTTACGGCTCAAACTAACGCAAATGTAACTGCGAATACGAGCGAAGTAACTTTAGTTAATGCAAACGTAAGCGGTAATACTTCTGCAACGGTAACTGGAGCAACTGAGGTTACGGCAACTAATAGTAGCATTGTGGCAACCAAAGGTAACGCAACCGTGCAAGCAACTGGTGGTAAAGCAAGCTTAACGCAGGGAACACAAGTAACTGGTACTAATGCAACGGTAACTGGTAAAGATGTTGAAATCTCTGATAGTAAAGTAAATGCAACCTCAGGTACGGCTTTAGTGAATGCAAACTCTGGAGTGGCAACGATTAATAATGCAACTCTCAATGGTTCAGTAGTTAAAGTTAATGCAACCAGCGTAACTTTAGGTAATGGTACTAATGTAACTGCTCAAATGGAAGCTAACATTACGGCAACTACAGGTGATATTAAGGCAACAGGTACAAATATCACCGTAACTGAAAGTGGTGGTAAAGTTGAGATCCAAGCTCAAAAAGGTAACTTTGAAGCAACTAATACTAATATTTCTGCAAGCAAAGGCAGGGTAGCGGTAAAAGTTGCAGATAACGTAACCTTAACTAACAGTAAAGAGGTATCGCAAAATACGCTTGAGGTAGGGGCAAATAATATTACGGCGGTAAATACTAACCTTACTTCAAGTGCTGGAGAGGTAAACTTAACTGCGAGTGTGAAACTCAGCCTCAGTCAAAGCAATGTCAATGGTACAGCAGTAGTTCTCACTGGTAAGCAAGTAAGTGCAGCTAACACTACAGTAACTGCAACTAATGAGAACATTAGCATTTGTGCAACTAAGGCAGTTACTTTAGATAACCTCACCGCAACGGCTACAAATCACGCAATTGTTCGTGGTAATAGTATCGATATAACCAATGGTACTTTAGAGGCAAGCAAAGGGGATATCTCTTTAGGTAATCTTTCAACAGTAGCAACTAATGTGACCGGAGCGAGCTTAGTAGCTTCTGCAGGTAATGTAAGTCTTAGTGGTAAAAATGGAGTGAATGTTTCTGGGATGACAGCTAAGGCTGGTATAGATGTGAATTTAAGTTCATCTGCGGGTGAAGTTAAGATTCTCAATAAAACTATCTTAGAATCTGGCAGATCTGTAAATATTACCGCAAACAGTGTAACCATTAAGCATTCTAACCTCACTGGTAAAACTGGTTATGTAACCGTAAATGCTACAGCAGGAGCGGCTAATCTAGATAATGTAACCGTAAACGCAACAGCAAATACCGCAAGTATCCTAGGAAATAGCGTAAGCTTAACCAATGTAACGGTGGAAGCAGGTACAGAGGCTAAAGTTAACGCAACCTCTGGTGCGGTAAACCTAGCAGATACCAAAGTAAATGCAAACACAGGGGTTACAGTTAAGGCTAAGACTGGAGTAACTGCGACTAACACTAGTCTCACTGCTAGATCAGGTGATGCAAGCGTAAATGCTTCTGCTGGTAAGGTTGACTTAAGTGCAAATACTAGCGTTACGGGTAACAATGCAAGTGTAACCGGCGTTGGTGTAACCCTAAACAACGCAAGTATTACCGCAACTAAAGGCAAGGCTATAGTAAATGCAGGTGCAGGTAATGCTGACTTAAATAACGCTAGAGTAAATGCAACCGCTAATGTTAAAGTAACGGGTGCAAATGTAACCTTAACCAAGACGACAGTAAATGGTACTTCTGTAGAGGTGAATGCAACTAGTGGTAAAGCAAGCATAACTGAATCTAATGTAACTGCAACAGCAGGTGCTACAACCGTAACTGGAGACGAGGTTGAAGTTACAAGAGCAAATATCACCGCTCAAGGTGGAGAGGCTCAAGTAATCGCAACTAAGGGTAATGCAACTCTAAGTAGCACTATTGTTAGCTCGAACCAAAACGCAAGCATAAGCGGAACTAATGTAAGCTTAACGCAAGTAACGCTAACAGGTAGCAATGCAAGTGTGGTAGCAACTGCGAATGCGACATTAGTTGATAGCAAAGTAGGAGCAACTGCTGGTAACGCAAGTGTAACTGGAGCAAATGTAAGCATTACTAATGGTGAAGTTAACGCTACAGCTAATGCAATTGTTAACGCAACCAAAGGTCAAGCCGTAATTAATAATGCAACCATTAATGGTACAACTACCCAAGTAAATGCTTCAAGCGTGAGCTTAGGTAATGGTACAAATATTAGTGCTAAGTCTCTCGTGAACATTACTGCAACTAAAGGCAATATTACGACTACCGGTACCAATATCACCGTAAGTGAGACTGGTGGTCAGGTAGTGATTAGTGTCCAAGAGGGTAGTTTCGAAGCAACTAATACTAATATCACCGCAAAACAAGGTAGCTTAGACGTTAAAGTTGCAGAAAATGTAACCTTAACTAACAGCAACCTTGAAGTACAACAAACTCTTGCGGTAAATGCAAACAATATTACCGCAGTAAGTACTAATATTACTTCAACTGCAGGTGATGTAAACTTAACGGCAACCTATAACCTCACGATCGCAACAAGTAACCTCACAGGTAAAGGAATTTCCTTAAGAGCGACAAATGTTCAGGTTAACAATAGTACGGCAACCGCAACGAGCGAAAATATCTCAGTGGTAGCTGGAAAAGCTGTTAACTTCAACAACTTAAGTGCAAGTGCTGCTAACCATACGGTAGTGCGTGGTAACATTATAGACATTACTAATGGTAGCCTCTCTGCAACTCAAGGTGATGTATCTATAGGTGATAAGACTACAGTAGGTACAAATATTACTGACGCTCATTTAACAGCAACAGCTGGTAATGTAAGTGTAAGTGGTACTAATGGGGTGAATGTTTCTGGAGTGGTAGCGAAAGGCGGTATAGATGTGAACTTAAGTTCGTCTGCAGGTAAAGTGCAGATTTCAAATCAAACTGTACTTGTAGCTGAACGTTCAGTGAACATTACGGCAAACAGTGTAAGCATTAAAGGTCATTCTAACCTCACAGGTAAAACTGGATTTGTTACCATTAATGCAACTAATGGCGTAGCTACTTTAGATAATGTAAGTGTATATGCAACTGCAAATACCTCAAGCATTACGGGACAAGAGGTAACATTAACTAATGTAACCCTTATCGCTAAGGAAGCTCAAGTAACTGCACGCACCGGAGATGTAACTTTAGGTAATTCAGATGTAAGTGCAGGAGAAGGAATAGAGATAAGTGCAACCCAAGGTAATATTAGTGTAACTGGTGGTAACTATACAGCTGCACAGGCAAATGTAGAGTTCAAGGCAAAAGATAATATTACTTTAGTTAATGCAGAAGTTTCATCGGAAAATGGAGCTGTGAACTTTACGACTACGGCAGAGGACTCTAACTTAGAAGTAACTGCTTCTAATGTAAAAGGACAAGCGGTAAATGTAAAAGTACAAAATAATGTTACAATCACCGGCTCTAATTTAACGGCAACAACTTCGGCACTAGCGGTAAGTGCGGCGAATATTTCCCTAGACCATGCGAACTTAACCGCAACTCAAGGTAGCGTAAATCTAAGTGCAACAACTAACCTTGCGGTTACGAATCATAGTAGCCTTGTAGGAGATGATGTGGTTCTAAGTGCAAACCAAGTGACGGTTAATAATGCAAGTCTAAGCGCAAGTAAAGCAAATATTAGTCTTGTTGCTCAAGATAGTGCAAGCGTTACTGGACTCAAAGCTCAAGCTCAAGAGGAGATTGTTTTAAGGTCTCGTCGTAGTCTTGAAGTGGCAACTAGTGAGCTGGGAACCCAAACGGGTACGGCAACTCTAGAAACTACTGAGGGGGTAACGACAATAGCTAATACCAATATAGATGCGCAAGATAATAGTGTACATATTAAAGGTGAGAGCTTAAAAGTTACCAACACCAGCGTAACTACCCAAGCGGATGTTGCTCTTGAAGCAACTAAAGGAGAGGTTACTTTAGAGGATGCTCAAGTTAATGCTAACACTGGGGTAACGGTAACCGCTGCTACCGCAATTACGGCAACAAATTCGAGTCTTACAACGCACACAGGTAATGCTACTCTTATGGCAACTACTAAAGTAGACTTAAACCAAGTTAAGGTAGGAGGAGAAACGGTAACTATTACTGCTCCAAATCTAAACTTAGTGGAAACTGAAGTGGAAGCAAGCTCAGGAGCAGCAACTCTGACGGCTACTGAAACATTAAAAGTATCTCAAAACTCAAGCGTTACAGGTACGCAAGTATATGTAACCGCACCAAGTGTAGAGTTAGAAGATAGTAAAGTTAAAGCAACCGCAGGAGAAGCTCTACTAGAAGCAACGGCAGGAGACGTAAGTTTAAGTAATACCGCAGTAGAGGGAGAAGATATTACCCTTAAAGGAACAAACATTAAGGTAAGTAATAACTCTAATTTAACCGCAAGTGCAAACATTAGTTTCCGTAGTACGACGATTAATATTGCAGATTCTGCATTAAGTGCAGAGCAAGATATGTCTCTTGGAGATTTAAATACTACGAATACCCAGATCTCAGGTTCAAGCTTAAGAACTACGCACGGACATCTAAGTGTAACGGGGACAAATAATCTGACGGCAACTAATTCTAAATTCTCTGCAGGTAGTGATCTTAACCTTGCAGCTCCTAGAGGTGATATAAGAATTAAAGGTGGAAGCCTACAAGCTCAAGGGGTAATTAATATTACAGCAGAGAATATCACTCTAGGTGATAACCTCGAAATGGTTACTAAGAGTTTCAACATAACTACAGGTAACTTAACTGTAGAAAATGGTATGAGCATCGTAGCCGAAGAAGATGTAGGCATCCATACACGTGGTAACTTAGTAACCGATAAATTAGATATTGAAGCTAATAATGTGAGTCTAAGTGGTAACCAAGTAAGCTTAACTGATGGTAACCTTACTGCGAGAGGTGATTTAGAAGTAACCACACCAAATAACTTAACAATTACAGGAACTAATGCTTCTGTAGGTGGTCAAGTTACTCTAAGTGGTACGGAAGTGACCATTAGCAAGGCAAATATTAGTGCTGCTCAAGGGACTAATATTACTGGTGAAAACTTAAGTATTTCTGGAACTACAGTTTACAGTAGTGAAGGTGATACTAACTTACGTGCGAATAATAGCATTAATGTAAGTGGAGCAAGTGCACTTGGCGGAGCTAATGTAACTATTAATGCTACCGCAAGTGTGGAGTTAAGTAATGTAGCAATCTCTTCTACCGCCAATGAAAGTGGAGTTGTAAGTATAACTGGAAGCAATGTAACTCTAGATAATGTTACAATCACGGCTCTAGAAAATACTCAAGCTACCGTGAACCTTACAGCTACCGATGGGGATGTGATTACGAGAAATACTAACTCAAGTGGAGCTGCAGATCTGAACATTCGTGGGGATGTGATTGATCTCAAAGACTCATCATTTACCGGAGATGATACAGGCTATGCGGAGCTGTTCTCGAACAAACGCCGTATTCATGTAGTTAACACTCCAATTACTCGCTATAAAGCCGTAAAACGTAATGATGCTGAAATTCCACCAACTAATTACAGTGATTGGTTATTAGCCGAGCCAAGCGATCTTTTAATCCGTAAAGATACAAGTTTTGTGGCTGAAAGTGACTTACCATTACCAGCAGGTGAAGGTATAGGGGTAATGAGAAATGAATTCCGCATTTCAACATGTTATATCACAATTGACGACGTACTTGAACGTTATGGAGTAAGTGAAGAAGATATCAATAATCTTGCGATTAGAGAATTAATTAGTAAGTACGATATCTCTGGCATTGATCGCAAGAGATTCGAAAGAGCTTGTATCTTAGTTCCAGGTTATTTAAAAACCTACACTCTTTTAAAGAAAGGAAATAAGAAAAGTTCTGAGAAGTAATTAATCTCACAAAATACAAATAAATTTAAAAGTGCTAGTTAGCTTTTGGGCTAATTAGCACTTTTTTTATTTGTCAGAAAAGTAGTGATCTTACCTATCTACCCTCTGAAGTAAATTTTTATTCCTAAAGTTGTATGCTTATGTTATCGAAGCTAATTTTTTAGTTTAGATCTTTAGTACTAAACAAACTAAGTGCACAAACTAAGTTTGAGAGATAAATTTAGTGTTGAGAAAGTAAGAGATTATCGAGCAAAGAAAGATAAAGTGAAAATCAATTTTGCTCCAAAAAGCAATAGTACCCATAAATAAATTATGGTAACTAAAAATAAAATGAGCTAAGAAAAATTTTCTACTTATTGAAAAACAGTTGTTTTTATTGCATAAGGGAAGTTGAGGTGAAGAGTTAGTTTAGGGAAAGAAGCCGTAATTTAAAGTAGTTGTAATATAATGAAATATCTAAGAATTTTTATACTTTAGCTATCTATATTTAAGTTAAGAGAGCTTTAAACTATCTATATACATGCTTATCTTTTGGGATAAGTTTTATTAATTTATTTATAACCACACTGTTCATGAGAAAAATTTTTTCTATTTGTAGTATGCTACTTTTAAGTTTGTGCCTACAAGTAAATGCACTTGCTAATGTAGCTCAGAATAAAGCTCCCGTATTTAAGATTTTTGAATTAGAATTATTGCCTGGTGCTATTATTAGCTTTGATCAATTAAATCAAGTAAAAGTAATGAACTCAATCTCTAAAGAGAATGGCGTGTTAACCATGTACTCTTTAAAGAGTCGTACTAACCCTCATAATAGTTACTTAATTGAACTCTATGCTAGTGACCAGTCTTACCAAAATTATTTAAAGACGTTTGAGTATCAACTCTTTTCCCATAACTTAGAAGTATTGGTAAAGCACAAACAAGTAGTGATTGAAGTTGAACCTGTGTTCTTATTTGACAAGATGTTTATGCAAACTTCAAAGAATAAGATTCTTTTAGTCAAAGTAGAAGTAAGAAAAGGTGAAATCAATCATTATCGTCACCAATTATTAGAATTATTAAAGAAAACTCAAGATCAAGAAAAACAAGTACTTGCTGTTTATGCTGGCTATAGTAAAAACAAAGAAAATACTTGGTACTTATTAGAAGTATTTAATAATGAAGAAGCCTATAACAATTATGTTAATGGAGAATTCTTTCAAACCTATTTACGTAATACCAAAACTTGTATAATAGAACGAACAATTATTGATGTTACTCCGACCTTTTTAATGAGTCAGGGAGTATCAAATTATAAAGTAAATAATTAACCTTTTAAAAGTTAAAGACTTAAGAACATCCTAGAAATTTATGGGATGTTTTTTTATGTTTAGTAAATGACAATTTGGACTAACTGGAACGAACTAGGATGAACTAGAACAAACTCAAAAGTTGTAGCAAGCTTTTGTAAAGTTTGAGGAAAGTTGTATCAAGATTTTTGCAAGTTTTAGGAAGAATCCATGATAAATTGGGGGTAAATTCTTAAAGAGCAGAAAAATTTTGGAGAGGATTGTTTTGAATAATTTTGCAAATTTTTGCTAAAATTCCCCTTAAAGGTATGTGGTTTTTAGAAGCTCTTTTAAAGTTATTTTGCTTAAAAATCAACAATGTAAGCGGGGGGGTAGTTTATTTTTACATAAATAAGGGGAAAAGTAAGCTATAATTATAAACATAAGTATCTATAGATAATTATTTATCTTTATCTCTATGTCACTTTAATAAAGTACTGATTTAAATTACTTTACATTGACATTTTAAAATTGTTTTAAAGTTTAAGTTTAAAGGAGTTTAAGTTAGGGTTACTAGGATAGTGGCAGATTTGTTAGTTACTTTACTTCCAACACAGGTTTTGCACTATCTAAGGTTTTAGCAATAATTAACAT
>NZ_NRJF01000189.1 GCF_003585965.1 Psittacicella gerlachiana | reverse complement strand
ATATTATTGATAAAAGGATAAAGCTAATTAAAATTTTTTAAAGAAATTAAGTTGTTGTCATAGGTTCTTTTGTAAGACAAAATTTTTTGCTAAAAGTTGCAGAATTTAGGAACTTTTATGCGGATTTTTAGGTTTTTGTCTGCAAAATAATGATAAAAATCATCTTTGCTTTTGGGAAAAAGCCTCATGGAACCTATCCATGAGGCTTTAATTAGTTATATTATACTGTAAGATTGAGGAAAAAATAAAAGTTTTCACGAGAAAAGCTAGCTTTTAAGCTTCAATCTTAAACATAAATAGGGTTCCGGCAGAGCGATCTAAGAGTAGCTCTTGCATAGCTTGCACATTTTCGGTAGGCAGAGCAAATTCGGTGGTAACTTCTTCCATAAACTCTTGATACTCAATTTTAGCATTAAATTGATTTAAGAGACTTTGCACTAAATTTAATTGCTCATAACTACAAGTAACAAAATATAGCTCTCTTTCTAATTCAATTTGGGTTTGAGCTAATTTTAAGGCTTGTTGGACGCCATTACCATAGGCTTTGCATAAGCCTCCCGTACCTAGAAGAATACCGCCGAAGTAGCGTACGGTAGCAGCGACAATAAATCCGATTTGTGAATTAATTAACGAGTTGAGCATAGGGCGTCCCGCTGTTCCTGAGGGTTCGCCATCATCACTCGAAAAATATTGTAATTGATCATGAGGTAAGCCGGCTACAGTTGCCCAACATACATGTACGGCTTTGGGATGTTCTCGACGTAAATTATTGACAAATTCACGGGCTTGTTCGAGATTTTCGACTTTTGCTAAGTAAGTAATAAATTTACTTTTTTTAATTTCTTCTTCAAAGATTACAGGTGCGGCTAAGATTTTATATTCCATAATTTTTTACTCCATTTAACCAGCAACCTTTTATTATAACACTGGAAAAAACATAACCTACTCTCAAAAAGTTAAAGCATAAAGTGATCTCTAATTTTTTAATCAGGGAAAAAAGACAGTGAACCCAAGTTTCTCTCGGATAATTAAGAGAAGAAAAACTTATTTTTTCCCCTAGAAAATAGGAGTTTTAGCCCTATAATTACTAGGAAAAAAGGTAATTGCTGAATTGCAATTTTGAGGAGATCAATTCAAGTAAATTTAGTTGTTTTTAGAAGAAAAAATGTAGCTTAAATTAAGCTAAAATTATCCCTAGTTATCCTAATAAGTAATGCTTGTTTAGGCTAATTCCCTCCCTTAATTATCTCGTTGTACAGGATTTAACTATCTTAATGAAAAATATGTAATTAAGTAATAAAATTAACTTGTGAGTTTGCTCTCCTCAGCTTTAAAATATGCGTATAATTTACAAGGGTATAAAGAACAAAGTTCTTTATATGCTAAGATTTACTTTACAAAAATAAGATTTTGATAATTAAGAATCTTTTGTAAGTTCAACCCGAATGTGGTTCTTGAATTGAATCCGAATATTTCTTTAACCTAGTGTTTTTTGTGTTAAAGTGAGAAAGGAATAAAAGTTTTTACTCCTTATTTTGGAGACAGTTTTTTTGATAATTATGTTACAATTGCAAAATTTTTCTCGTCAGATTTCACTATTATCTTTAACTTTAATTGGACTTAGTTCGAGCGTTTTTGCTCAAACTGAGATTGCTACGAATAATGATTTTAGTGGAACTAATGTTATTACCATTGATCAAGGACGTACCCAAGCTGCAAAAATCGCTATAGGTAATTTTAATTATGGTCCTGGAGTCCAATTACCACAAAAGTTAGAAACTATTATTGGTAATGACTTAAAAAACTCAGGGATCTTTGCTCCGATTTATGCAAATCAATTTCCGCAAAGTTTATCGAGTCAATTAAATCCTGAAGTATGGTTTAAAGCAGGGGTATTCTATCTTGTAACCGGACAAGTAAGTGCTCTTAACGCTAATCAACTGCGTTTAGACTATAACCTCTATGATATGTCAGGAGCAATTTGCCCTGTAGGTCAGGCGTGTATTAGTCGTACGGTGACTTTAAACACTAGTGAGAATCGTGATCTTGCTCATACAGCAGCTAATGATGTTTATCAAGCGATACTAAAACAACCTGGCGATTTTTTAACGAAAATTGCTTTTGTGCAACAACCAATTGCAGGGGTAAATAAATATAACCTCTATATTGCAGACTATGATGGAGCAAATCCACGTCAAATTTACACTTCAGATCGTCCAATTCTTTCGCCAAACTGGTCAGGAGATAATCAGCGCATTGCTTTTGTGAGTTATTCTCTCTTTAATTCACGTATTATGCAATATGACCTTAATTCACGTGCAGTTTCGATTCTTGTAAATAAAGAAGGTAATAGTACTGCTCCCGCTTACAGTAGTGATGGTCAGTACTTAGTATATGCGAGTGGAGTAAATGGTTCTTCAGATCTTTATCTGCGTAATCTCAGCAATGGAACCGAAAGAAACTTAACTAATGGTCGTGGACGTAATACTGAACCATCTTGGTATGGGAATAGTGTGATCTTTACTTCTGACCGTAGTGGTACAGCTGCCATTTACCAAATGGATTTAAGTACTGGTAATGCGAATCGCATTTCTCGTACTTCGGGACAAACGACCGATGCTCAAATTAGTTATCCCGTACAAACTATGGTGATGATTAATCGTGATCGTTTAACCACACAAAATCTCAACTCAAATAAGATTAGTCAAATTACTAATACTTTCCTCGATGAAAGTTTAAGTATTTCTCCAAGTGGGCGTATGGTAATTTATTCTTCTACTGTAGGAAATAATAAAGTGCTTAATCTCGTGTCAATTGACGGTTTTTATCAAGTACAATTACCGGTATTGTCAGGATCTTTAAGTTACCCTGCTTGGTCAAATCAAGTACAAGGAAAGTCTACTAACAATATGAATATTCCGAGTGCTCAATAATAATTTAAGGAAATAAAAACTCTATGAATAAAAAATTACTTACTCGTTTAGGAATTGCAGTATTAGCTTCTTTTGCGGTAGCTGCTTGTTCTACTTCAGGTTCTAATGTTGCGGATTCAAGTTTTACTAATGCTTCATTAAGTACTCAAGATCCTAATGCAAAAATCTATAGCGGTTATAGCCAAAACGAATTACAAAACCAATATCGTACGGTATACTTCGCTTTTGATAGCTACCAATTAACTGCAGAGGGTGAACAATTAGTACGTGCACACGCTGAGTTTATTAAAGCAACTGGAGCAAAAGTTTTACTTGAAGGTTACACCGATGAGCGTGGTACTCCTGAGTACAACGTAGCTTTAGGGGCTGAACGTGCGAAAGCAGTAGCGCAAGCATTAATTAAATATGGTGTAAATCCAGCAAATATTCGTCAAATTAGTTATGGTGAAGAGCGTCCAGCAGTATTAGGTCATAACGAAGCTGCTTATGCAAAAAACCGTCGTGTAGAGTTTAATTACAACTTCTAAAACTAAAAGCCGTGGGATTACCACGGCTTTGATAATTAAATCAAAATAACTCTAGAAAATTTGATAAAATAAAAGTGTAAATTATAGAACTAGTTTTTATAATTTACTGGTCTTGATTGAGACCATAAGAAGCACAAAGCTTCTGAAAATACCGAATCTCTCTTGTGCCGTAGATCCTCTGCGGCATGTTTTTTTACACTTTTAACGGTGTATTTTAGAAGACAATTTCCTTAAATATTTACTCTTTCTCGAAATCTTACTTGAGAGATTTTTCAATTACTCCTTACCTAAATTCCTTTCAATATAAGCAAAATCTATAGGTAGAGTTTTTACATAACGTTTAAACTCTTCAATAAGATGTTCTTGTCCATCCGCAAATTGAAATAAACGTTTTACTTCTTCACTCATAGTTTCTAAAGTTTTTTCTTCAACTAGTTCACGAGTGTGAGCTTGTAAGAGATTTTGCATGCTATGCGTTTTAGCAGCATCAATCATGCGATTATATTCAAAATGTTTGTCCGAGTCGTATAAGCGTTGAATATTTTGATTATAAGTAGATGTAAACTCTGCAAGACAAGCTTGATTAAAAGTTTGAGCGACAAGGTTGTGTAAAAATTCATCGGTATACTTTTCATATAGTGATACTTGGTGATGAATCCCTTGTTTAACTTCTAATAGAATCGGTGCTGGAATTGCCATCGCAAATAAAGAAGTTATTATTGATATAACAAAGGTATTGATGAGCTTATATTCTGCTACTTGATACATAAGAATAAAATCTATAAGCGTAAACAAAAGCAGGCAGGAAATATAACGTACGACCGCAACTTTTCTTAGAGTTTCAATACTAGTATAAATACCAATGCGCTTATTACGAAGCATAATTAAGCTAAAAAGCATAGCTTCAAGGGTCAGGAGGAAAAAGGTAAAGATTACGTTGGCACTAAAGTAAGGACTTTTAAGCCCCATAAGAATTACCGCTCCGAGTGCCCCGTATAAAGGCATGACGAGCTTTTCAAAGACCATTAAGGTTTTTTCAAAAAATGAATAGATCCGAAAAATAACTAAATCAAAATCAAAGGAGTTCATAATCAAATATTAGAGCTTAGAGTTTTATTAGAAGTAAAGAAAGTTAAATAAAGAAAAGACTTTAATAGTTAGATACCTCAATGTTAAAGTATTCTTGCCAATACTGTTTAATCTCCGTAAAAGTTTGTGGTGCAAATACTTTAAAGTCAAGATTAATTGGATAATCAAGTACTTGGTTCGCTAGAGGAGAAACTGGGATTTTAAAGTTTTCTCCATTAAAGAGTAAGTAGAAAATGGCAATTTTTTCTTGAAAACTTTGAGTAATAAAACTATATTTGCCATTATGGAACATAAAGTTTTCTAAGTAAAGCATTCCTGTGGTAAAGATTTCAGGGTTGCGGAAGATGAGAGCACTCGCATGAATGATTTGGCACTCTTTTTGGTACTTGCTCTGATTAGTTTGTAAGTAAACTGTACAAGCTTGATTTAGAGTAAAAAATTCATTGAGAAAAGGAATTTGGTATTTGTCATTACTTACTTGAGGAGGAAATACTTGCTGATAAGCTGCAAGTAAATTATAGAAAGCTTGATGTACTTCCGCTCCTTGAGCAAGATTATTAATTTCTTGTTCGAGACTTTTAGTTAGTTTTGAACCTAGGTTATCAGCACGAAAGAAGCTAGCTTCAACCATTTGTTGAGCTTTTTGTTGCTCTTGAGGGCTAGAAGCAAAAGCCCAAGGAATTATAAAAGTCAGGAACATACTGACAGTTTGCAAAATACGTATCATAAAACTCTTATACCTAGTTAGAAATTTACACCTAAGCTCAAGGTGATACCAATTTGTTCTGCGGTCTCGAGAGCTTTAAGAGAGGATTTTGGATCATTAAATAATAAGTATGCTGGATCGTAAATAAAATTTAATACAGGTTGAAGCTGATTAAGGTTACGATGATTTTGTTTGCCTTGATCTGTTACATTAAGATACTTTTCAAAGATATAAGCTTTTTCAGGATTATCAATACTAAATTTACTTAAGCTATAAGTATAAGCTTCATAGGCAAACACCATAGTTGCAAACTGATCCTTGTTGGTAGTCAGTGAAAAAGCATTAATGATTTTAAAGAGGGGATGACAAAAATCATCAAGTGTTGACCAATTACAAGCTTCTAGTACTTTTACAAACTCTTGGGTGTAGGTTAAGTTATATTTACCGTTGATAACTTGAGAATTAGCATGAGCAAGAAAAGCTTGGCTCATTGCCATAAGATAATCGTTAATCGCTAAATGATTTTGAGATTTTTCGAGTAGAGGTAAGACTAGAGCTAAAAAATCCTGACGAAATCCTTGCCAAAAGTGAGGATTTACTTGATACACTTGTTGTCTAATATAGACATTTGCTTCTTCTTGACGGATTCTTTCTTCTCGAAGTCTAGCTTCTTCACGTAATCTCGCTTGTTCTTGTAAGCGAGCCTCCTCTTGTAATCTCGCTTGTTCTTCTGTAATTTGAGTTTGAGGCGATGATTGTTTTACTTTTACCGCCTCTTGTGATTTGGAGATACTCTCTTGCTTTTGAGGAGTTGTACTCGTAGTTTGCGTAGTAGTGTTGCTACTGCTCGTACTTGCTTTCGGAGGCTGAAGCGAGGAGTTTTGTGAGCAAGCACTTAGAAGTAATCCTCCTAAGAGAGGGATTAAAAGTTTAGAGTTGAGATATTGCATATTATAAGTTGAGATCTAAGCTAAATCTAAGGAGTAAAAGTAGTAGTTATTTGCATGAAAAACTCCTTAAATCAAGGTTTATGCCTATATTTTATCGAGGTAAGATTATATC
>NZ_NRJF01000188.1 GCF_003585965.1 Psittacicella gerlachiana | reverse complement strand
TTAATTGAGCTATCTAAATTAATTTTATTTAGCTGGTTTATTAAAGATTTCATCGCGCATGGTCTCGAGGTTATTAGCACCATCTAAATTATAAATACGATTGATGATTACTTTGAGATCAGAATTAAAGTTATCGGTGTTTGTATTACTCAATAACCTATTTCTTGGACTATTCTTTTTCAATGCAACGAGAAAAGCATTAACATCGGAGTTTTTGGTGAGATTGTCTAGCTTCGCAATAGAACGATCATTTAAAATAGTTTCTTTTAATTTCGTTTCTAGCTTTTCTCTTTCCTCTTGATTCTTAATCTGATATTTCTTAAAGAATTTGTCGAGACCGTATTCTGCTTCTCTATTAAGGAAAGAAGAAATCGCTTGCTTATAGTTACCATCTTTTTGTAATTGATCAATAAGCTCACAAGCCCTTTGCGGGTGATCTGAAAGTATTCTAGCGATTTGGAGACTATCTTTATTGTGTAATAACTGACTATCTTTTCTTAGCTGTTCTAAATATACTTGCGGAACTTCAGTTGCTGGTGTATCTGCAAGAATTTTATTAAGAAGATTAAAGAGATAATTATTATCAATTTGTAGATGACGATTAGTATCACCTTCACGAGTGCTACGCATCACTAAATTAAAACTATTAATGAGATTATCATCTTCTAAGGCTTTACCCTTGTCTTCCTGTTGTTTACGAATCTCTTGGAGTTTTAATTTAAAAGGTTCGCCACAAATTGAAGGATTCCAGTTACTATTATAGTAGTCTTCACTGATTAAGCCGACATTCGCAAAAGATTGATCAGCAAATTCTTCAGAATAACCTTCAATTACTTGTCCTTCTGAGTTCACAACCGCTGGCTGAGTTTTTAGGAGAGTAACATTTGTGCCAAGGCGATTAGTGATTCTGACAATATCACGTACTTGCTCGTCATCTAAACCATCAGGATCTAGCTGTACTATAGATTCCACTTTATATTTTTGTTTAAATTTATTGAGCTCAGCGTGGATTCTTTCGGCAATCTCTTCCGGAGTTGGCGTAATAATGTTACTTGCCTCTAATTCCTTGTAGCTCATATTGGCATAGATTTTTAAGGCTTCAATGAGGTTTTTACGATTACGCACAGGAAGACGAACGTTAACTATATTCCCATATGCTTTATCGGCATTATAGATACGATTGGTACGTGAGTAAGCTTGAATTAATTTAGCTCCAGAAAGTACACGATCGACAATTAGCGTGTTTAATTGTGGAGCATCAAATCCTGTCAGCATTTTATCGACCACAATTACTATATCTAAATAGCTATTTTGGTTTTCTTCTGCAGACTTAGCAGGATCAAAAGTACTACGTTTAATTCGTTTGTAAACATCTGCTTCAAAGGTGTCAGATGAAACATTGGTATTAAAAGTACGATTGTAATGCTCAAGAATTATCGCTCTAATTTGATCATAGCCATACTCGATATCGCCTTGTTCGAGATTGAGCTTAATTTTTTCATGCGGATTAAACTCTTTGCTTTCAAAATCGATTTCGTCGTCATCCAGGGTTTGGGTGCGATTGAGATTAAAATCACTAAATAAGGTAGTAAAACGTAATGGTTTTTTGAGCTTTTCGTTTTGCTTTTTTAACTCAAAGAAAATGCGGATGGCATTTTTAATACTTGAGGTAGTGATCATCCCATTGAACTTGCGATTTTGAGTTAGACGATCCCACTTGTTCAGAATCTCTTTAACTACCGTTACAATACGATTTTTGGCAAATGCAGAATCCTTTTTGATATGGTATTCATAAAAGTCATCTAGCATACTTTCGAGTTTTTGGGGATCAATTTCATGTTCATTAATATAAATTTGATCGACCTTATCTTTACCAAAATGTTCTCTGAGTTTTTGGATTAATTCATCGTCATAGTGTTCATTCTCAATCTCTTGAGTAGTTACATTAGTAAAGAGGGCATTAAAGCCAAGAACACTTTTATCATAAATTGCTTGGGCAATGGTATAGCTATGAATGCGTTCGCCAAAGATGCTATCAGAGTTTTTATCACTAGCATTAAAGTTCGGAGTGCCGGTGAAACCAACCCAAGCGGTATATTTAAACTCTTTACGAACTTGCTCTAGAGTTTGCCCTGACGTTGAACGGTGAGCTTCATCGACAATAAAGAGAATATTTTTATGACGAATATTTTCTTGTTGAGCAGAGCTAGCTTGGTTGAATACTCGTCCTAATTTTTGGATGGTTGTGATAATAATATCTTTACTATTATCATTAAGATTCTCAATTAGGCTCTGAGTTTTCTCGCTCGTTCTTACGCCACGGACATGAGAAGATTTAGCTTCATCGGCACTAGTCGCAAGATAGCTCTTAAAGCTCGCCACCGTTTGTGAATCTAAGTCTTTACGGTCAACTACAAACACGACTTTATCAATATTATCAAGTTCTTTAGCTAAACTTGCAATCTTAAAGCTAGTTACGGTTTTTCCTGATCCCGTAGTATGCCATACATAACCTAGGAGATTAGTTACTGATTCATGAGGATTGTGGTTGTAATCGACCTCGAGATGTTGTTTATCCGCTGTATATTTTAATTGGTTAAACTTATTATTTTGGTCGAGGTTTCTTAGCATTTGCTCAATACGATCTAAAGTGATGCGTACGGCTTCAGTTTGGTACTTACGCATTACCATAATATAACTATTATGGTCATTTTTTACCGTAACTATATAGTTGCTAATTAACTCATGAGCACTTTTAGGATTGAGAAACGAAGCAAGAAAGTTTAGTGAGTTTTTTGACTCAACTTCAATTCCTTGAGGAATTTCTAAATCTCCATACTTCATTGGAGTTTCAATATTATTAGGCACTGTCCACTTAAAGATAAATGAATCTTTAATTTTGTCGCTAGGACGAGCAAAGTACATTGCTGTTGTTGGCGTCAGTCCAACTAAAACTTGAGTCGTAAGAAAGAGATCTTGATTATTAGTATTAAAGCTTCTTAAGTAGCGTTGTAGTTGATCTTTAAGGTCTCTCTTGGTTCTTGCTCTTTTATTTTCAATGAGAATTAAAGGAAATCCATTAATCAGGAGCACTAAATCAAAAGTATAATCTTTATAATTAAATTGTCGGAGTATTTGATAATGTACTTGATACTGAGGGTACTTAGCTTTTGCGTTTGCCGATAATTGCGGTGAAGCAAATAAAATTAAACTTATCTCTTTATCTGTACCATCAGGTAAAGTACGTTTTAAAGAAGTATACTCACTAATTCCGCCTACGCCTCGTAAGAAAATAGCAGTGTTTACAGGAATTTCACTGGTTCTTTTTGCTTCACTCCCATAGATCTCATTAAAAATATACTCTTTAATGAGATTAAATTCTTTATCACTCAGGGTTGCTGAACCTGATTTCTCAAGGATATCTCGGTTATTGTGTTCAATAATGCTTCTGAGATTTTGTTCGAGCTTATAGATATTGTTAACTTCTCGTGCGTATTCCCAAGAGAGTTGATGTTCAGGATCATTAATTGCTTGTTCAAGATCAAATTGTACTTGCTCTTGTTGCACCCGTGGAAAGAGTTGGGAATTTTTCGTTAAGAAAGTGATAACACTTTCTTCAAATAAATGTTCATCATCTAGATTACTGAATTTAATCGTCATATTGTAGTCAGGAGTTATATGGTAATATGATTGGATTTAAAAATGTTTTTCTTTAGTTTTAATTATATATCATAAGCAAATTTAAGGTAAGAAAAACTTAGATTTTTGGTCTAAATTCCTAGGAGATGTAAAATAAGGGTATAAATTTTAGGTCTAGAAAAAAGGGAGCAGCCACTTTTGCAAAAATGGTTGCTCCCTTTTTTGAGGAGTTGTTTAAATTCTTACCAGAATTATCTCAAAGCTAATGCTAAAAGTACTCATACTTAAAGTTGTGATTTCTAAAAGTATTATCTCTCCTGAGTAACTAATTTAACTTTAGTTCTAAATAACTTGGCTAAAACAATTTTATAATTTTTAGAGACAAAAAACATGTAACCCCAGAGGAGTTACATTTTCCATAAACGAGAATTTAATATCTACAAAAAGACAAGTTTTCTAAATTACTTCTTAAGTATCACTCTTTTATTATTTAATAATAAACATTTCCTATATGGACAAAGATTATCAATTAAAGAAGAATGGGTAATTAAGTTAATTTAGCACTTATTTGAAATAAGCTTATGTATATTATACAAAAATTTAAATTTGGGAGAAATAAAAAGTGTAAATTTGCGACATGGCTCACAAAATAAGCGATCAAAAATGATAAAAAATTGTAGTTTTGAGATCAAAAAATATAATTTAGCGTTGTTGCTCTTAGATTTCAAAGTATGCAAAAGCAACCTTAAAGAGACTTTAAGGTTGCATAGACACATGAAAAAAATCTTTTACTTGAGCTATAGCTGAAGTTTAGCTAATCAGAATAAGATTAGTAGAATAATCTAAAGCCAGTAGCTACTTGGGTATTTTGTAAGTGATTTAAAGTACCACGGGTTGTTGTTGAACCTGTGTTATTTGATTGTGAAGAGTTAGAACGTAAGCCTTCAACAAAGTATTTTAAAGTAAAAGCATCACCTTGGTAGCTGTCATAGATATAGTACTCACCACCTAAGTAAGCAAATTTGTCTTTAGTATATCTAAATAATTGGGTGCTAGTACTATAGTTAGATTTGCTATATTTATAGATGTAACCTGTATATAAAGTTAAACCTTTAACAAAAGTGTCATAGTGAGCAACATCAAAACCTACAGAAGTGCTGTAGTTAGCTCTGGTCCAAGTATCACGATTTTGTTTGCTGGTTGAGATGTTTGCACGTAAGCGTAAATTATTGTACCCTGGAACAGGACGTACATCTGCAAATAATTCAAAAGCTAAAGTATTAGTATAGCCTGTAAAGTTTGTTGAACCATTAGCAACACGACGACCAGTTACGTTTAAGTAAACAGAGTTGTTACGATCAAATTTCCAACCAAATGAAGCTTGCATATCACGATCGTATTTGTAGTTACCATCTGCAAAAGTATTAGTACTACGTTTTGCAGAAGTAGAAACTGCAAAACGATAAGGTACATTTGGATTTGAAGTTAGGTCGTAACGTAGGGTCCAATCTGCATAGAGCAGGTAAGCATCAGATGAAGCTGAGTAAGGAGTGCTTACGTAGTTAGTAGAAGTACCAAAATCATTTTGATCTGCAGCTCCTTGTTCTTGGTTAGCAATATTAGCTAAGCCTGGAGCGATAGTTACTTTACCAAATGAGAAATTCTCAAAGTAAACGTATAAACGCTCAAAACGTGGATCAGTTACTGAGTGATCGTGTAATTTAGTGTTACCTCTATTGTTAGTGTAAACTAAAGATTTTTTCGTAGTGAAGTAAGTAGCATAAGGATAACCGACACGAGTTCTTGAAACCGTAGTGTTCTGTACTGTAGCGTGAGTACTTACCCATTGAGCTCCAACACGAGCATGGAAGCCTAAGTTAGTCGTTGGATTTAACCAAGCTTTACCATTTAAAGTAAAACGAGTACGGAAACCATAAGTACTTTTATAGTCATCGGCAGCTGTGCTACGGTTATATAAAGAAGTAGTTTTGTCTTCGTAGGAGTAGATTGCACGAAGATCAGCACCTACAGAAACATAAGAGCGACCATCTGCCGAAGTGAATACATTTACGTAAGCAAAAGAACTAGTAGCAAGACCAGTTAAAGCAAGAGCTAAGAGAGTTTTTTTCATATCTATCTTATGATTTAATCTTTTAATTGTTATGGAAAGAAAAATAAGATTGAATCAAAGATAACTAGGAGTAAGTTGTTTAGACGGGTAATGAGGAAAGATAAATGCAAGTTAATCAAGTTAACTTGCACTTGAAAGGAATTGTTATCCGCAAGACAAGACTAAACTTTTTAATATGGAAATTGTAAATGGGGTTACCCCATTTAAAAAGATCGTCGATCTTTTTAAAGAACTTATTTCCAGATTTGATAAATATTTCTATCCTTAAAAGGAAACCTTTAGAGGCTAGAAGAGGATTACTTATAACCTAGAAATCTTGTTCTCCATTAAGTCTTTTATAGCGGTAGAGGAAAATACTTCTATAAAAGAACTTTATCTTATGGTATCTAATTATTTGAGTTTGAGAATTGTGGAAAGAAGTAAACTCTTATAATTTTATCCTCATTATACTGAGATTTATTTTTGTGAACTAAAAAATCTCTCGAAAATAAGCTAATTTTTTCTTACCTTTGGGGTGTGTCTTGCAAATGAAAGGTAAAATCATATATTTTTGGTATCAAAAGTTATTATTTGTTTATTGTTAAGGGGTAGGATAAAGTTGTTTGAGCTTTTTTAATAAATCGGATTCAAGGAAAAAGTAACAAATTAGGCATGTTAATCGCTAAATGTAACTAAAAATATAATTTTTACCTTGCAAAAGGTAGATGTTGCAAAGTTAAAAAACTAATAATAGGAAGTTGACTGCGACCTCAAGTAAGCTTCTAGTCT
>NZ_NRJF01000187.1 GCF_003585965.1 Psittacicella gerlachiana | reverse complement strand
GATGAAAACTCTAGTAATGCCATATGTGTTCTTGTTGAAGTCATTGCTAAAAAATCTCAAAACATCCCTTGGAAAATATCTATAAATAAAGAATCTCAAAATAATGAAAGGATAAGAAAAATATCAATAGATAAATTTTACGAAATAATTACAGGTGATAAAGAGGCATTTAAAAAATTATGCGATCAATTAATTATCACAATAAATAAAATAGCTATTGAGAAAAATAACGATAACTTTATATTAGGAAATAACACTGTTTTACAAGAGTTAGAAGAAATTGATAAAGATAAATTATTAGCACTATATAAGTTAGCATTCTCTACTTATCAAGGATTTTAAAGGTCAATTTCTCGAAATAATTGCATTTCTCAAAACTAATGTTGAAATTTTTCCTTAAATAGCTTCCCTACTCTTAAAGCAATTTGCTCAATTACTGGAATACACACTGTATTCCCTAACAAATCCATTCCTTGTCTGTAAGATACCGAATCCAAACTATAATCTTCAGGGAAACCACAAAGTCTTAATCCTTCACGTAAAGTAAGTTTTCTAATACCATCACCGTCAATTACTCCTAACTTTTCTACATCCGTAGCCACTAGGGTTGGAGTTACCTCATGGGGATCAAGGATTTTAGAAAACTCAAAAGATAGTTTACCAGTAACTATATTGTAGCCTTTAGGTTTGGTCTCAATATAAACTCTTTTTCCATTAACTAGATCTTTAGGATGCTCAAAACTTAAATATCCTTTTTGCACTAAATCATCTAAGAGTTCTTGCAGATTTTCTTCTTCTACAAAAGTAGCAATTTGCTTACAAGTTAATGGCATGCCATCCATCCACTTAATACCAATTTCTTCAGCCCATTTTTTCTTACGACGTTCTTTTAACAGTTGGTTTAAGATTTGTTTTTGGCTTGAAGTTATTGCTCCTTTTAACTCAAGATCCCAAGAATGGATATTATCTTTACCTCCACGTTTATCTTTTATTGACTTACCGTAAAGTTGCTCTTGAGGATAATTTTGTAGTAACTTAGTACTAAATTCACTTGGCGTATAAGCTACCCCATGTTCTTGAATATCTTTAAAAGAACTTTGACTCAACTCAAAGTCTTCTAAGCTCACAAAAGTATCTAAAGTACCAACAAGATATACTCTTTTACGGCTTTGAGCTAAACCAAAATCACGAGCATCAAGAAGTTTATGTGTTACTTTATAACCAAGCGAAGCAAGAATCTCTAGCATGATTCCTAAAGTTCTCCCACCATCATGAGTAACTAAACCTTCAACATTTTCTAAGATAAAAGCATAAGGTTTTTTCGCTCGTAAAATTCTTTCAATCTCAAAAAATAAAGTTCCTCTTGTGTCCTTAAATCCTAAGCGATTTCCTGCTGCTGAAAAAGGTTGACAAGGAAAGCCAGCTAAAAGCACCTCAAAATCAGGGATGCTCTCTACTTGTACTTGGGTAATATCCCCAACAATATTCTCTTCAGAAAAATTATTTGTATAGGCTTTGAGAGCATGCTTTTTAATTTCTGAAGTCAGCACACATTTACCTTCAATCCCAAGCTGAGACAAAGCTTGGTTAAGTCCGATTCTTATTCCACCAAGACCAGCAAATAAATCTATATATCTAACTACATTTTTCATTGATTCTAAATAATTATTTATTCCTACTTTTATAACAGAGCGAACTTTAGTCGATAGATTATTTCCTAAAAAATTACTTTTTATAAAATCTATTTCATCTAAAGTTAAATATACGTTAACACCCTTTTTCTTATATTCTTCCTGTATCTTTTTACGTCCAGATCTTTGTCTTTTTCCACCTTTCATATACATAGTTATATAACACAGCACATGTTATATTATACCTTCTTTTTGAAAAATAAATTTATAAATCATATATACTATGCACCCCAAAAAACTAACATATCTATAAATTTACATATGTTATTATGATAATTTTTTATCTATCTATTATTTATGATTCAAAAATCTAATCCTCAACAAATCTACAACCTCCTAAAAGAAATAGATTGGAATAATCATCAAGGAAATATAGTATTTAATCTTGCTAATATTACCGTAAAAATAAACACTACTGATATAGTTGGAAATATATTAC
>NZ_NRJF01000186.1 GCF_003585965.1 Psittacicella gerlachiana | reverse complement strand
TCGGCTAGAGTTTGACTACACACCAAAACAAACTCGGCTAGAGTTTGCTTTCGCATAAAAAAACCTATTCTTTGCCTTAATTTGATTTATTTGCTTTGCTCTAGTGAGGTTTTACTTTTCCATAATTTGGATTTAGTTGCATTTGCAGATTGTTATAATATTCAACCACACTACTTGGATTCGCTAATTCAGAGTAAGTATTAATAGCGGCTAAGTAGGAAGCATAGCTTTGCTTTAACACTTCTAAGAGTTTGTTATAAGCAGGGTTCTCCTGCATTACCTGTAATGCCGTAAAAGCTAACCTAAACACATACTCTATTTCCTGCACTGCATATTTGTAGGCTATATAGTTAGCAGCAAAGTTTACAAAGTCTCGAGCAGCTCCTGGTGATTGTTGAGCTAAGGTTTTGATTTGAGTATTAATCCCCTCACCAATCATGAGGAGTTGACGTTTTTGTTGTACGGTTAAAACTCCTTGGTTAGTTTCATACATCCCAATTACTCCTTGCCCATAAGAGGAAAAGTCATTACTCGTTGTTCCTAGGTAAAGAGTTTTAATGCGATCAGCTAGGGTTTCAACTTTTGTAGTTTTAATTCGTAGCTCTTCACATTTACGATTAGCACAAGTGTATTCCGAAACCGCACCTCCTTGAATAAGATTAGTAAAGGAAGTGAGATTACCGGGATAAACTTTTATTTGATCTTCGGAGTTTTTTCCTTGATGTTTAGGGATCACCACTATAGTTCCAGTTAAAGACAACATACTCATAATGTACTCATCTTTAAATTCATTCCCATAGGTCTTACGAAAGGCTTCTAGAAGAACATTTCCATACAAGGTTTGTTTTACTTTGGCGTTACTCTTGAGAACCAATTGCTTAGCTTCAGGGGCTTGAGTAAAAAAACTAGTAAAAGCATCCCCAAAGCCTTTGAGGTTTGCCATCAAACTTAGCTTGTTGTTAGTAGCACCGGTAATAGCTGCTAAAGAATCATTAACAATCCCTTGAGCTAAAGCACAAGAGTTACCGAGATGCTGATTGAGCATTTGTACTTTTCTTTGTAAAGCTTCAACCACTTGACTACAAGTAGGACATACATGAGTAAGAGCCAAACTAAAGCTATAACCTACGGCATTGGAGGCTACTGCTTTCATTAGTTGATTAAATTGCTCTTTACTAATAAAACTAAAGCTTCCTCCATACAAATCTATTCCGCCACAACCGGCATTGAGATAGGGAGCATCAAAGTTAAGCAATTGAATTGCCAAAAGTTGATTGCGTAAGGTAAAACTCCCTCCATAGTAAACATTGCGATCTAAAGCTCGAATCCGAGCTGCACTGGTGGTATGGTTTTGCACATTAAGGTTGCGGTTCAAAGAATCACTTACCGAATTTGCCAAAGTAGGCAAGGAGATGAGATACGCAAAGAGTAAAGTAAGTAAGCCTTTCCCTGCTTGCTGGTACATCTTGCCTCCTTACTCTTGCTTCGGAGTTAATTTCAGTAAACGTTCATTGATCACTTGAGCAATAACTTGGCGATCAGCTAGAGTTAGCTCTTGGATGCGTCCCTCAAGGATTTTTACTTCAGTAGAGGTGATAAGTCCTTGTTCTTGGAGTAAGTACTTAAGCACTTGCTCTACTTCAGGATGATAACGCACCACTAAGTCTTGTTTTAAGAAATGGCTATGTTCAATCACCCTAAATTTACTCAGATCATAACTTTGATAAGTACCATCTTTGAACTTAACTAATAAATGATCATACTCAGGAGGAGTTATATCTTGAGAAATCTGAGTGAGCTTACGTAAAGCTTGCGGTTGTTGTGGATAAATACTAAAGGTATAACCATAAGCCTGAGCTTGTTGAGCATAACGGCAAATCTTTTTTAGATAAGGGTTAGTGTGCAATGACACCATTGCCAAACTCAACTCTTGATTAAAACTTTGGAAGAGAGCTTGTTTAATAGCTTGTTCGAGTAAAGCAAAATAATG
This sequence comes from Psittacicella gerlachiana, assembly GCF_003585965.1. Lineage (GTDB taxonomy): Bacteria > Pseudomonadota > Gammaproteobacteria > Enterobacterales > Psittacicellaceae > Psittacicella > Psittacicella gerlachiana. The sequence goes on along the minus strand of NZ_NRJF01000186.1, from coordinate 6,015 downwards.
TTTTCTTGCCACCGGAGTATAAAAATTTTCCGTTTGCGGATCTAAAAGCAAATCAAAGTAAAGTAAGTACAAACTTGCTAAAGCCACTTGTGGTTCAAGTTGAGTTTTACTTAAAGCTAAATAGTCGGGTAAATGGCGTCGTAACCATGCTTGATCAAAAGTTGCAGGAACAGCTTGGGGAGCTTGAGGAGCAACCTCTAAACTTTGAGCTTGAGCTTCTACTTGCCAGTTGTAGTAATACCAAGCTAGTAAAGAGTAAAGGTTTTTACTATATTCTGGAACTTGATCAAGATATATATCTTGCCACTGTCCATATTCTTTAAGGTTGAGATAAAGGAGATAAGTAAAATCAAAGGAAGGCTTACTTTGCTGTTGTTGTAACTCTTGATGATATTGACGGAGATTAAATTTCTCTTGTTCTTTACTCATAAAAATATTCTCAGTTTTTACCGTAAGAGTGTAAGGACGATATTCCCAGAGATAGTAGAGAGAACCTAGATGCTGAGCTTGGATACTAGTTCCCCATAAACAAAGTAAGAGAAAGGTGAGTTTCTTCATAAAAGTTTCCTTATTGAAGTTAAAAGTAGGTGGTTGTCTGCCAATAAATGCCCTATTTTGTTTAATTAAAGGCTTTAGGCAAAGACCGTTTTAGGAGTTTGTCATTAATCAACTCTTGGATTTTTTCAGGATCTTGTTGACGTTCATTAATTACCCCTCGAGTTAAGTTGTATTCGGTACGACTAATTAGCTTGGTCAAGTAGAGATAACGAATAATCCTTTGTTCAAATTCTTGCAAGTCTACCGCCCCTTCTACTAAAAAAGCTCCATGGCTCGGACTAAAAATATGAACACTTGGTACTATTTCCACAGCTGCTTGCTGTAAAAAGCTTTGAATTTTTCTTGGATCTCGTTGATGCCAAAAATCTTTTAATTCAGGATGGACTTTTCCATTAACTTCATAAATTTCTACCTTAATGCCAAGTTCACTTGCAGCCTTGGCAGCTAGAGCCGTAAAATTTTTACTTTCATAATCCTGAGCTACAGTAAACACCAAGGTTAAAGCTGGTGCATGCAGACGAATAAGATTTTGTCGCATAGCTGCACTCATTTGCTCACGATATTGTTGTGCCATCGCATTTTGCGGAAAGAAAGCATTACTATCCAAAATAGCATTACCTTGAGTTACTAATTGAGCTTGCTCACTAAACAGAGCGGCTTTTTGTTGGGCATAGGTTTGTAAATAGAGATAAGCAAGAACATTAGCTTCACTTGGATTGTCCATCGCAAATTCAAGATACAAGGGTAAAGCTTGACGAAGCCAAGCACTACTAATCTTGGTGGGTACGGGTGGTAGTTGTTCTAAAGTTAGACCTTGTTCTCGTTCTTGCTCTTGCAGTAATTGCCAGTTGTAATAAAACCAGCCTTGGTTTTGTAAATGATAAGAAAAACTTGTAAGTTGATTACTCGCAAAAACTTGTCCACTAAGAAAAGAAAGTAGCAAGTAAATTAGATAACGTATCATGAGATTTCTCCCATTCTAAAATTTCTCTAAAAAGGGAGTTTAAGTTGGCGATAAAAGTATCGCCAACTCAAACTGGATTAAATATTTTCTTTTACACCTCCTTACAGGTCTTTAAGTGAATTGGAGCAATAATCCACTTAGATTAATTATTAATTGATATCTCAGGTCATTTCTTTATTTTAGTTAGGAGATATCTAATTGTAAACTTTTGATATCTCTTAATTTGACATTAAGCGATATCTCAATTTTGATTAATTAAAAATTGTCGAGCTTTACGCACAAAGTTATCAAGAGTTAGATTAGATCCCAAGTAATCTAATCTCTGTTGATTCCTCTCTTGGGCATTTCTTTGATCAAAGTTTTGGTTAGCACTAGCACGAGTTAAGAGAGTTTGTTGCTGAGCTAGCTTAGTGCCGAGATTCCTAAACTCTGGACTTGAAAGCATAATTGCTACCCATTCATCGAGATTGATTTGTTGCCAATCCACCAAAGCTAGCTCTTCGGTAGTTAAGGGGCTACAATCAGGCTTTTGCGGTCTCCCAAAGCCCTTGTTCAGTTGAGTTCTCACTTGCTCTTGAATAATACGAGCTAAAGGACTAGAGTAACAACAACTTACTTGAGTGGTTTGGATACAAGAGCCTAAAAGTCTTTGACTACAATATACCCCTACATTTGTACAAGAACGAAGTTTACGTTTATTAGCAAACTCAACTTCACTTTCATTACAGGAATAAGCGACTTCTAAAGCATTTTTGGTAAAACTATAAGCAGAGTAAATGGTCATCGCATAGTTAAAACCTTGAGAAACCGCAGGATTGATTTTTATAGTATCTCCTTGCTGCACAAAGATTTTTTGTCCAATTTGTGTTCCAAGATTTTGATTAACCCAGCGATATAAGCTCGCCATTAAACTTTGTAAAAGTTTTTGGTTTGCGACCACTTCTCCTCCTTGCACACTTGTGCCGGTAGCTACACTATTACCAACAAGATTTTCATAGAGGGAAGTTAAATTCTCTTTACTATAGTTATAAGCTTTGGTAAAGCCTTGGTTTACCAACTGTCCAAGATTAGCCCAAGAGCCTATAGGGTTCTCATAACCCAAGGATTTGGCAGCATATTCATTAAGCTGAGTTAGTTTAAACCCTAAACTTAGATAATCTTGTAAAGAGACTTGAGTTGGTAAATTACAGCAATCAACTAAACCTTTGGCACTACAACGACAAGTATGAGCTTTACCTGCAAATACTCGACAGATTCCCGTGCGTAGATCGCATTGAGATTCTTCTTGAATACCACTGAGCAAAGAAACCGCAGCTATAACTTTACTCATGTCTTGTTGCTTTTGTAAACGGTCACAGCCCATATCTCCCGCTTGGCAAGTATAAGGAGCACACTTACTTTTAGTGGTGACCACAGTATTCTGAAAACTCTCTTGTTTCCAACACCGATAAGTAAGCAAGCCTTGATAATGTTCTACTACTTGGCAAGATTTGTTAGTGATAATTACCTTATCACCTTGTTGAACAAAGTATTTAGGACAACTAACTCCAAGAATGCAGGTAGCAAAATTTTGGGTGGTAAAGTTTTTTGGTACTTCTTTAATACTTACTTCTAAAGGACAATCTTCATAGCTTTGCTTGCTGACAAAGTTATCTAAGCAATTAGGTCGCACGCTTTGTTGATTGCACTGGTAGCTATAAGTGTAGCCAATAATTCCTTTAACTAATTCAGGGCTTGCACCTTTGATCTTACTAATTTGGGCGTAATGCAAACTATAAGGATCACCATCACGAGCACTTTGTAAATAAATTGGTTCTTTATCTTTTAAAGTACAAGTGATGTTAGATTTACTTAAAGCTTGCTCTAGAGCTTGTTTACAAGTAGCTTTGACTTGCGTAGTGTATTGCCAACTGATTTCAATTTGCTCACAAAAGCTCGCTTCTCCTAAATATGGATTATGCGGATTTTGAATACGACAATACTCTTTGCCATTAATGATGACGCAAGCTTGTTGGTCTTCCGGAAGACGAATTTTCTTACCTAAACATTTAACTTGGTAGAGTTTAGGAAGAGCTTGATCATTAATTTGCTCGAGCTGAGCTTTGAGGTCTGCGGTATTAGCGTAAGCAGTACCCACAGAAGCAGTGTTCGTAGAGGAAGGAGCAGAGACATCCTTACTTCTTACTGAACTTGTTACTGCAATCTCTACTAGTTCCTGAGAAACAAAAGTAGGTGATTGCTTAAAGCTCGACCCCAAAAGCTGAGGAGAGAAAGTGGAAAATATTTGCGACAAGCTCACTTGTCTCAAACTCTCCTGAAGAGAAAGTAAGTGTTTAAGCTCGGAATTTGCGAAGAACATTTGCTTGAAAAAAGTAGGTTGAGAATAAAATACTGGTATCTGAACTTGAGTCTTGGTTTGCACAAGACTTAAACTAGTCGTTGCCTTAGGCTTAAGCTCAGCACCAATGGGGATGTTTTGCTTTGGTTCTGCAACCTCTCGAGCTAAAGTTTGATTAAATAAAGTAGGTGCTTCTTGGTTCAAGCTCACTTGAGCCAAAGGATTCTGAGAAGCAGTAGGTGATTCTAAGTTCAGGTATCCTTGAAGCAAAGGATCTTGAGAGTCAATAGATTGTTCTCGCTGCATAGATGCCTGAGCTAAAAAACTATGAGAAAAAGCTGATTGCTCTTGGCTCAAGCTCACTTGAGCCAGAGCCTCCTGAGAAGAAATAGGTTTTATTGGATGATTCAATAGGAAAACTAATTTATGTAGCCAATTAGTTATCCTCGATAAGATTTGAATTTGCCCTATTTGCGTTTCTTCTAAGGAATAAATATCAATTTGCTTTCTCTTTGGAGGTTGAAGATCTTTTAGAGGATAAAGATCTTCTTGTATTCTAACTTGAGGTTTAACTTGATGTTGAATTTGAAATTTTATCTCATTTGGAGTTTGAATTTGACTTTGAGCTTGAGATCGAGTTTTACTTTGCTTTTTAGCTTGCCAAGCCACCTCAGCCTGAGTATTACTATTATTCAAAAGCAAACTAACATATCCTCGCTCGATGCTTAATTTAGTACTTGCGGTAAACTCTTGAGTTAATCTTGTCCACGGACAAGCTTCAAGATCCCAGTCAATATGTGTTGGTTTTTGCTCTTGAGTATAGTAACCTCTAATCTCTAAGCGATAAGGATTAACTTTTCTTACCGAAGCTTTAAGGTTACTTACCTTAAAGGTTAAAACTTGCTCTTTATAGTTATACAAAGAGCTAATATCTATCTCCTTACCGACAGCTAAAAGCTGATTATTGACACCAATCTTTCCCTCACCATGAACTAGACGAACGGTAAACCTCATTTGTTCTACTTGATGAATTACCGATAACACTAGAGTTTGGCTAATCTTTCTTCCTTGATCTTCAACTTGAGTCTGAAAACATTGCTTGCCACAAGTTTTATTTTTGGTGAAGAAAGCTGGAAGTTTGGTAATGTCTCCTTGCCCTTGATTGCTACCTTGCCAAGTCGGACGGACAATACATTTAGCAAAGATCTTTCTTGGTTGGGTACAAGAGAAACTCGAGCTTTTAGTTTGGGTACAAGAACCCCTACTAATGAAGGGATCACTAGGAGACAAACCCTTGAGCAGTTGCGAATCTTGAAACCAAGCTTCATGTTTAACTTCGAGTTCGGGCATATTCGCAAGACTTTTACTAGCAACTCCACTAGCTTGAGCCGCATAATCTTTACTTGTATCCCAAAGAGCTTGTTGTCCTGAGTCTACAATGAGAGGCGGAGCTTGTAAGTACTGGACTACGAGAGTAACTAGTTGCTCTTGCTCAGCTTTACTCAAACGGGTAAAATCAATTTGTTCTAAGCTTCCCCAAGAGAGAGAAGTTAGAGCAGCAAGAAAATTTTTATCTTGCTTTAAAGCTAGATATTGCTGATATTCTTGAGAATTAGGGTTATTTTTGGCATTAAGAATTGCCCTTGCTTGTTGAGTTTTATCTTGAGCCTCTACTTGTAACCATTTACCTCCGGTAAGAGCCTGAGGTTGAGGAGGCACAAGCAAAGCTAAGCTTAACAAGCAACTTAACCACCTTTTACCTAAACAAATATGCATAATTGTCCTTACTAAAGTCGCATACGTAAAAATTTGTTTAGAGTAAAATTGTAAAATTTGCAATATAAAAATGGAGACAGTTAGTTAAAACTGTTAAAAATGACAAAATTGTAAAAATTAAAATTAAGAATAAAACTTAAAATTAAAACTGTAGCAAATGGGATTTTTAGAAAATGTTTTTAAAAACTTAACAAACGGTGACTTAACGAAAAGGTCTTAATATTCAAGATGCTTAATATCTAGATATTCTAGATATTGATATTTAGTGTAAGCTCAAAGATTGATAATATTAAGACTAAAAAATAAAACTAAATTTTATTTTTATAGATAGGATTTTTTGATTGGATTTTAGAGAATTTATGCTAATAAAATGTTATAT
>NZ_NRJF01000185.1 GCF_003585965.1 Psittacicella gerlachiana | reverse complement strand
GCTTAGGGTATGTGAAAGTAATAGTGCTTAAGTTAAACCTAATATGTCAGAATTAAAATTATATAATAGTTATTCTCGTAGTAAAGAAACATTTAAACCTATAGAAGCTGGGCAAATAAAAATGTATGTATGTGGTGCAACCGTATATGACTACATCCATGCAGGTAATGGTAGAACATTTGTTGCTTTTGATACGATAAATAGATATTTAAGATTTGCAGGTTATAAGGTAACTTTTGTTAGAAATATTACTGATATTGATGATAAAATTATCAATAGAGCAAATGCAAATAACGAAACTTTTAATAGTTTAACTGAACGTATGATTACAGAGATGTATAAAGATTTAGATGGTTTAAATGTTTTACATCCTGATGTTGAACCTCGAGCAAGTCAAGTAATTCCTGAAATTATTAAAATGTGTATGGAATTACAAGCTAAAGGTTATGCTTATCAAAATTCTGATGGTGACTTATTATTCAAAGTTGATGAATTTAAAGACTACGGTAAGTTATCTCGTCAAGTTTTAGATCAGTTACAGACTGGAACTCGTACAGAAATATCACAAAATAAACATTCGAGTTTAGATTTTGTGCTGTGGAAACAGGCTAAGCCAGGTGAACCTATGTGGGATTCTCCATGGGGACAAGGTAGACCTGGTTGGCATATTGAATGTTCGGCTATGAGTAATAAGTATTTAGGATCTCATTTTGATATTCATGCTGGTGGAAACGACTTAATGTTCCCGCATCATGAGAATGAGATAGCTCAATCTTGTTGTGCAACTGGAGATAAGTTTGCTAACTATTGGTTACATAGTGGCATGGTTATGGTTGACAAAGAGAAAATGTCTAAGTCATTAAATAACTTTTTCACAGTTCGCACTTTACTAGAAAATTATGAACCAGAAGCGGTAAGATTTTTCTTAGCTGGTGCTCATTATCGTTCTGACTTAAACTATACTACTGAAAATTTAGAAATCGCAACTAAATCTTTAGAGAGAATATATACAGCTTTGAAAGGTAATAGTGATGTACCTTTTGATAAAGTATATACGGCTTCAGAAATTAAAGCTGAGTTTGGTGCCCAAGTTTATGTTGATAAATTTACGACATCTATGAATGATGACTTTAATGCACCTGAAGCTATAGCCGTATTATTTGAATTAGTTACAGCAATTAATACAGCTCAAGATCGTCAATTACAAGTAAGCTTAGCTCAAGCTTTAAGAGCTTTAGGTAATGTCTTTGGAATTTTATTTAAATCTACTGATGACTTTTTCCAAAACACTGCAAATTTAGAAGTAGATTCTGCTTATATTGAAGAGTTAATTGCTAAACGTGCACAAGCAAGAGCTTCAAAAGACTGGGCAACTGCTGATGCTGTAAGAGATGAATTAAACCGTCTTAATATTGTGGTAGAAGACGGGGTTAATGGATATACATGGAAGGTAAAAAAGTAAATGAAAAAATTTAGATTGGCTACAGTAACTAGTGCTTTAGCAATTTTATTTGCGAGCAATGTTTCTGCTATAACTTTAGAGGAAAGTTATAAACTAGCATTGAATAATGATATTACATTTCAAAGTGCTAAGGCTACTTTAGAAGGAAGTATTGCTAATGCAAATACTAACTATGCAAATGTATTACCAAGTGTAGGTTTTACTTATAACTGGGCTTTAAGTAGAAATCTTTCTGCAGATCGTAACTTACAGAGTTATTTGTCTACTGTAAGCTTATCTTTAAGCCAAAACATTTTTAGTATGTCTGCATTTTATTCTTTAGATGTGGCTGCTAAGACCAAAAGACAAGCAGAAATTACTTACATAACCGCTAAACAAGATTTAATTAACCGTGTGATTACACGTTATATTGCCGTACTAACGGCAAATGCGAACATGAACATCGCAAAAAATCAAGTAAGCTACTATGAGCAAGTATATAAAAACTCATATACAAGATATAAAGCAGGATTAGCTTCAGCTTCTGATCTCGATACAGCAAGTTCTAATCTAAACTCTGCAAAAGCTACTTATATTCAAACTAAAGCTACTTTAGAAACAGCTTTATCAAACTTTAGTTTAGTTGTGGGACAGGATGTAGATTTAACTGAGTTTTATACTCTTGGAGAGAATACTCCAAAATTATCTTATTCAGAAGATGTTAATGATATTACAAATAACTTATCATTAAAATCTTTAGCTATGACTAAAGAGTTAGCAAGACTTAACCATAAAGTAGCTGTAGCTGCTTATCTACCAACATTATCTTTATCAGCTTCTTTAGGAAACAGTAGCAGTAATACCATCCAATATGGTGAAAGAAATTGGGGTGCTGCTCATCGTCTAGATAGATTACAAGTTGCGGTAACTTTAACAGTTCCTATTTTCCAAGGTGGAAAAATTTATAATAGTAGTAAATATTATAAATCTTTATATACCCAATCATCTTATAGCTATGATCAAACATACTTAGAGACTAAAAATTCATTTAATACGAATTTAAAATCTATAAGATACGATGAAGAGATCATTAATACATATAGAGACTCATTAGCTTCAGCACGTAAGGCTTATAATGCTACCCAAGCTGCTTATAGAGTTGGTACTGCTTCAATTACGACTTTAATTAATGCTGTGAACCAACTTTATTCAGTTGAGCAAAGCTTAACTAGTGCGAAGTTTGATTATGTTACGGCAGTAGTGCAACAAAAAATTCTTGCAGGTACTTTAACTGAAGATGATATTGTTGAAGTTTCAAAACTTTTAACGACAAAAGAAGAAATAAAAATTGATAATTAATCTTGCAATTTTAAGATAATTTCTTTATAATATCTGAGTAATTTAATTATGGATTCATGAGTACATGAATCCAATTTTTATGCAGAATTAATAATTAATTAAAATAATCTGCAAATTAAAGAATTTTTAGATATAATATCAACAACCTTTTTGCATCTGGTTTTCCCACCAATGGCAGATTAGACTAAGTCTAATCAGACTGATTATTAATGATCAATAGTACTCAGTGGTCGTAGTTGATTGCCGTACAAAATTGAAATTCTTAGTTAGTCAAGGTTAAATTTTAATTTGGAAAAAATATTACATGAAAACTTTTGTTGCAAAGCCACAAGAAGTTAAACGCGAATGGTTATTAGTTGATGCTGATGGCAAAACTTTAGGTCGTCTAGCAACTGAAATCGCAGCTCGTTTACGTGGTAAACATAAACCTGAGTATACTCCACACGTTGACACTGGTGATTACATTGTAGTTATCAATGCTTCTAAAATTAAAGTAACTGGTAACAAATCATCAGATAAAATCTATTACCACCACTCTGGTTTCCCAGGCGGTATTAAACAAGCTACTTTTGAAGAGCTACAAGTACGTAACCCATTAGCAGCAATTGAAATTGCAGTTAAAGGTATGTTACCGAAAGGTCCACTAGGTCGTCAAATGTTCCGCAAACTAAAAGTTTACGCTGGAGCTGAACACGCACACGTTGCTCAAAATCCAAAAGCAGTAGAACTTTAATAGAGGAATAGATTAGATGTCAGAAAAACAATACTACGGTACAGGTCGTCGTAAAAGTTCTTCAGCTCGTGTTTTCTTAAGAGCTGGTAGCGGTAAAATCACTGTAAATAACCGTGATGTAGATGCTTATTTTGGTCGTGAAACATCAGTAATGGTGGTTAAACAACCTTTAGAACTTTTAAATTTATCAGATAAATTTGATTTATATGTAACTGTAAAAGGTGGCGGTATTTCAGGTCAAGCTGGTGCTGTTCGTTTAGGTTTAACTCGTGCTTTATTAGAGTATGATCCAGAATTCCGTAAAGAATTACGTGCAGCTGGTTTCGTAACTCGTGACGCTCGTAAAGTTGAACGTAAAAAAGTTGGTAAAACTAAAGCACGTAAGAGTGTACAATACTCTAAACGTTAATATTTTATCAATAATAAAAAAGAGCTTGCTTATGGCAGGCTCTTTTTTATTGTATAAAATTTATTATAATTGCTGATAATAGCTTGTTATACTGTTAATTTTCGATCTTTGTTGTATAATATTAAAAGGAATTTATAATATTTTACACAAGGAGTTACAAATGACTACAGTAAAATTCCAAGGTACAGATGTTGCTTTAACTAGTGATAAGTTAGTAGCAGTTGGTGATAATTTAGCAAATTTAAAATTCACAACCAAAGATTTAGCAGATAAATCATTAAAAGATTATGCTGGTCAAGTAGTAGTTTTAAATGTATTCCCATCAATTGATACTGGTGTATGTGCTATGTCAGTACGCGAATTTAATGGAATTTTAAATAACTTAACAGGGACAAAAGTTCTTTGTGTATCTGCAGACTTACCATTTGCTGCTGGTCGTTTCTGTGCTGCTGAAGGTTTAAATAATGTAGAAACAGTTTCTACTTTCCGTCATCCTGAAACTCTTGAGAGTTTAGGCTTAAAACTTGCAGAAGGTCCTTTAGCAGGTTTATCAGCACGTGCGGTGGTGGTATTAGATAAAGAATTAAATGTTAAATACGTTCAGTTATCACCTGAGATTACAGAAGCAGTTGATTTTGATAAAGCTGTTGAAGCTGTAAAAGAATTATTATAATAAATTAATTTAGATAAAAAGATTTAACACCATTAAGTATTTATTACTTAGTGGTTTTTTACTATGATGACGCAAGATTTTAAATTTTATAGTATTGTCTTAGCAGCTGGTGCAGGAACTCGTATGAAGAGTGAGACTCCTAAAATTATGCATAAGGTTGCAGGAAAATCTATGATCAAGCATATTTTAGATCAAATAGATAAACTTAATCCTGAAAGAAACTATTTGGTTTATGGCTATAAAGGTGATCTTTTAAAAGAGCATCTCCAAGATAGAAAAAATATCGTATGGGCATATCAAGATCAGCAATTAGGTACAGCTCATGCTGCTAAAGTAGCTGCTGATTTGATTGAAGAAGATTTGCCAACGGTGTTAATGTTTTCGGATAATCCTTTAATTCAGGCTAGTACCTTAGAAAAACTATTTGCCCAATATCAAAGTGGATCTAACATTGTTCTAATGACCACGATCCTAGATAATCCATTTGGTTACGGGAGAGTAGTAAGAGATCATAATTCAAATATCACATCAATTGTTGAAGAAAAAGATGCAACTGCTGAACAGCGTTTAATTAAAGAAGTTTATCCAGGTATTCTTGTTATAAGTGCGAAAAATCTGCAAAATTTACTAGCTAAAGTAGATAATAATAATGCTCAAAATGAATATTATTTAACGGATATTATTAAGTTAGCTTATCAACAAGGACAGAAAATTACTTCAGTAACTACCGATCCTAAAGAAGTATCATCTGCAAATAATAAATATCAATTAGCACAATTGGAAGATTTTTATCATCAAATCAAAATTAAAGAATTAACAGAACAAGGATTAATTTTACACTCAGTTGTATCTAGCTCTATTACCCTGCACGGAGAGCTAGAGTTTGGTACAGACTGTGATATTGATGTTAATTGCCAGTTTTTTGGTAAAGTTGTTTTAGGTAATAATGTACGTATCGGTCAAGGTTGTATTATTAAAAATGCAACGATTGGAGATAATACAGTTATAGAGCCTTATACTATTATTGAAGATTCGCAAGTTGGAAATAATTGTGCTTTAGGTCCATTTGCTCGACTACGTCCGAATTCTATTTTAGCTGATAAGACAAAAGTAGGAAATTTCGTTGAAACTAAGAATACTAAAATTGGTAAAGGCTCAAAGGCTAATCATTTAACTTATTTAGGTGATTCTGAAATTGGAGTCGATGTAAATATAGGTGCAGGCGTAATTACTTGTAACTATGATGGGGCTAACAAGTTTAAAACCATTATTGGTGATAATGTTTTTGTCGGTTCTGATTGTCAATTAGTTGCTCCGGTTAAATTAGCGGATGGAGTAACCATTGCTGCTGGAACTACAGTTGTAAAAGATGTACTTGAATCTGCTTTAGTGTTAAATAAAAAAGAAACCATTACTAAAGTTGATTGGCAAAGACCACAAAAGAAAAAATAATAGGGTAAATAAAGTTTAGCTCATAAGCTCAATTGCAATAAAGTCCCTCACTAAAATTAAATTTTAGTGGGGGACTTTGTATATGGTTTTTAAAGTATTTATGGAATTATTAAAAAGTTAAAATTGATCAAAGTAGTAATTTATAGAAATTGATCTTAGTATTTACGATTCCATTCACTATCATAAAAAATTACGGGGTTTTTATAACCTTGTAAAACTTGACTGTAGTAATCAAAGGTTAAGGTATTCATAACGTAATTTCTAGTTTCATTAAATGGAATAGTGGCTACAAACTCATCAAAGTTTAACTGTCCGTTAGAGTTGTTGAGCCATTGACTAATACGGCGTGGACCGGCATTATAACCAATAGCAGCTAGCATACGATTATTGTCATTTTGTTCTAATAATTCTGATAAATGATAACTACCTAAATTAATAGCGTATTCAGGGTTATAAAGATTAGAAACTCCGGTATAGTCAATACCCATATTTTTTGCTGTTCTTGCAGCTGTAGCATTAATAAACTGCATTAAACCATAAGCGTTTGCACTAGATTTAGCATTGTAATTCCAAGCTGATTCTTGACGGGCAATAGCTTGAGCAAAAGTCTTTGAAACTAAGAGATTCTTAGTGGTATTTGCAAAGATATGATCATAAGCATTTGGGAAGCGAGCAGCGAGATTTTCTCTTAACCCTTGACGTATAGAGCTATTAACTCCTAGATAATAAAGATTGTTACGGTAAGACCAGTTGATCAATCCTGTGTAATTATTATCTACCTCAAAATTTCTCCAAATATATAAAGCTAAGTTAGTATCGTTTAATTTATTAGCTTCTTTTATTGCCTCGGCATACCAAGAAAATTCTTTTTGTAAATCTGGAGCCTTATCAAGACTATAAACCATAGAATTTACTACTTTATATGGTTTACCTAAGGTTTTTGCAGCTAATAGTCCATAAAATCCTGGTTGATTAAGAACTTGTTCAAGTAATTGCTTCGCTTGTCTTGGGTTGCTTGCTTGCATAGCTTTAGCTTTCCAATAAAGCCATTCTGAGTTATTTTGTCTATCTACTGAAAGTAGATTTATATATTGTAAGTATGGTTGCTTACTTGCGATAGCTCTACGAATAGATTGTTCAAGAGTTCTATCTGTATAGTAGGTAGTGATATATTGTTTAACTAAATCAGCAGAAATTTTATAGTAATTTATTTCAATATATTCGGCAATAGCTTGTTTTTTGATAGCTGGTGAAGCTTGAGAGCTGTTTACAAGATCTATAAAACTCAATAGATCTTGATCATTTTTAAAACCAAATTTACTTGCTAAATTACGGGTATTGCTACTGTCTATTTCAAGAAGATCTTTTTCTGTAGTATGGTTGTTCTCTAAAATAGTTTTGGGATTTTCGACAATAGTAATTGCATAGTTAGCTAAACTTGCATTTTGATAATTCAAACTTGTAATTTTATCCAAGCGCTTTATTAAATTAATCCGACTTGTTGTTGCATTATTTAGAATAAAATCTTTAATTGCAATAGTATTAGTTTCATTTATAAGCTGGTTATCTACATAAGCATTTAAAAATGAAGAACAAGAGTTAATATATCTTTGGGCTAGTGCTTGATTGAAGATATTACTTAATTCAAGTTTATCATATTGAGTTCCTGAGTTTAGTTCACTATTGCCAATTGCACATAAGGAGGTAAGATTATAAGGATAATCTTTTCCTAAGACTTCTACATTTAGATTTATAGAATTAAAATCTTCATTATTACTGTAATAAAGAAAGGTACGATCAATAGTATCTTTAGTGAAATTTGTCTTAGGAAAATAAGTATTTAAATAATCAATGTATTTAATTAGAGGGAAATCATCAGGAAACTTTTTGATAACATTGGTTAAGATAATTGGATAAAGAATATAATTTCTTAGTGCTTCTAAACGAGTTTCAAGTTCGAATTTACTCTCAGTATCTAAAGTTTTGAGATTATTTACAAACTCAAGGGTATTTTGATAAAGAATAGTTTGAGTTGTATTTAATGAAAGTTTGTTTGCTGGTTCTAGATCTTTAGTATTGATAATTCCTGTTGCTAAAGCTAGATTGGTTGAAAGAGCAGTGCCACAAATTATTGTTGTTATTGTTTTTATAATGTGTTTTTTCATTTCTGTTAAAAGTTGCTAATACCTAGAGGTTATATTATATAAAAAATAGCCGCTTTTTAAGCAGCTATTTTTTAGGGATAAATTTTACTAGACCTATTTTTTCATCAACACTTTGCTCATCACAAACCTGAACAAGCATATTTAATTCTTGATTTTCAGAAAAATCAAAGTCAAAAGGCACTATAATGCCATGCATTTTACTTAAATCATAGTTGTCATTTTGGTGAAAAGGACATTTACTCTCTGATTTAGGTAAAGGATCTTGTTGATTGTAGTTATCGCTATGAGCTATAGGACAGCCTGAAACAGATTCATTTCCCCTATTTTGAGTAAAAATATCTATAAAACTAGAAGATTTTATAGGTGCTCCGTATTCAAGTTGTTTGCAATTTGGATCATTTTTACAACAAGTGTTTTTGAAGATATCTTTACTTAAAGTATCTTCTAGGACTTCAGAAAATGATTCTCTATCTCTACGGTCTATAAAGTCTTGAATAGTATTAAGTTCGCAAGTTTGCCCATTTTTTATAAATGAAGATAAAATTAAAGTTGGAGTATGTAACACTTTGTTAGTTAAAGCTACTGAAAAGTTTTCGAGAACTGATTCTATATCCTCACCTTTAAGAATAGCTTGTTTGGCTTCATTTAATAAATTAATTCTATGTTGATTAGCTGCATTTCGATATTCAACGATAATATCATTTCCTTGAATAATACGATTATGCTCTTGATATAGATTTATATATTTTTTAATAATTGGTAGTGAATGGTCAACAGCATGAACTCTTTTTTGCTTGTTTTCTTCAACCATGAACTGTAAATTATCACGATTATATAAACGTACTCCAGGTATTTGAGTAATACTAGGATCTATATCATTAGGAATGGCTAGATCAAAGAATAAGCAAGTATTGTAACTATTAAGTTTTTGGATTTGTTCAATTAATTGATAAGTGAGAATATAATCATCTGCACTAGTAGAACTAAAAACGAGAGAACTTCCTTGCAATGCTTGAATTAAATGCTCAAAACTTACATAAGTGCCATAACCTAACTCTTTTATAAAGTTTTTTGCATTTTCAAGACTACGATTAACCACAACAATGTTAGTTAAGCCATTTCGAATTAGGTGACGTGCAAGAAGTAAGTTAGTTTGTGAAGCTCCAACCAAGACAATTTTATTACCATGATGGGAATTAAGTTCATTACGAGCAATCTTACAAGCCATGTATGCTATAGAGACAGCATATTTACCTATAGTGGTTTTTGTTCTAACTTCCTTGGCACAAGCAAAAGTTTCATCAAGTAATTTATAAAACTCAGAAGGAATCTTAAGGTTACCTGTTTGATAAAACTTTTCGGTAAAGTTCATAGCATCTTTGATTTGTCCCGTAATTTGTGGTTCTCCAAGAACAAGGCTATCTAATCCACAAGCTACTTTAAATAAGTGTTCAATAGCTTCGAGATCAGCTTTAAGATAAAACTTATTTAAATCTTGGTATCTAAGATTATGAATTTTTAAGACACTATTACTAATTTGTGTAGTCCAATCTGTAAGATTGTCTACTTCACGTTTATAAACAAAAACTTCAGAACGATTACATGTTGATATGATTAAGGCACAATCGGCTAAACCATGAGCGAGGAGTTCATGGTGTAATTGTGTCATTTTTTCGTGAAAAAAAGCAACTTTTGAACTAAAACTAGTATCTGCTAACTCATAGTTTGAGCCAATTACAAAGTAAGACATAATAAACTTTTATACAATTTTATTTTGATATTAAATGTTTACGTCGTTCTCGTCTTTATCGTCAGACTTCTCAAGTTCAAATGCTGGTTCATTGTCAACAAGATGATTTTTAATTCTATCTAAAATTGAGTTAACAAAAGCATAAGAACCTGTACCAGCAATCGCTTTAGTAATTTCAATGGCTTCATTGATTGCAACTGCAGGTAATACTGATTTAGAAGTTAACTCATAAGTTGCAACTCTAAGAATAGCTAAAACTATTGGGTCAAGTTGAGTTATTTCACGTGAAGAAAATTTTGCAATTTCTTGATCAATACGTTTAATATTACTTACAGTATGGAAGAATAAATTGCGGTAATGATCTAAATCTATATCAAGCTCAGCTTGATTTTCAGCGTGAAACTCTAAGAATTGGTAAACAATATCTTGAGGAGAGATTCTATTTAGTGTCCATGTATAAATACATTGAACTGCTGCTAATCTTGCAACACGACGTTTTGATGTAACATATTTAGACATTTTGACAGCCTCTCTCATTATTTAATTTGAGTTTTTAAATTGTACATTTGTAAAGCAACGTTAGCTGCATCAATTCCTTTGTTTCCAGCTTTAGTGCCACAACGTTCAATAGCTTCTTCAATTGAGTTTGTAGTTAGAACTCCAAATGAAATAGGAGTGTTAGTCTCTAAGGAGATATTCATAATTTGTGAAGACATAGGACCACAAACATAATCAAAATGAGGAGTCGCTCCACGAATAACCGCTCCTAAAGTTATGATTGCATCATATTTACCGGTAAGAGCTAATTGTTTTGCGGTATAAGGAATTTCATAAGCACCAGGTACACGTACAACAAGAATATTATCTTCGTTTACATTACCGGTGTATTTTAAAGTTTCTAATGCTCCATTTAATAAAGCGTTAGTAATAAAATCATTGAATTCTGCGAGAATAATTGCAACTTTGATTTCTGGGTTATTTAAATAACCTCTTAAAGTTTGTACTGACATATATTAATACTCAATAAAGATCTAAAAGAACGTTAAAATTTTACGAAGTTTAGTGCATAGTTGCACCAATGTTATTGGGATTAAATTATACCATAAGTTAAATTGGGGTTATCTAAGATAATTTAAGATCCTGATAGAAAAATTTTAAGATGAGGGCTAAAGTTGAATCATTCTTATCTTCTTGGTTAAGTTGTTGAATTATAGATGAGTTTTATTCAAGCGTAAGCTTGATTTTTATGATTTGCAATAAAATTTTGCTTTTTAGGGGTAAATATTAGTAGAGATTGAGTAAATTTTATATTTATTTTTTACACTTATAGTATATAATTAGATATGAATGCTTTATAAAAAAGTCTCTTAATTAACTTTACTCAAAATTAAGAGCATAAATTTAACTTAGGATTAGGTTAGTTGTTATCTGGGTATACTCGGCTTAAGATTGCTGGTATAAAAAGTAATAATGATTAAAAGTCAAATTTTTTAATTTGCTCTTTTGAATTGTTTTCACAATAACAAACATATGAAATTTAAAAATAAATTAACTTCAGCTTTATTAGCAGTTTCGTTGTTAGGTGTAGGTTCGGTTGCAACTTCTACTTATGCTAATACAAGTGCAACTGAAGCTCAATTCACAGTTAGCCGTTATAACTTAACTGGTTATACTGACTCTTCTTACATTAAACCAGAAGTAAGAGCAAAATTAGTTACTTTATTACAAGAGTACACTGGAAATAATGTTACCGTTAGCAAATTAAATGAACTTCGTTTAAAACTTCAAGAAGTTTTAAATGCTGACGCTAAAGGTGTATTTACCGTAACTTTACCTAACCAAAGAATTGCTGACGGTACTGTTGTTTATAATGTTAACTTCATTGCTGGTCAAGTTAATTATGGTTCAGCTCCTGGTTATTCACAAGAAAACGTACGTAATTCATTACCTTCATTAAAAGAAGGGGTTCAATTCGTTGCTGGTCGTCCTTGGGTTGACGAGCGTGAATTAACTATGGCTGTAGAAAATCCATTAAAACTTACACAAGTTGAATATGAGTTACAACCTGGTAAACCAATTGTAGCTAACGTTAACGTAGTTGCTCCTCGTGGTAAAACTTTACGTTATGTTTCATTAGATAACTCATCTACAGATAAAGGTGTTGATTATCTACGTTTCATGGCTGGTTATTTAAATGCGAACTTAACTGGTAGAGATGATGTTTTAAATGTAGTTTTATTAACTAACCTTAAAAACTTTGACCGTTATTTTGCATTTGGTGGTAGCTACTCACTTCCATTCTATGCAGCACACCAACGTTTAGATGTGTCTTTATTCCACTCATCTACAAACCAAAATGATGTGCCATATGATAATAGTAACACTATTTTCTATGACGTGAACGGTGTCGGTGATGTAGGTATTTTAAACTGGTCATACTATTTACCACACTTTGACTGGGCTTACTCAAACCAAATTAAATTCCAAGCTGGTTATACATTTAAACGTCTGAAAAGTGAATCAAATATTCGCTATAACAGCTTAAATTTAGCAAGTAGCAACTCTGTTTATTATATCTCTCCATTTAACTTAGGATTTACTGGTAAAATTGTACCATTCCGTGGTTTAGATATTGAGTTCTCTGCTAAGTATAACTTCTTCTACGCAGGTTTCTTAGGTACTGACAACATTAATAAATTACGTGTTGATGGTGGTCGTTTAGTAACTGCTGAGAAATACTCAGATTGGTGGACTGCGTTTGTTAACTTCAAACTAGCATTACCTCAAAACTGGACTTGGGTTACACAAGTTAAAGGACAATGGTCTAATAAACACTTAGTTAACTCTGAATTATTCTCAAATGATGTACGTGGTTTCCGTGACTCAAATGGTTCTGGTGACTCAGGTGCATACATTAAAAATGAGTTAATCACTCCGAACTTTGTACGTGTTCCTAACTTAGATCTTAAAGGTTATGGTTTCGTAGATGCTGGTTGGGTACGTTACAACAATGGTCCAGTAGATTATTACTACAACCAAACTAAGAACTTTGATGGTAAAAACCACAAAGTTATCGCTTCTACCGGTTTAGGTCTACGTACATCTTATAAAGATTGGTCTGCTGATGTTTATGGTGCATACCGTCTGAAAGGTGAAGACAACGGTCGTGGTAAATTCTCTGTTTGGTTTACAACTTCTTACCGTTGGTAATTTAATAGACATACTTTATTGTATGTTAGATCAATAAAAAAGATCCTCCGAACTTTATTATAAAGTACGGAGGATCTTTTTTATGAGCATAATATCAGTACACACAAAAGTAATTTATATACTCTTAGGCAAATTATTTATCTTAAAACTAAAAGAGAAGGTATTATCGAAAAATCGAAATGACTTTTGTATAACCCCTAATATACTTTACTTTTGTTCAAGATAAGGACTAAAATTGCTTAAATTAAATATTTCAACTAGGTGTAAAGTAGTAAAGATATCTTTATGTACATACTGCCTGCAATTTATTAAAAATGATCTCAAGCGTAGAATTTGATGATCATTAATTACAAAATATTGAAAATCACTTGCAGTAAAGTCTTGTTGAAATAACCAAATTCCTAAAGGAACTTGGATCTTTTCATATAATAAACTAGTTAGAGTTTGTGATAATTGGAGATCTTGAGAAAGGTCAAGAAAAGTATAGCCTTCTAAAATTATTGAGTTATGTTTATTTTTGAGAAGAACAAATCTTAGGAGGTGATGATTATAAATTTCTTGGAACTTAACCTCTACTTTTGGCAAGCAATTGTCAACTTGTTCTATTAATTTAGTAATACTTTGTTCATAATTAATCCCATGAGCTTTACTTATTTTTTCAAACAGTGCAATTTGTGCTTTATCCAATTGTTGTAAACTATTTAAATAAGAAAAACAATTTGTAAACTCTTGTAACTTAGGTTCTGATTCTAGATTTTCGATTAAAGATATTAAATTTTGCATATTTAAGCTAAAACGTAATCTTGCTTACGAGCATTCCAACGTTGGATGATTTGCTGAGCTAACTCTGGTTCTTCTAGATAGAGAGATTGGGCAAATTCACCAATAGTTTGTGCAATTAGGTTATCTTTGATTAAATCTGAAATAAGAAATTGCATTTCACCTGACTGATTGGTTCCTATAATATCACCAGTTCCACGTAATTTCATATCTTCTTCTGCAATGATAAAACCATCATTAGTACGAGTAAAGATCTCTAAACGATTTTTAGTGCTTTTTGAGATGCTTGAATCATAAAGTAGTCCACAAAATGATTCAACACTTCCTCTTCCTACTCTTCCTCTTAACTGATGAATTTGAGAAAGACCTAATCTTTCTGGATTTTCAATTATCATTATTGAAGCATTAGGTACATTAACGCCAACCTCAATAACCGTAGTTGCGACTAGCATGTCGAGTTCATTGTTTTTAAAGGCAAGCATAACTTGTTCTTTTTCATGATCTTTTAATTTACCATGAATCAAGCCAATTCTTACTTCAGGCATTTGGCTTTGTAGTAAATTTAAAGCTTCAAAAGCACTATGAGCATTAAGATTTTCATTTTCTTCGATTAATACACAAACCCAATATACTTGTCTTTTTTCATAATTAATCACATAGCGAATACGATTAATTAATTGAGCTCGTTTGGTTGAACTAATCAAAAAGGTTTCAACAGGAGTTCTTCCTGGTGGCAACTCATCAATTATTGATAGATCTAGATTAGCATAAATAGTCATAGCTATACTTCTTGGTGCAGGAGTTGCACTCATCATCAGCGTATGAATTTTAAAATTAGGTTGTTTTGCCGAAATAGCTAATCTTTGTTCAACGCCAAATCTATGCTGTTCATCAATAACTACAAGGGCTAAATTGTGATATTCGAGCCAATCTGAAAAGACAGCATGAGTGCCAATCACAACTTGAGCTATTCCTGATTTAACCGCATGAGCAATTTCTCTACGCGCCTTTATACCTAAACTTCCACTTACAAAGACAACATTTATGCCGTAAGGACTTAAGGTTTGAGAAATATTCTCAAACAATTGCTGAGCCAAAATTTCTGTAGGAGCGATCATGGCTGCTTGAAATCCTTGAGATACAAGATGAGCTATACTTAGTAAGGCAACCATAGTTTTTCCACATCCTACATCACCTTGAATTAAGCGAAGCATAGGTTTACCACTTGCTAAATCTCTAACTACATCATTAAAAGCTCTAAATTGAGCATTGGTTAATTTATAAGGTAAATTATCGATAATTTTTTGAGCAAAATCTAAGTTAGGATTAATCTTAACACTTTTAATGGTTTGTAGAAGTTTTTTAGATTCAATGAGGGCTAATTGCTTTGCGAGAATTTCTTCTGCAATAAGACGAATTAAGTATGGACTTTTTCTTTCAATGATATCCTGAGAATTTATATTTTTTGGTGGATTATGAATAAACTTAAGACTTTCGGTGAAGTCTAAATTATTTATATCTAGAAATTCTACCGGTGATCCTAGTGTTCTTAGATATGGGATCAAAGGATAACCATTTTTAGGAATGAGATTATCTAGTGGTGTCTGCTCAAGAAATTTTAAGCCGTTGTTAACAACTTTACGTATAGTGTATTGTTTAAGTTTTGCAGTACTAGGATAGATAGGAGTTAATGCAGATTCATTATTTGAACCCATCTCGTTAACTAATTCTGGATGATTCATTTTATATGCTGTTTGTCCGAATCTATTAAAGTCAACAGTTCCAAAGAAGGTGTAAACTTCTCCAACTTCTATTTTTTCGTCATAATAAGAAGCTGCACTAAAGAAAGTAATAAGAATAGACTCTCCAGTTGGGTCTACAGCATTTACAACTAAGCGTAAATTATAACGACTAATTTCTTTTTTATATTTACCTGTTACTTTGACACGGATACAAACTTTATTTCCAGGAATAATTTCTGGTAAAGTGAAAATTTGCGAGCGATCTTCATAGTTACGAGGGAGATACATTAGTAGCTCCCCTAAATTATTTATATGTAAATTCTCTTTAAATTTAGGAAGATTTGCTTTGGTTATTCCTGGAATTTTTTCAATTGGTATAGAATATAATGAATTAGACATATAAAAAGTTATATAAAATCTTCATGACTTATTTGAAATAAGCCTAGAGATAAGTAAATAAAAAGATAAATAAAAAAAAGAACCCTTTTGGGCTCTCTTTTTTTATTTATCATCATCGTCTTCGAAGTCTTCGTCAAACGGACTTACAACGTCAAAGAAATCACTTGTTATCTCGTCATCAAATTCTTCTTCATGTTCATTTTTAAAAGTTTTAAAGTCATCTTTTAAACTTTTGAAAGTTTCTTCATCAAAAGTATCATCTGTTGCTTGTAAAAGATTATCTACTTCTTCAAATGAATTTGTTTGATCTTGAATTTGATCGAATATATCTTTGCGATCTAAGTATTCTTTATTAACGTAACCCTCTTGAATTTCGCGAAGAGCCACTACCGTAGGTTTATCTTTTGTAACTGAGTTATCTACAAAGATATTGATAGGGTTATTACGTAACTCTTTTAATTGAGTTTCAATTTTACTCTCTTTAGCTCCATTTTTTCCGCCCTTAACGCGAGCTTGAGCTAAAACTAAAGTTGAAGTGTTTCTGTAGTTAGATTCCGCTTTAGCAACTGCGGCTTCGTATTCTTGAATTTGTCTTGCACGACGAGCAGCTACTGCGATTAGTTCGAAACGATTAGGGATTTTTTTTAAAGCTTGAGTAATGTTTACTGTTTTGTTATCTTGCATTTGCCTACTCTAACATGAAAAACATTTTTAAAACATGTATAAAAAAGATACATTGATTTTTCAGTTATACTGAACAACTACTAAGTATATCATATTTATAAAAAATATACTCGTATTTTTTATACTTATTTTTTTGCGTAACTTTCTAAAAGTTGTACAAATTGGGCATAAGCATGATCTAAATCATCATTTAAAATTTCATAATCATACTCATGTTTATGTGCCATTTCATTCTCAGCTTTAGCCATACGTCTTTCAATTACATCTAATGAATCTGTTTGACGATTAAGAAGACGTTGTTTTAGTTCTTCAATACTTGGTGGTAAGATAAAAATAGAAATAGCTTCTGGAAATTGTTTGCGAACGTTGCGTGCACCTTGCCAATCTATATCAAGAATAATATTTATTCCTTGTTCTAACTTTTCACGGATAATTCTTTTTGAAGTACCATAGTAGTTACCAAATACTTCAGCATACTCTAAAAACTCATCATTTTGAATTAAATTTTCAAAGTTTTCTATATTGGTAAAAAAGTAATGAACCCCGTGTTGTTCGCCAGGTCTAACTGGACGGGTAGTATGCGAGATTGACAAATAGTATTTAGACGCAAGATTTGATTTTAATAATTTTGTAATTAAGGTACTTTTACCAGCACCCGATGGCGCAGAAATAATAAATAAATGACCTTTTTTAATTTTTTCTGTCATAAGTTACAATCAATCTGACGAACTTTTACAGTAAGCAAATACTGTATAAGAATATTTATTTAAATAAAGTAGTTAAGTAT
>NZ_NRJF01000184.1 GCF_003585965.1 Psittacicella gerlachiana | reverse complement strand
TGCTAAAATAATTAAGATTATTTTAGCCTTATTTATATAGGTAGGCTAAATCTTTATTTTTTCCTCATTTAACTATTAAGAGATAAAATTGTGACAAATAAATATCACCATATTCAAGAACAAGTACAAATGTTAAGTACGCTCTTAGAAGAAACCGTTCGTGATACTGATGGGCAAACAGTATTAGATATTTTGAATAAAATTTCAGATTACTCACGCCAAGCAGGTAGTGGTGATAAGCAGGCGCAAGAACAATTAGTAACCCTACTTGATATTATGAGTGATGATTTAATCATCCCTGTAGCTCGTTGTTTTTCGCATTTATTAAACTTCATTAATACTACTGAGCAGCACCAGTTAACCAATAAATCTATTACTAGTAGTGAAGATGATTATGCTTCACGTAGCTTTGAAGCTTTACTTGTAAGATTAAAAGATCAAGGTTTAACTTTTGCACAAATTCGTCCGACTTTAGAAAAGTTATTTATTGAAATCGTTTTAACTGCTCACCCAACCGAAGCAACGCGACGTTCAATTATCCAAAAACATAATGGTCTTGATGAATGTTTACGAGTATTAGATAACCCTAATCTAACCGATTATGAAGAACATTCAGTTAAAGTTCGTTTACGTCAATTAATTTCTGCGACTTGGTTAACCGATGAAATTCGTACTATTCGTCCAACGCCGGTAGAAGAAGCTTCATGGGCAATGAATACCATTGAGGATTCATTATGGAAAGCTGTACCTGAGTTTATTAAGTCGTTAAATTTAAGTTGTGAAAAAGTTTATGGACAAACTTTAGATCAGGATTTCCAACCTTTAAAAATCTCTTCTTGGACGGGTGGAGATAGAGATGGTAATGCTTTTGTCACTCATAAGGTAACGCAAACGGTAATTAATACCGGACGTGCACGATTTGCTAAAATCATGATGGAAGATATCCGTCGCTTATCTCAAGAACTTACTATGCGTTCAGCAGATCAAGAGTTTTGTGATAAATATAAAGTGGATTATGAACCTTATCGTCAAGTGTTAAGACTCTTGAGAATGCGTTTAAAAGCGACTATGGACTTTTTTGAGGGCTTAATCACTTCTGATGATCAAGTGGTATATTTGACACAACAGCAAGCTCTTGAGCGTCAAACTCGTATGGAGCTTTTTGATATAGATCATGCACAAGATACTATAGATATTAGCAATTCAGTTTCACGTACTTTCCAAAAAGCAACGCAAAACCTGATTATGAATGATGAGGATCTGTTAGCTCCTCTTGAAGATATTTATGCTTCTTTAGTTGCTCGTAATCAAAAAGAAATTGCAGATGGTTTCTTACTTGATTGTATTTATCGAATTCGTACTTTTGGGGTAACCCTCTTTAGACTAGATATACGTCAAGAGTCATCGCGCCATAAAAAAGCGGTAGCCGAATTAGTAGATTTTTATCACTTAGGTAACTATTTAGAGTGGAGCGAAGACGAAAAAGTAGATTTCTTAATAAAAGAACTTTCTACAGCCCGTCCTCTCTTACCAAATCATTGGCAACCATCTGAGGAAACGGCAGAGGTTTTAGCTACTTGTAAGCTCATCGCACAACAGCCTAAAGGAGTAATTAATTGCTATATTATTTCAATGGCAACTTGTGCCTCTGATGTTTTAGAGGTAAAACTCTTACTAAAACTTTATGATGAGCCAAATAATATTGGTATAGTCCCGCTATTTGAAACTCTTAATGACTTAGAGCAGGCTCCAAAAGTTATGCGTCAATTATTTAGTAATGAATTTTATAATCAAATGATTGATGGCGAGCAAATGGTAATGGTGGGGTACTCAGATTCAGCAAAAGATGCTGGTTTCTTTGCTGCAGGCTGGGCTCAATATAAAGCTCAAGAAAATCTTGTCGCTCTTGCTCAAGAGTTTGGGATTAAACTGACTTTATTCCATGGTCGTGGAGGTACTATAGGACGAGGCGGTTCTCCTGCCCATGCCGCTTTACTCTCTCAACCACCTGGAAGTTTAGAGGCGGGGTTAAGAGTAACCGAGCAAGGAGAAATGATCCGCTTTAAATTTGGTTTGCCTGAGATTGCACGTTTAAGTTTAGATCTTTATGCTTCTGCAATTTGTGAAGCAAACTTATTACCACCAACGCAACCTAAAGCTAAGTGGCGTCAAACTATGGACAAACTCTCCAAAATTTCTTGCGATGAGTATCGTTCGGTAGTATTCCATACTCCAGATTTTATTCCTTATTTCCGTCAGGCAACTCCGGAGATAGAGCTATCTAATCTAAATTTAGGGTCACGAGCTGCTAAACGTAATATCAATGGAGGGGTGGAATCTTTAAGAGCAATTCCATGGATCTTTGCTTGGACACAAAACCGTCTTACTTTACCAACTTGGTTAGGGACAGGTTCAGCTTTAAAAGAAGTGCTAGCAAGTGAAGATGGACCTAGTATTCTTGTTGAGATGATGCAGTCTTGGCCGTTTTTCTCAACTCGTATTGGGATGCTGGAAATGGTACTTTCTAAAGTAGATACTGAGATTTCAGCATTATATGAGTATAAACTTGTAGAACCAAGATTACATTACTTAGGGGCTGATTTAAGAAATCGAGCTCTTGAGAGTAAAGAAGTAATTATGTCTTTACGTGGTGACAATGGGCATAATCTGATGCAAGATAGCCCATGGATCTATGAATCGATTCAAAAACGTATTGCCTATACTCTACCACTACACTTATTACAAATCGAGTTACTCTATCGTAGTCGTAGAGGTAGTACTGATCCACGCATTATTAAGGCGTTAATGATTACCATTACTGGGGTAGCTGCGGGAATGCGTAACACCGGTTAAAATAAATAAAATAGAGAGGGAGATTTAGTTCTTCCTCTTTATTTTTTTTATAGAAAATCTTGGCTAAATTCAACGTAAATTCATGAAAAAATAGTTAAGATTTGCTATAATAGACTAGATTGAATTTAGATCTGGTTAGACAATTCAATTAGACAATGCGTCTCAAACATTTCATGTAAAGATGACTTGTAGTCAAAGATGTTTTTTTCAAGGTTTTTTATGTTTGTGAGCTCTAAACCAAGGCTCACAATTTGATTGTATTAGGTAGATAATCCATGTCTGAATCGAATAACCAAAATCCTTCAGGTTTTAATGGAGAAGTGAAGCCAATTAACATAGTTGATGAGCTCAAAACTTCCTATTTAGACTATGCAATGTCGGTAATAATGAGTAGGGCATTGCCAGATGCTCGTGATGGTTTTAAACCTGTACACCGTCGTGTGCTTTATGCTATGCATGAAGGAGGAAATACTCCTGATAAGCCATTTGTGAAATCAGCGGAAATTGTAGGTAAAGTGATGGGGTTATATCACCCGCACGGTGACTCTGCAATTTATGGCACGTTAGTACGTATGGCACAAGACTTTAGTTTACGTTATCCTCTTGTGCAAGGGCAGGGGAACTTTGGTGGACGTGGAGATGAAGCACCAGCGGCTATGCGTTATACTGAAGCACGTATGAGCCATATCGCTCTTGAACTACTTAAAGATATTAAAAAGGAAACAGTAGATTTTATTCCTAACTATTCAAATAAAACTACTGAACCTTTAGTGTTACCAACTCGCTTTCCAAATCTTTTAGTGAATGGTTCAAGTGGGATTGCCGTAGGGATGGCAACTAATATCCCGCCTCATAATTTAACTGAAGTGTTAAATGGCTGTATTGCCTATGTAGATAATCCTGAGATTACCATTGACCAATTAATGGAATATATTCCCGCTCCTGATTTTCCAACTGGAGGAATTATTCTAGGTCGTAGTGGAATTCGTGAAGCTTATCATACGGGAAGAGGTAAACTTTATTTACGTTCGGTATATAAAGTGAGTGAAGAGTCTCGAGTTAAAAAAATTAATATTGTGGAAATACCTTACCAAGTTAGTTATAACACGGTGATTGAACGTATCCACGATTTAATTAAAAATGATGAGATTCAAGGAATTACTGAAGTTTTAAATTTATCAAAGAATGATATTAATATTGAGTTAAGAGTTCATAAAGACTATGATCCTCATGTAATTATGAATCAACTCTTTGCTAAAACTTCGTTACAAAGTAGTATTTCTTTTAATATGCTGGCTTTAAATAAGGGTAAACCTCAAACTCTGAATTTAAAGCAGTTTATTAGTATTTTTATCGACTTCCGTCGTGAAGTAATTACTCGTCGTTGTGTGTATGAGTTAAGAGTAGCTCGTGCTCGTGCTCATACTTTAGAAGCTTTAGCTATAGCTTTGGATAATATCGATGAGATTATTCATTTAATTCGTGCTTCAGCGGATCGTAATCAGGCTGCTCAAGCTTTATTAGGACGTGGTTGGAATTGTAAAGTACTGGCAAGTATGTTAGCTAATGTAGGCGATAATCCTGAAGTAGCTCGTCCAGTAACTCTTGAAGATCAATATGGAATTAACCAAGCAGATGGTTTATATTATCTTAGTCCTGAGCAAGCAAGTGATATTTTAGCAATGCAATTATCACGTTTAACAGGCTTAGAGCAACATGAGATTAGTAATGAATACCAAGGCAAGGTTGCTGAGATTATCCGTTTATTAGAAATTCTTAATGATCCTGCAAAACTAACTGCTGTATTACGTGAAGAACTAATCCAAAGTCGTGATAATAATAAGCGCAAAGATAATAACTATGATGCTCGTTTATCACAAATTTCAGACGAAGCAATTTCTTTAGATGATGAAAGTTTTATCAATAAAGAAGATGTAGTGATTACTTATTCACGTGATTCTTATATTAAGTTCCAAGCGTTAAATGAATATCGTAGTCAATCTCGTGGTGGACGTGGACGTCAAGCGACACAAGTAAAAGAAAATGACGAAATCGATCAATTAGTAATCGGAAAAACTACTGATACTTTATTATGCTTTACGAGTTTAGGTAGAGTATTCCAAATTAAAGTATATAAACTTCCACGTGCAACCCAAGCTTCTCGTGGTCGTCCGATTAATAATTATCTTAATCTGCAAGATGATGAGAAAATTACGAATTTAATTATTCTTGACGAAGAGGCAAATGAGGATATTGAAAACAAATATCTCTTCTTTGCTACTGAACAAGGTAAAGTTAAGAAAACTAAATTATCTCTCTTTAGTAAAATTAGGGTTAACGGACTTAAAGCTATTACTTTAGCTAATACCGAAGTTGCTGGTTCAGAAGAAGTTAGTGAAGAAAATGAAACTAACGCCGAAGACATAAATTTAGAACAAGATGCTAATGATGTAGCTCATGATCTGCTTCCAGATCGTCTTGCTCAAGTGGTAGTAATTAGTGATGGTGATCCTGTGTATCTCATTTCTCGTGCAGGTCATGTTTCAGCCTTTAGTTCAGATTGTGTTCGGGCTCAAGGGCGTACCTCTAGAGGTGTAAGAGGTATGCGTCTGCAAGAGGGTGAAGATAAAGTTATTGCGGTAATTGTTCCTAAGAACGATGATCCTCTACTCACGGTAACTGAGCGTGGTCTTGGTAAGAGAACAAGTCTTGAAGAAATCCAATTACGTCAAAACCGTGGTACCAAGGGAGTGCGTATTCATAAACTTTCAGAAAGAGCTGGTAATGCGGTAATTGGGGCAACCCAAATTAACGTAGCTGATCAATTAGCAATTATTACTGATGGTGGTAAATTAGTAAGAATTAATGCTAATGAAATTCGTCTCACTGGTAGGGTTTCCGCAGGAGTTAAACTAGTTAATCTTGTCAAAGGTGAACTTGTAGCTTCAATTGAACGTATTGTTGATGGACAAAGTATTGAAGAAGAAGATCGTCTTGCGGCTAAAGCTCATGCAGAAGCAGAATTAGGTTTTACTAATCTTGCTGATAACTCTACAGCTAATCAAACTGGAGAGCAAGTAGCTCGTATTTCAGGGACAGATTATGCTGATGATCAAATCGAAGATATCGACTCAGATTCAGAGCAAATCGAATCTTCTCAAAGTAATGCACAAATGAATCAGGAAACAGATTCTGAATAAATTTTGCATATTTAATGATTAACTCCTCATTGTTGAGGTAATTTAATTAAGAACCTCAAATCCTTAGATTTGAGGTTTTTTACTTTATGATGAAACAAAATAATTTAGAAAATGTAGATCAAGCGGAAATTGAAAAGTTTTCCAATATGGCTCAAGATTGGTGGTCACCAGAGGGAAGTTTTAAATTAATCCATAAATTAAATCCGCTTCGTTTACAATATGTTATGCAACAAGCACTAAAACAACAAATTGGGGCTTTAGCTTATCAGCCTATCCTTGATCTTGGATGTGGAGCAGGAATTCTTGCCGAATCTTTAGCTTTTGCGGGAGCAAAAGTTTTGGGAATCGATATGTCTGAGCAGGCTCTCGAAGCTGGACGTATACATGCAAAAAATAAGAATTTAACTAATTTAGAGTATCGTTGTGTGACTGCAGAACAATTAGCTCGAGAACTTCCGGAGTATTTTTCGATAATTTGTTGTATGGAAATGGTCGAGCATGTGCCTAATTATAGCTCGATTGTGGCTTCGATTGCGACTATGCTGCAACCAGGAGGGATTGCAGTAATGTCAACTATTAATCGTACTTGGCAAGCTCAAGTGCAGATTATTGAAGCAGTAGAAAACTATTTACAATGGTTACCTCGAGGTACTCATGAATTTCAAAAATTTATTAAACCAAGTGAGCTTGTTAAAGTTGCAAACAGTCATGGTTTAGAAGTGCTAGATATAGTTGGTTATAAATACAACATTTTTAAAGATCAATTTTATTTAGATTCTGACGTTTCGGTCAACTATCTTATAACTTTCAAAA
This sequence comes from Psittacicella gerlachiana, assembly GCF_003585965.1. Taxonomy (GTDB): domain Bacteria; phylum Pseudomonadota; class Gammaproteobacteria; order Enterobacterales; family Psittacicellaceae; genus Psittacicella; species Psittacicella gerlachiana. Next base: position 1,721 of record NZ_NRJF01000184.1, on the reverse strand, counting down.
AAAAGTAGGCTAAAAGCTTACTTTTTTTGTCTCTAAATGTTGTAAACTATAAGAACACTGAATAATTTTTTTTAAATTAAAAAATCATAAAGGCAAAAAGTATTGAAAAGATTAAAATTAAATAAGTATTTGGCTGTTCTTGGTTTAACTTTTCTGACCCCAGGACTTAGTTCTGCGGATTCGGAAGTAACTGTTTTACCAAATGGGGATATTTTATATAGCGCAAAATGGGAAAATATTATTCCCGCTAATATAAAATTAGCAAAAGTACAATTTTTACAGCGTAATGCTAAAGAAAATCCAGCAACTATAGATCCTGGTAAGCTTTCTGACTCTAATTCAATTAATGTTGCACGCTCTTTATTTGATACTCTTGTGCGTCAAGCACCTGATGGTCGTTATGTGGGGGTAGCTGCTCAAACTTGGAAACAATCGGCAGATGGATTGACTTGGACTTTTAATTTACGTAAAGACGCAACTTGGTCTGATGGTAAACCGGTAACAGCTCAAGATTTCGTGTATGCATGGCAAAGACTGGTGAGTCCAGAAAATGCTTCAGTATATATAGATTATTTAGGGACGGCAAATGTAAAAAATGCTAAAGAGATAGCCCAAGGAAAATTGCCAGCAACTAGTCTTGGAGTAAAAGCTCTTGATGACTATACTTTAGAGGTGCACTTAACTCAGGCAACTCCTTGGTTTACGCAATTAGTAACTTTAGGAGTTTTAGCGCCAGTACGTCAAGATAAGATTGAACAGTACGGAGATCAATGGACACATCCTAAATACTTTGTCGGTAATGGACCTTATGTGTTAACTGAAAATATTATTAATGGGCATATTACTTTTGTAAAAAATCCTCAGTATTGGGATGCAAAAAATGTCCTAATTGAAAAATCAGAATACATTTTTATGACCGATATAAATATGATTTACAATAAGTATCTTGCTAACGAAGTATTAACGGCAGATATTCCACCAAATATTTATAATAAGGTACTGCAAGAGCGTCCCGATGAAGTTAAAGAATATATTGATCCTTTAACTTGGGCAATATACTTTAATGTTGATAAAATTCCTGATCCTCAAGTAAGAAGAGCATTAAAGTTATTAGTTGATAATCGTTATTTAACTAATGTAATTCTAAAAGCAGGACAACCTACTAGTATCTTTACGCCAACATTTTTAGCAGATGCGGATTTAGCTACTGAAGAGGCTTATTTCTCTCGTCCTTATGAAGAAAATGTTGAGGAAGCGATTAAACTTTTACAAGCTGCAGGTTATAGTAAAGATAAACCTTTTGCCTTTACCCTCTTAGCCCCAAGAGAACAATTAATGAATGTAACTCTAGTGGCGATTCAAGGTTGGTTCCAACAAAAAACTCAAGGGTTAGTGAAAATGGAAACCAATATGATGGAAAGAAAGGTTTATGAAGATATAGTACAAAACAAGGATTATCAAGCTCGTTTAGGTTGGACTCGTGGAGATTATGATCAAGCTTCAGCTTTCTATAATACCTTGTTATGTAATAATGGACAGAACTCCACGAATTGGTGTAATGCTCAATATGATGCTTTAGTTTTAGAGGCAAATAAAACTATTGAGCCTCATCAACGTGCTCTATTGTATGCACAAGCAAATAAATTAATTCAAGAGCAAACACCAGTGGCTCCAATTTACTTAAAAGGTGCTTACTTGTTAAAATCTCCGGCTTTAGGTGG
>NZ_NRJF01000183.1 GCF_003585965.1 Psittacicella gerlachiana | reverse complement strand
AGATCCTGCAACCGCATATAGCGACTACTATACTTTAAGTGCTCAACAAAAAGCTAAAGCTCAAGCAAATAGCCAAACTAAAACTTTAGAGCTTGATGGTCAACAAATAGTAGCACAAGTAACCAGCAATGCAGGAAGAACTCTAGTAGTATTTGGTGACAAAGCTCAAGCAACTGCAACTTATAATGTCGGAGGAGTTACAGTTAACGCTCCTGCAACTATGAGTGTAACTACAATTAATGCTGGCTTAAAAGCTTTAAATATTAATAATCAAATCTCTGAAGTAAGCTACTTCATGACTCAAGCACAAATGCTTAAAAAATCATAATTTTTTAGAGAAAACCTTACGTCGACCCGTAAGGTTTTTCTTATTTTGTTAAGAAAAAACAACTAGAGCTGAAACTAAAACTTAACTACCTCTTTCTTATTAAGAAGACTAATTTATGATTAACACCTCTACTTTAAATTAGTAGATTATTTCATTTTCTGCAAAAGTCTATTGCAAAAACTCATATTTATCTCGAATTTATTTAAAGATATAATGGTCCTGTTCATGAGAAATTAGCTTTTGAGATCTACTTTATGGTTGAGATTGCATCTACTAAAGCTTTAGCAACTTAAAGCTGATTACTGAATTTTATTTAAGAGTGTAATTACTTAAATGATATTTATTTAGCAAATAAACTTTACTATAATATTCTCAGAACCAAGAAATAGCGTCAACAACACCCAAACACAGACAACACAACAAAACAAACGCTATTTGAACAACACAACAAACATAAATAAAACAACATTGAGATCTAGTTATGAAATTAAAAACAATTCTAATTACAGCTTTACTAGCAGTAAGTTCTACATCAGCACTTGCAGCCCCAAGCGCAAAAAGCATTGAAGTCCAAGGTCAACAATTACCTATTTATACCAAAGCCGAGCATAACTTAATTAAAGTAAAAATCGGCGAGCAAACAAAGCTTCCTTATACAAGTTATCGTGTAGAGAATGTACAAATTATTGCTCCGGCTTACCTAAGCTTAGCTGAAATCAATCAAGCTTTACATCAAGTACAGCTAAATACCGAATTAAGTCAAACAGCTTATTTAGCAACTCAGTATAACTATGATGCTGATCGCGAAAAATAATCAAAAAACACAATTAAACTAACAACAATAAAACAAAATAACAACAAAAAACGGAGATCTAGTTATGAAAATCAAATCAATCTTAGCCACTATGTTAGTAGCAACAACTGCTTTAGTATCTTTAAATGCTAATGCTAGCACTAAAGATCCTGCTACTGCATATAGCGACTACTATACTTTAAGTGCTCAACAAAAAGCTAAAGCTCAAGCAAATAGCCAAACAAAAACTTTAGAGCTTGATGGTCAACAAGTAGTAACGCAAGTAACCAGCAATGCAGGGAGAACTCTAGTAGTATTTGGTAACAAAGCTCAAGCAACTACAACTTATAATGTCGGAGGAGTTACAATTAACACTCCAACAACTATGAGTATCACTACGATTAATGCTGGCTTAAAAGCTTTAAATATTAATCATCAAATCTCTGAAATCAGCTACTTCATGACAAAAGCAGAGATGATGAAAAAATCATAATTAATTTAAGACAACTTGTTACTTCATATCTACAAGCTAGTCCATTAATTTAATCTAAACTTAAAAAACTTATGCCTCGAGAACAATTTCTCGAGGCATTTTTGATTATTGCTTTTGATTTTTTACGTTTATGGTTTCTTAATCATTTTTCTACTTTTACAAATTTTATTACAAAATTTGCAACAAATAATTTCAAAATTGACGATTTATTCATTAAGTAAAACAGTTTACAATAAGTGGGTAAAGTAAGAACCTATTCACGTTAAAGAAAATACTCTTACTTTATGGTTTACTTATCCTATACCTCTAAAAATATCAGTTTATTCGGAGACTCTTATGAAGAAAAAATTTATCCTCCTCTTCGATCCTCTTTGTGCTTGGTGTTATGGTGCTTATCCTGCCATCACCAAGTTAGCCTCTACCCACGAACTTGAACTAGTTCCTACTGGACTTTTTATGCGTCCAGGCTACCGACTCGAAAATGGAGAGTCCTACTAGCAAATAGATCAAAGAATCAAAAACTTAACTGGACAAGAATTTTCTTTAACTTATAAAACTCAAATTCTTGCCCAAAGCAAAGGTTTTGATTCTAGCTTAGCCCTGCTTGCTTTAACGGCAGTTAAAGAGCTTAACCCCGAACTTGAATTAACTTGCTTACGCCAAATTCAAGAAGCAAGATATATCAAAGGACAAGATATAACCGATCCCCAAATCATTATGGAGTTAATTCAGACTTTACCTCTTACCCAAGATTTGACTTTAGAAACTCTAACTAGTAAAGCCAATATACAAAAGTTACAACAAAGAGTTGACTTAGGACAAACCTTAGCTCAGCAAGTACAAGCTCAAGGAGTACCTACGCTTCTAGAGTTAACCGAAAATACCATAAAAGTTCTGCCAAATTACTATTTATATGATCGTCATGCCAACTTAAATTAAATTTTCTCATTGTTTAAGGGTTACTTTGACTTTAAAGTAAATGCAACTTTCAACCTTAAAATCACTTTTTAATGTAATATTCATTTACAATTTAATTTTCGTAAGCCTTAACCCCATAAAAATCAAGCCGAACCTTCTCTTTTTTCATAGTTTTCTTGCTAATTTGAGTTCAACCTCAAATACAAGAAAACTCCTTTAACTTTTTACCATTAATTATCAAGATCTTATGACAACTAGGTTGCAACTTAACTTCACTTCATTTATAATAATTATAGACCAAGAAAATATTAAAAATAATTTCTCAACTGTCCAGCTTAGATAGCAAACTCGATACCGAACTCATTAGGTACTGAAACTTCATTAAGTACTAAACTTAAACATTTAAGCTTGAGAATTGAGGGATTATTATGCGGTCTCTCAAGGTAGAGGTTAGTAAACATTACTAACTAAACTATCTTTGTCCTTATTAAGGTTAAATACCTTAGAAATACATAAGTTAAGTTGTTGTGACCCCTATACTCTTTGTGTAGGGGTTTTTCGTAAATCTGATTTATCTCATTTGGTATGCCTCAAGCTCATTCATCTTGGCAAAGTACTACTCTAGGAACATTAGGAGAAAGCTTTTCCGTAACCACTGGTTTTTCAAGAAAAGATCTCACGCCAACTCCTAGTCCTTATCCTTGTCTGCATTATATGCAAATTGGGAGAGATTATTTTTCTCCCGTTCTTAAACAAGCTGTGAGTTATTTAACCCAAGTTAATCCCGAACTCAAATTAGCTCCTTATCAAGCGTTACTATTTCCGACTATAGGTAGTGATCCCTCTAAACCTGTTACAAGAATTCTACTAAATTTAAGTCAAGAACCCCTGTATTTAGGGAGAGATATTTTTGTCTTTACCCTCAAAGATAATAGTCCAGTTCTTGCTGAATACATTAATTGGTTGCTTTATGCTCAACCGCAACGCTTAACTCAAGTTCAACAAAGTAATGAGATTCAGATTAAACACCTTAAGCGTAAAGAAATTGAGCAAATTCCTATCGATTATCCTGATCTTGATACCCAAAGTAAAATTATCTCCATTTGTGAGCAGATGATGCAAACCTTGCTCCATTATCAAGAGTTAATTTCTTTATATCAACAGCAATTGCAAGCGTTAGAGGAAGAAATTTTTCCTCTTCAAGAACAGGATCATCCTACTTGGTCATGGCAACCTTTAAAAGCTTTAAGTCAAAGTATTAGTTTAAGTCCTCGTTTGCCTGAAGATCTCAAAGTGCAAGCGATTCAAGATCAAGAGCATCCTTTTCCTTACTATAACCGCAGTCGAGAACTGAACTATTGTAATCGGGCTCTAAGTGCAGGAGTAGCGATTTTAATTACCGGTGACGGCAGTAAAAGTGAACATTTCCATTATCTTAATGAACAACAAATTTTTACTGCTTTTCCTCGAGTTTATTGCTTAAGGAACTTTAGTCATCAAATTATACCTAAGTTTTTCTTCTATGCTTTGCGCTACTACTTAAAACGCAATCGCCAAAATAATAGCTCTACTCAATTTATCTCTTTAAAAGATCTACAAGCAACCAATCTTGCTTTCCCCGATCTTGCTAAACAAAAAGAAATAGTACAACTATTTGAGCAACTAGAACAACTCCAAAGCTTAAATCAAGTTCTCTTTGAGCAAGCTCAACAAAAATTTAGTTTATTACAACAAGAACTATTTTCTCCTTCCACATTTACTGGAAAAGCATAAAACTAATTAAGGTCT
>NZ_NRJF01000182.1 GCF_003585965.1 Psittacicella gerlachiana | reverse complement strand
TCTAAAATTATATATTATAGCAAAAAATATAACTTTTAGAAAGTTTTCTCTAAACCTAATACTTGAGACAAGAGAGTTATAAGATCAAAGAACTTTTTTGCTTTTAAAGTCAGACTAATGTAACTTTTATGTTTGCCCCTAAGCAAATTAGTTTTATCTAAAAAAAGCAATTTACCTTGAAATTACTTTTTTTAGATAAAACTCTTTATTAAGTATAAGGGGAAAATTTTTATTTTCAAGGATGCAAAAGGTCTCCCTGTTCAAGGAGACCTTATGACGCTTCGAATAGTTTATTGGTTTAAAACTTATTATTTACCGTAGTTGAATACGTGTTTAGCTAAGTCTAATACTTTGTTAGAGTAACCGATTTCGTTATCGTACCAAGAAACTAATTTGAAGAATTTGTCAGTTAATGCAATACCTGCTTTAGCATCAAAGATTGAAGTGTGTTTATCACCTAAGAAATCAGTTGATACAACTTCGTCTTCAGTGTAACCTAAAACACCTTTTAATTCACCTTCTGCAGCAGCTTTAACTACTTTACAGATTTCTTCGTATGAAGTTGATTTTTCTAAGTTAACTGTTAAGTCTACTACAGAAACATCAGGAGTAGGTACACGGAAAGCCATACCTGTTAATTTACCGTTTAACTCAGGAATTACTTTACCTACAGCTTTAGCAGCACCTGTTGATGAAGGGATGATGTTTTGTGCAGCACCACGACCACCTCTCCAGTCTTTCATTGAAGGACCGTCAACAGTTTTTTGTGTAGCTGTTGTAGCGTGAACTGTAGTCATTAAACCAGAAAGGATACCGAAGTTTTCGTGAATCACTTTAGCTAATGGAGCTAAACAGTTAGTTGTACATGAAGCGTTAGATACGATGTCTTGACCAGCGTATTCTTTGTGGTTAACGCCCATTACGAACATTGGAGTAGCATCTTTAGATGGACCAGTTAAAACAACTTTTTTCGCACCAGCTTGGATGTGTTTACGAGCAGTTTCGTCAGTTAAGAAAATACCTGTACCTTCGATTGCAATATCAACACCGATTTCGTCCCATTTTAAGTTAGCTGGGTCACGCTCAGCAGTTACACGAATAGTTTTACCGTTAACCACTAAGTTACCATCTTTAACTTCTACAGTACCTTTGAAACGACCGTGAGTTGAATCATATTTTAACATGTAAGCCATGTATTCAGCATCGATTAAGTCATTGATACCTACAACTTCAAAATCTTCTGGACGCTCAACAGCAGCACGGAAAACAAAACGACCGATACGACCAAAACCGTTAATACCTAGTTTAATTGTCATTGATTGATACTCCTTGTTTTTAGCAAGATTGCTTAAACAATTTATAAATGTGATTAATAAAATACTTTATTTTAATAAATCTAGTGTAGCTTAAACCTATTAAAAATAAAGCCATTAGCTTGCTGTATATCAGTATGCAGTTATCCAAAACAAAAATGTTATAAAATTTATAACGATAAGCTGCACTTAATAACAAATGTACATAACAAACTAACTTACATTTTTTTGTAAGTCGGTGACTACTACTTCTAAGTTCTAACTTAAAAATAGTTTAGTAATTAGATTTTCTTAAAGTTATTTATTTAAATCTTTGCTTTAAGTTAAAACCTATTACTGGGTGGTCAACACCCAAAATTCTAAGAGAACCTAAAAGTATGCTTCTCTACTTTATTTAAACTAAAGCTTATATTATTAAACTAATATTTTAAACTAAAGCCTATACTCGGTTAGATAAAATATAGCACTAGTATAACCTACTAAAGCAATATAACTTACTAAAGAGCCAAGTAGAGAAAACAAACAAATCAACAAATAATTTTGTGAAATGCTTGTGAAATCTTCTTAGAGAAAAAAGATAAATTATCCTTTGTTTCCCTTTTTTATTTCGCCTATATTATAC
>NZ_NRJF01000181.1 GCF_003585965.1 Psittacicella gerlachiana | reverse complement strand
GCAGTCTCTTATCTATTTTGTTTTTGGTACAATTTACCTGTTTTTCTGCTATAATATTTATGTTTGTTTTAGTCATAATCTATAGGTTAGTTGTTATGACTAAATTTTTAAAGTTATCTAAGATAAATTATTTTTAGTTTTAATTTCTAGGAAGATTTAAATGAAATTAGCATTTATATTTCCAGGTCAAGGGTCTCAATCACAAGGGATGTTAAAAGACCTTGCTGAAAAGTATCCTGAAGTATTAACTTATTTTAAACAAGCTTCAGAGGTTTTGGGGTATGACTTATGGGATGTAGTACAAAATGATGCTGATAAATTAAGTAAAACAGAAGTTACCCAACCAGCATTATTAACTTCAAGCTATGCAATTTATCAAGTAATTTGCAAAGAGTATCCTCATTTAAAACCTTCATATATGGCTGGCCATAGCCTTGGAGAATATTCGGCTCTTACATGTGCTGGAGTTATTGACTTTAAAGATGCTGTAAAACTAGTACAATTACGTGGGAAATACATGCAAGAAGCTATGCCTGTTGGTGGAGCTATGTATGCGATTTTAGGTCTTGATGATCAAGTAATTATTGATACTTGTAAAAAAGTTCAAGAAGAAACAGGTAAGGTCGTAGCTGCTGTTAACTTTAATAGCCCAGGGCAAGTAGTAATTGCTGGAGATGAGCAAGCTGCTTCTCAAGCTGCTAGTTTATTAAAAGAGCAGGGGGCTAAAAGAGCTGTACAATTAGCTGTTTCTGTACCATCTCACTGCAGTTTAATGCAACCGGCTGCTGATAATATGGCAGAAGTATTAAAAACTATTGAATTTAAACAGGATTTAACTCCAGTAGTGCATAACACTGATTTGTCTATTTCAGAGAATAAAGAAGAATATGTTCAAGCTTTACTCAAGCAATTAACTGGTCCGGTATTATGGACACAAAGTGTTGAAAAATTAGTTAATGAGTATGGAGTAACTAATTTTATCGAAGTTGGACCTGGTAAAGTTTTAACAGGCTTACAAGGAAGAATTACAAAATCAGCACCTTGTCAAGCTGTTAATACAATTGAAAGCCTTGAGAACTTAAAAGAATTAAATTAAACGGATTATAATTATGTCAAAAATTGCACTTGTAACTGGTGCTTCACGTGGTATTGGTAAAGCTATCGCTTTAGAGTTAGCTTCTCGTGGTTGCACAGTTATTGGAACTGCTACTAGTGAAGCTGGAGCTAATGCTATTACTGAATATTTAAATGGTAAAGGTGAAGGTCTTGTTTTAAATGTAACTTCAAAAGACTCTCAAGCTGAGCTATTAAAAGCAATTAAAGAAAAATATGGAGATGTTGATATTCTTGTAAATAATGCAGGTATCACTCGTGATAAATTATTATTACGTTTAAATGATCAAGATTGGAATGATATTATTCAAACCAATTTAACTCCTATTTTCCAATTAAGTCAAGCTGTAATGCGTCCAATGATGAAAAAAGGTTGGGGACGTATTATCAATATAGGTTCAGTAGTTGGTTTAACTGGTAATGTTGGTCAAGCTAACTATTCTGCAGCAAAAGCTGGAGTGATTGGTTTTACTAAATCTATGAGTTTAGAAGTTGCTGGTAAAGGTGTTACGGTGAATGTAGTTGCTCCTGGATTTATTGCAACAGATATGACTGATGTTTTATCTGAAGAGGTTAAAGCTGGTATTTTAGCTTCAGTTCCAGCAAAACGTTTAGGTACACCTGAAGAAGTGGCTAAAGCTGTAGCTTTCCTAGCTTCAGATGATGCTTCATATATTACAGGTCACACTCTAAGTGTAAATGGTGGTATGTACCAAGGTTAATTTGCACGAAAATTAGCACTAATTATTAATTATTTTTATAAATGTTTGAAAAATAAAATATATTTTTGATTATAAGTTTATTATTTTTTGTTTCGTTATGTTATAATAATACATGAGTAAAATGTGCCTTAGGCATTATTTTTTACAATAGGTTTTTATAATATCTACGATTAAAAAAGTAGATTAAATTCAAATTATTATATTTTCAAGCCTTTACAGGATCCAAATAAAAATGACTATTGAATCACAAATTAAAAAAGTTATTGCCGCTCAATTAAACATTACTGATTTAGATCGTATCACTCCAGAAGCTTCATTCACTGAAGATTTAGGTGCTGACTCTTTAGATACAGTAGAATTAGTAATGGCTTTCGAAGAAGAGTTTGGTATTACTATCCCTGATGAAGACGCAGAGAAGATTACAACTGTTCAATCAGCAATTGATTACATCACTGCTCACGCAGACAAATAATTGTCTTTTTATCGAAGAATTGTAAGCGGTCAATCCTGATTGACCGCTTTAATTGTTTGTTCTTAATAATTAATTATCGGAGCTCTTGATGACTAAAAGAAGAGTTGTTGTTACTGGGATGGGAATTTTAAGTCCTTTAGGTAATAACGTACAAGAAAACTGGGATAATCTTCTTGCTGGGAAAAGTGGTATTCGTTTAATAGAACACTTTGATACAACGAACTTTGGAACTAAGTTTGCTGGTTTAGTTTCTAACTATGATGCAAATGAAGTTGCTGATGCAAAAGAACAGCGTAAAATGGATTTATTTATTCAATATGCTCTTTATGCTGGTAAACAAGCGTTAGAAGATGCTAATTTAATAGATAAATTAGACACTCTAGATCTTAATCGTTTTGGGGTAGCTGTTGGTTCTGGTATTGGTGGTCTTGGCTACATTGAACAAAATGCTAATTCTTTATTCGAAAAAGGTCCTAGACGTATTAGTCCATTCTTTATTGCGTCTGCAATAACTAACATGGCAGCTGGTCACTTATCTATTCGTTATGGATTAAGAGGACCAAATATTGCTATCACTACAGCTTGTACTACAGGTACTCATAACATTGGTATGGCTGCAAAAATGATTGCTTACGGTGATGCTGATATTATGTTAGCTGGTGGTGCTGAAAAAGCTTCAACCCAATTAGGTATTGGTGGTTTCGGAATTATGCACGCTTTATCAAGTCGTAATGATGATCCTCAAGCCGCTTCAAGACCTTGGGATAAAGGGCGTGATGGTTTCGTTTTAGGTGATGGAGCTGGGGTTTTAGTTTTAGAATCTCTAGATTCTGCACTTGCACGTGGAGCTAAAATCTACGCTGAAGTTGTTGGTTTCGGTATGTCAGGTGATGGTTATCATATGACTTCTCCTCCTGAAAATGGTGAGGGGGCTCAATTAGCTATGGAAAACGCAATTCGTGATGCGGGTATTAGTGCTAATGAGATTGATTATGTTAATGCTCACGGAACTTCTACTCCTGTAGGTGATATTGCTGAAATTAGAGCAATTCAAAATGTTTTAGGTAATGGTGAGTATGTAGTTACTTCAACTAAATCTATGACTGGTCACTTATTAGGGGCTGCAGGTGCGATTGAAAGCATTTACTCAGTATTATCATGTTACCATGATGTAATCCCACCAACGATAAACTTAGAAAATCCAGAAGAAGAAATTACTTGTAAGATTGCTGCTAACCAAAAAGTTGAAAAAGTTGTTAATTATGCAATTAATAATAACTTTGGCTTTGGTGGTACCAATGCTTCAATTATTTTCAAAAAATATACGAATTAGTTAATTTGTAAGATCTAAAAGCTAGACCATGAGATGTAAATCTCATGGTCTAGCTTTT
>NZ_NRJF01000180.1 GCF_003585965.1 Psittacicella gerlachiana | reverse complement strand
CTTAATTAGATGTAAAAAATTTTTCAAAAAATTCATTTAAATCGTATAGAGTTGCATAAACTTGAATTCTTTGTGCTGATTTTAATTTAACTCGTTTTCTGCTTAAATCTTTATCATCATCTATTAATCTTAAAAGAGTTAGAATATAGGCAAAGCCAGATGTATCTAAACTTACGCATTTTGAAAAATCAAAAGCCAAACTATCTTTATTAATTAATTTCAATTCATTAATAAGTTGCTCTTTACTCTTTTCCAAAATAGCTACATTAGAATGCGTCAAATTTTTATCAAATAAAACAGTAGATGTACTTTGATCAATCTTATACATTATCAACCTACTTTTTATTTTGTTGTACCTTGTGCTTTATTAATGTCACCTAATACATCATCCATGTGAGTTTTCACATATTGAATTAGTCCAGCTACGCCACTTTGACGTAAAATAGGTTGCCATTCGGTAGCTTTAGTATTTACTAAAGAAATACCTTCAGCACTGAAGTCTACAATACCATATTTATTATTTAAATTAACTAATCTAAAGATTATATTAATTGTTTGGTTACCATTTTGTAAAGCTACATTAGTAGTAGCCGTATTTTGTACTACTGAAGTTGTACCAACTTTAAAAGTTTGATTACTATATAAAGTCATAGCTTCAACAAAAGCATTTACCATATAATCTTCGATTACATTTCTAAACTCAACTAATTGCTCTTTTGTTGCCGTTCTTGCATAAGTGTTTAATAAACTTAAAGCAATATAATCTGTATGGAATAAAGGTAAAACATTTGCTTTAATTTGTTGACGTAATGCTTGATTATCCTTAGAAACATTTTTAAATTGTTTAATTACATCTAAAGCATTATTTAACGCAGTTTCTGTAACTACAGTAGGATTAGTACGATCTACAGTACTAACATTAACAATACTAGCATGAGCACTAGTTGCTGAGAAAGTAGTAATAGATAAAGCTGGTACTGCTAATAATAAAGATGCGAAAACGCCTTTAACTGTTTTTAACATTATACTATCCTCTATTTGTCGCCAAAGGCAAATTTAGAAATTAAATCTTCTAAATCTACAGCCGACACTGTATTAGTTATAATAGATCCATTTGTTAACATTTTAGTTGTTCCAGGCATATCAAAACCTACTCTTAGGTCAAGATATTTGTCTCCTAGAATACCATTAGTTTTTACTGATAAAGTTGAATTATCAGGAATCTCATTATATTGTTTTTCTAATTTAATATAAACTTTAGGTTCATATGTAGTTGGGTCTAAAGCAATACGCTCAACATACCCTATCTGTAATCCACCAATTTTTACGGCAGCGTTATCTTTTAAACCATTAATATTTGTAAAAGTTGCTGTAACTGTGTAGTAGTCTTTAGCATTGCTAAAAAACTTAAAACCTATATTTAATGACATGTAAATGAAGCAACCAATTACAAATAGGATAAATAACCCTACATAAAATTGAATTCTTGCTGAAACTCTCATGATTATTTCCAGTATTCTTATCCAAATAAGTAAATTGTAATTAATACATCGATAAATAGAATTCCTAATGAAGAAATAACAACTGTATCTGTAGTTGCTTTAGAAACTCCCTCTGATGTAGGCACACAGGTATAACCTTTATAAACTGCTACCCATGATATAAAAAAGGCAAAAAGTATAGATTTATAAAAACCGTGTAAGAAATCATTTAGGTTAGTATAACTTTGAATTGATCCCCAAAAGTTAGCATATGGGATTTGTTTCCAATCAATACCAACTAAAGCAGCTGCTAAAATCGCTAATGCCATAAATGTTATTGTTAGTAATGGCATAGATATAATAGAAGCCCAAAAACGAGGAGCGATAATTCTACGTAATGGATTAACAGCCATCATTTCTAAAGAACTAAGTTGCTCTGTTGACTTCATTAATGCAATTTCAGCGGTTAACGAAGAACCTGCTCGTCCTGCATATAATAATCCCGTTACTACTGGAGCTAACTCTCTTAACACCGCAATAGCCGTCATGGTACCGACAAATGACTCTGCACTAAAGGTTGTTAAGGCTTGGTAAGATTGCAAAGCTAGTACTGCCCCAATAAAAAATCCTGCGATACCTATAATTGGTAATGATCTTACCGCTAAATTATATATTTGCTTGATAACTAGTGGAAAATGGCTTAAATTAGGTTTAGAAACTACTGATTGTACTAACATTAAACCAGCATAACCTATGTTAAAAATAAAATCTATAGCCCATTTTCCTAGTTTTCTAATAAATTCAACCATAATAAAATCTTAAACCTTAGTTTTATCGATTTGAGCAAAAAGCTCTTTTTGATAATCAGGTGCTGGTTTATGGAAAGAAATAGGACCATCTGATGAAGCTGTTAAGAATTGTACTACATATGGATCTTTACATGCTTTCACCTCTTCAGAGGTTCCTTCAAATAATACTTTTCCATCCATTAAAATATAGCAATAATCAGCTATAGTTAAAACTTCTTGGATATCATGAGTTACCACGATCGAAGTTAAGCCTGCAGTTTGATTTAAATCTTTAATTAATTTGACAATTACTCCAAAAGATATAGGATCTTGTCCCGCAAATGGCTCATCGTACATGATTAACTCAGGGTCAAGTGAAACAGCTCTAGCTAATGCAGCTCTTCTTTGCATTCCCCCAGATAATTCACTTGGAAATAATTCATGAGTTCCTCTTAAACCTACAGCTTGTAGCTTCATAAGAACAATCATACGAATCATTTCTTCACTTAAATCTGTATGTTCGCGTAATGCATAAGCAACATTATCAAAAATAGACATATCATTAAATAATGTTGCTGATTGAAATAGCATTCCCATGTTTTTACGCATGGAATATAATTCTTTCGTTGAAGCTTTACTTATAGATTTTCCATTAAAAAGGATATCACCTTTATCCGGAATTAGCTGACCACCTATTAGTTTTAATAATGTTGTTTTACCTATTCCAGATGGTCCCATCACCGCAGTAATTTTTCCTTTTTCAAAATTCATTGAAAGATTGTTATATATTTGATTACTACCACGGAAAAAATCTATACCTTTTACTTCAACTATATTGTTCGTAGTTTTGGACATATAAAAGTCTTTGTTGGTTTTTTGTTGACTATATGAAATATATAGTTAAAATATTAATTTTTAAACTAAAAATATATAAAAAAATAAAAAATATCGGTTTTTGTTAATGTTTCGAACTAATTATTATATAATAAATAACAAATGATTTCTAATAAATTAAGTGTTCACTCAGTTAATTTGTTTACTTTAATATTTATTCTTACAAAAGGTCTGATATGAGTCTAGAGATTATTAAACAAGAGTTATCAGAAGCAAAAAATACTTTAGATAAAGTTCTTGCGAATGAAGAACTATTAAATCGTTTAAATAATGCTGCCATTTTAATCGCCCGAGCTTTAAAAAATGGAAATAAGGTTATAAGCTGTGGGAATGGTGGCTCTCACTGTGATGCTATGCACTTCGCAGAAGAATTATCAGGTCGCTATCGTGAAGATCGCCCAGCATATGCTGCTATTGCAATCTCAGATCCTTCTCACTTGTCTTGTGTTGGTAATGATTATGGTTTTGAGTATGTATTTAGTCGTTTTGTTGAAGGCTTAGGTAAAAAAGATGATGTTCTTTTTGCAATTACTACTTCAGGAAGTTCTGAAAATGTAGTAAATGCCTGTCATGCTGCTAAAAAAGCGGGAATGAAAGTAATCGCTTTAACTGGTAAAGACGGAGGAACTCTCTTCAAATACGCAAACCTAACAGATATAGAGTTAAGAGTTCCACATACAGGGTATGCAGACCGCATTCAGGAAATACACATCAAATTTATCCATATCTTAATTCTATTAATTGAAAAGCACTTAGCTAATTAAAAGCTTTTACTTTTAAGAGTTATTGCAGATAATTATAAAAAGTCCTCTGAACTTTACAATCAAAGTTCGGAGGACTTTTTAAATAAAATAAATAATAAACTTGCTAAGAATTATTTTTAGAGATTTTAAATTTCCAATCTAAATTAGCTAAATCTTTCCATACCTCTTCTACATCAGTTGGTATCCCAAATTTTAATAAATTACAAGAATACTCTTGGGCTTTTTTGATTAAAGTTTGTAAAGATCTATTTACTAATTCCACTTCTTCTGGGCTTACGAGAAGAATAAAAATAAATCTCGCCTTTAACCCTTCATTTAAATTATAAACACAAGGATTTTTTAGAGCGACAAAGTGTAATTTGGAGAAATTTAACTCTTCAACCACTAATCTTAAAAAAACACTTTGCTCGCCTATATACTGCGATCCTTGTAAATCTCTATAAAATAGATTTACAAGAAGAGTATTTAATCTTGTTGCAGAAATATTTTTAAATTCTCTTTTTAAAACATCAATGCAAATAGATTTTACTCTCTGAGCTTGTAAATCTAAATGAATGCGATCTAAATTTATTAAGGAGACATAATCTGCAAGATTATGCTCGATATCACTCAAAGTATAATCATTACCATTATAATTACTACTAACAGTAACACTTGCCAAATAGTCTAAATCTTTTAAGGATTTAGTTTGATCTATCGTAAAACTATTAGCCAGTATGCTTGAAGCTAAAGCCTGCTCACTAATTGTTGAGCGTTCAAGATTATATTTTCTATCTTTAATATTTATTTCGATTAATGAATAAAGATATTGATGAAAAAATAATCCTAATTCTTCTATTGACTGTAATTTATCGTCATTTAATACATTTGAATCAACTTCAGAGTAAAAATTAACTGAAGGCTGATTATTAACTTCTCTTACTCTAGTGCTAAGATCAACCTTAATTTGACTCTCTTGAACTTTGTCGTCTTTAACTTTATTCTCATTAGTTTTATCTTCTAATTCTTGAGATAAATAACTAAGTTTATTAGCTTCTACCTCATACTCATTAAAACCAAGTTGTTGCTCATAATTATATTCCGTTCTTAATAACGAAATAGTTGAAGCATTATCTTTATGCACATCAAACTTATTTCCAACAGAAGTAGAAACCTTTGCCTGATATAAATATGGACTTAAACTTGCTACTTTTTCACTAGCAGCTAAAGTTACCACAATTTTTTTTATATGATAGTCTCTACTTTGCTTCAGTAAAGCTGGTTCTTGAGTATTTAAATCATAATTAGGTTTAGCTAAAGTTTCGGTATCTCTTAACTTAAAAAACTTAAGATACTTTTTAAAAGATTCAAACATAATTATAGGTAATCTTTTGGTATATATAACTCTTGTACTTTCTCATCTTCTTTAACTTGCTCAGGAGTACCAGAAGCTATAACATGCCCTTGACCAATAATATAAGCACGATCACAAATTTCTAAAGTGGCTTTTACATTATGATCAGTAATTAAAATTCCTATACCAAGATTTTTAAGAGCATAAATATTATTTTTAATATCTTCAACTGAAATAGGGTCTACTCCAGCAAAAGGCTCATCTAAAAGGATAAATTTTGGGTTTGCTGCTAAAGCACGAGCGATTTCTACTCTTCGCTTTTCTCCACCTGATAAAGCTTGCCCTATAGAATCTTCAATATGAGTTATATGAAATTGCTCTAGTAATTTTACTAACTCTTGCTCTTTTTGTTCTTTAGTTAGATCTTTACGTAACTGTAAAACCGAGTAAATATTATCTCTTACCGTGAGTTGACGAAAAATACTTACTTCCTGTGGTAAGTAACCTATCCCTAATTCTGCTCTTTTATAAATTGGTAAATTGGTTATACACTGATCATCGATAAATATATCCCCACTATCCTGCTCAACTAGCCCAACAATAGTGTAGAAAGTTGTAGTTTTTCCAGCTCCATTTGGACCAAGTAACACAACTATTTCTCCAGAGCTAACCTCTAAACTTACATCTTCAACTATAGGTCTTTTATAAGATTTAGCAATATTTTTTACTGATAACTTATGCTTTAACATACCTGACCCTTTATTTACTCACTGGAGATGTGTTTATATTATTTATTACAGTTCTCACCTGATTAGAGGAATTACCTGTAGCATTAATATTACCGGTTTTGGTATTGTACACTAGAACATTTCCCGTAATATTATTACCTTGTAAAGTAGCACTCCCATTTGTAGCAGTAATTAAATTTGCATTTACATCAAAAGTTAATTCTTTACAAACTAATCTAAATTGACGCTCTTGATTAACTACCGTAACATTGCTACCCGTAGCTACAATTACTTTCTTTCCATTTATAGAGGTTACTACAACTCTATCTGCATTAATAGTAGTATCTTTGTTATAAACAATTACTACCTTACCCGTAAAGATAGACTTTAAATTCCCATCTCCCAGTTGTTCTAATTCTTGATTATTTGATTTTATCGAAACACTATTTGCTGTCTGGTTTGCATATACATTTACAGATAAAAGCATTCCTAAAGACAAAGTCACAAAAATAAATTTAAAAAAATTTTGCATTTTTATTGTCAATTCTAAAAATTATAGTGGGTTTCTACATTACCATCTAAG
>NZ_NRJF01000018.1 GCF_003585965.1 Psittacicella gerlachiana | reverse complement strand
AGGAGCATTCTTTAAAGATTTAAACTATATAAAAAAGTCTGAGGATACCGTTCTTTCGAAAATTAAAAATTTAAAAGTTGCGTTATTAAGATCATTAATGCCATTAAACTCATCAGCAAAATACAGATTTAAAGAATTTTATAATGAGCCTTATGAAGTGTACAAACTTGGGGAGTTAGCAAATATAGTTAGAGGAGCAAGTCCACGACCTATTAACGATTCTAAATGGTTTGATGATAATAGCGAAATAGGATGGTTGAGAATTTCAGACGTAACAGAACAAAATGGAAGAATACATTACTTATCTCAACGAATTTCCAAATTAGGTCAAAATAAAACTAGAGTTCTAATGACTCCACACCTATTATTAAGCATAGCTGCAACTATAGGTAAACCTGTAATTAACAAAGTTCCTACTGGTGTTCATGATGGATTTTTAATTTTCTTAAATCCTAATTTTGATATAGATTATATGTTTCAATGGTTTGAGGGGTACAGATCATATTGGAATAGATCTGGTCAACCAGGAACTCAAGTTAATTTAAACTCTGAAATAGTTAAAGAACAAAGTATTCTGTTACCTAAATTAGAAGAACAAATACGCTTAGCAAAATTGCTTAATGATGTAGATAATCTTATTAGATTAAAAGAAAATCAAATTGATAATTTTTCACAATTAAAGAAAGCTTTACTTCAAAGAATGTTTGTGTAATAGATTATCTAAAACTTCAAAAATGTTTTATAAATATAAAAAGTCCTCCGTACTTTATTATTAAAGTTAGGAGGACTTTTATATACTCAGTATCAAACATGAGTATTATTAAAGATAATATTAACTATTTAGTAGCAACTATATCATTTTCTGCATCACTATCAATAAACTCTAAAATATCTTTTAGTTCATAATGATACTTTTTACCACAACAGTTACAAACTGCTTCAATATTTTCATCAGGATGAGATTCTAACTCTTCTTTTCCTAATGATGCTATTGCTTTAAAGTACTTTTCACTTGAACAAGTACATTGGAATTTTAATTCTTTTTCTTTAGCTAAAGTTACTTCTTCTTGGTTAAATAAACGATATAGTAAATCTTTTGCTGATAATTTTAATAATTCATTATCAGTTAAAGTATAAGCTAAAGTTGCCAGTCCATTAAAATCATCTAAAGTACCTGATTCATCAGGAATATACTGCATAAATAAACCTGAAGCATTAACCTCACCATTAACATCTACTTCAGACGCAATACGTAAAAATGCTGGAATCTGTACTGATTGACGATAATAATCAAGAATTGAATCTTGAATTGAATTTAAGTTTACTCGAATAATACTTTGGTATGGTTGTACTTGACGATCATCAAAGTATACAGACATAATTAAATTCGCTTCAGGATTAATTAGATCTTCTAATGTTGCCTCTGCAGATAGATTAGCATTCTCATCAAAATAAGCCACTACACGTGCCGTATCATCACGTAAACTTACTGATAAAGCTTTTACTGGTGTATTTTCAGATTGAATTGCTAAAGAAAAATTACCATCTGTTTTTAAGTAGTGTTTAAGGATTGATCCTACTAAAAGTAATTCACCTAAAAGCTTTTTAATTGCTACAGGATATTCAGATTGATGCTCTAAAGAATCTTTTAAAGTTTTATGAATATTTAACCATAAACCTTGAGCTGGTTTTACGTCAAATAAAAATCTATAAATTGAATCACGATCAGCTACTCCAAGAAGTTCTTGCTCAGCTGATACCGCAAATTTGTCGTTTGTCATTTTTCCTCAAAATTATTCTAAATTGTTTATTCTTTTTCTGCTCTATTATAGCATACTCAGAATTTTATTTTCAATATTTACGTCTATACGTAAAATAATAGTAAGAATAAACATAATGCTCATATATACTCTGCTTATTCTAGAGTTCCCTGTCTATTTCGCAACTCTCTTTACCAGTCTTTTTACCACACTTAATTTTGCTTCTAAAGTCAAGTTTAGAAGGTAACAAGCATTACATTTTCAGCTCTTACTCTGTAGATTCACTAGTAGATACTACTTTAATTCTAAGTTAATTCTCAGATACTACTTAATAGTCTACTTTCTGTAACTTATTTTGATCTTTTACAAAATCTAAACTTCTTATAGTTACAATCTCTTTTTTTTATCTCTTCTTCAAAAAGAAAGATGACATTAAGTAATGCTAACTACATTAACTTATGTCATCATTTTTTACATCAAATAGTATAAGTAAAAGTTAATTATTGATGATATCTATCTAAAAAATAAACCTAATTGTAATTATCTAAAGAAGCACGATCGATCTTGAATTTTTGCAGAGTTCTACGATCTTTCTTATTCGGTTTATGTGCAGAAGCAGTATAAGACATCTTCTCTAAACGTTTTTGTTCTGCTACTTGTTCACGTAAGGCTACACTTTCAGGAGTTTCTTCGTAATAGTTTTTTGCCACTTTATAAGCTGTACGACGGTTACTTAACTCTTGTACTACAACAGTAATCTTTTCATTACCTTTTTGTAGCGTTATCTGAGCTCCAATTTCTACAGTACGTGATGGTTTAGTTCTTTGCCCATTATAAGTAACTTTACCACCTTCAACCATTTGAGTAGCTAAAGATCGAGTCTTATAAAAACGAGAAGCATGAAGCCACTTATCAAGACGCACACTTAATTCAGTATCTTCAGAATTTTTTGCCATAGTTTCTCCTTGATTTTTTCTTAACTAAATCTCAAAACTTTTTAGTTAGGTACTTTTATTATACTGAATTTTACTAACTTTATAAAATATAAGAGAATCGCACCTTAAATTCTTTTATAATAAACAGATTCCATAAGCAACAAAGAGAACGAGAATTATGAATGAAAATATTTTTTACTTTATTTTAATTGTAAGCTTAGCTTTACTCTTACTAGCTTTATACTTTTGGCATAAATTATCTTTGACTCGTCAAGAAAATGAACGCTTAACTAACAATATCAGTGATATGACTACTAAAGCTTTAAGTCTTGAAAGCGAGGTTGAACAATTAAAAATTGAACGTGAAGAACAACAATACAAGTATATTCAACAAGACAGTGAATTAGCTAATTTAAAGAACCAAAGTGTAAACTTATTACATGAAGTTCATAATTTACAACAACAAATCAAAGAGAGTAAAGAACAACTCTTCAGCCAAATTGAAAAAAACACTCGTACTGAGGGCGAGTGTGCTTTAACTCAACAAAAATACACAAGTCTAGTGCAAGAGCTAAATGAAAAGCAACATAACTATCAAGAACAAATTAAAGAATTAAAACAACAGCAACAATTGCAATTAGAACAAACTAAACAGCAGTACCAACGTGAACTTAATGCAACAACGCAAACTCATCAAGAACAATTAAAACAATTAAAAGCCAGTCATGAACAACAATTGCAACAACAAAAAACTGCAATTGAGGAACAACTAAGCTTTATTAAAGAGCAAACCAATACCAACTTAAAACTTATCCGTGAAGAAGTTCAAAACTCAGCAAATAAACTTGTAAAGGATACCTCAACTTCATTTTTTAATGAAAGTGTAAATAAAATTAATCTCATTACCGAGCCTCTTAAAGAGAAGATGCTAGAGTTAACTACCAATGCTCGTCAATTACTCGATAAAAACATTCAAACTGATGCTAAGTTCATAACCAAGATTAATGATTTTGATAAGCAAATTAATCTGATTCGTGAATATTCTACGAACCTATCAAATGCTTTACGTGGTACTAATAAAAAAGCTTTAGGGAATTGGGGAGAACAACAACTAGAAGTTACCTTAAATGCCCTCGGACTAATTAAAGGAATGCATTATCAAATGCAACCAGTATTTCAGGTAAATAATCAAAAATTAATTCCCGACTGCGTACTAAATCTTCCTGGTAATCGTAAAATTATTATCGATAGTAAAACTACCTTAAACTCTTATCTAAAAGCTTTTGAAGCTCAAACCAAAGAGCAAGAAAAAGAAGCACGAGAAGAATTAGTCAAAAATATTCAGGCTCATATTAAAAATCTTGCAGAAAAGAATTATCAGAAAATTCCTGAATTAAAAAGTACTGACTTTGTCTTAATGTATATTCCTATTGACAATGTTCTTGCTTATCTCGCTGAAGAAAAACCGGAAATTTTCTTAGAAGCTCAAAAACAAAATGTGGTAATTGTTTCTAACTCAACTTTAATTCCTCTGCTTTCATTAATTGATGGAGTATGGAAAAACCATGACTTCTCAAATAATGTCAGAAAGCTTGCTGAACAGGCAAATAGCTTCTTTGAAGCAGTAATTCGTATTGCTCAAAGATCTCATGCTTTAGGTAATGGCGTTCGTACCTTACATAAACAATATAATGAACTGATTAAAGCTTTAGGAAGCTCTAAAGGAGCTATTGCTCGGGTAGAACGTTTTAATAACTCTGCACAAAAAGCTCTGCTTGAACTAGATAATCTACAAAAACTAGAGTTAGAAACTGATGGTGATCCGGAACAAAAACTCAATGAATTTGTTAGCGAACAACTACTCCCAAATTCTGATCCTGAGTTTTTTGCCAAGCTAGCAACAGCTCAAGAGGAGGCAGAGCCAACTCAAGATCAGGCCTCTTCTCTAAAAAGAGAAGAGGATAACTCTACTGCAGTTTTAGAGGAAAAATCTCTTGCGTTAACAGAGCAAGCAGAGGGAGAGCCTGAACAAGATGAGGAAAAGACTGAACAACTCAAATTAGAACAAACTCAAGAGCAAGCATCTATTCTAGGACAAGAATCCCTTTCAAGACAAGAAACTGAAGTAGATTCGGATGACTTAGCGGTAGAAGTACAAAAACAACTGCAATTTATTTCTCAAGATCTCAAAGAAAAACAAGATCAGCAGTCCAACTCTTCTTTCTTTGCTGAATACGATGCTATTTTTAAAGAATATGAAGACTTAACTAAACCTTAATTCTTAGCCTCTATTAGTTCTCTAATAGAGGTTTTATTTAGTTTAGCCTAGGTTGATATAAGTTATAATAAACTGTAAAAACCTCACTACTACCATTTTTAATTTATGCACCCTAAAAACTCTTTTGATTCTTTTACCTTTACCTTAAACCAAACTAGCCTCATTGAAGCTAGTGCCGGGACCGGTAAAACCTATTCGATCGTCAATATGTTTATTCGTCTCTTACTTAACTTAGGAGAGACGAAACTAACACGTTTTTATCAAGCAAAAGAAATTTTACTCGTTACTTTTACCAATAACTCAGTTAATGAAATGCAAGAGCGTGTAATCGCTCGCATGCGTTCTTTACAACTGCTCATAGGTAAGCTATTACATCTTAGCAAAACTCAAGATCTTACCTCAGAACAAGCTTTTAGTGTTTTAAGCCAAGAGGAAAAACTCGATGAATTTACGCAAAGATGTCTCGAACAACTTTGTTGTGAAGATCGTTTAACTCAAGCATATCAAGTTCTCGAGCAAGAATTATTAACCAATGAATTTTCTATTAAAACTCTTGATAAGTTTATTGGCGATGCCATAGTAGAAATCGATAGTGAACTCGATCCTGATACCATTCGTACTTTCCCCATTAGTGATCTCAAAAAACTCAATGACCGTCGAGCTGATATTTTTCGCATGAGTTTAAGTAGTACTTTACGTGAACAAATTGCTTTTATTGATGCCCAAGGAGCAAATGGAGTTAAAGTTTTTGAGGAATTATGTCAGCTCGCAACTGGGAATTTAGTTAGTCATAAACATCCTGAATTACCAAAAATCAATGTAAAAGAAAATTACTTTTCAGATCATCGCATTATTAGTGAAAGGTATCAAGATTCTTTACTCACCTTTATTGTTAATGCCATTTATCAAAACATCTCTCCTGAAGATGTAGCTAAACTCTATTATCAATATGGCTTTAATGAGCAAACTAGCTTATTTGATCTTTATAAAAATGCTCAAATAAATACGGTAACTCAAGTTGATCTCTTTAACCAATTAAGAATTTTCTTTACCCACAAAGTTCTAACTAAGTTCTTACATTATTGTTTTAAAAATAAAGAGTTAGACTTAAATAGTAAAGCAATTCTTTTACTACAAAAACTAACTCTAAGTCAAAACACTGACTATGCAACCGCTCTAGAAATCATTAATAATAAATACCGATTTGTATTTATTGATGAGTTCCAAGATACTTCGCCAATCCAATTTGAAATTATTAAGCGCCTCTTTATTGAATATAAGCAAGAGGCAGAAAAAGGCTTAATTATGATTGGTGACCCTAAACAAGCTATCTATGCTTTTAGGGGAGCAGATATCTTTAATTACTTTGAAGCTCAAGAGACTGCGGTTAAGGCTCCTGATCTCAATAAAAACTATCGTTCTAGCAAAATCTTTATTGAAGCTTGTAACTACTTATTTACTGCAAATAGCAACTTCTTTACTTTACCGCAAATTAAATATCAAGTTGTGGAAGCGGGAAATCCTGAAAAACCAGTACTTGTGGTGCGTAAACAAGATGGGGAACTAGAAATTGTTAATCCTTTAAATTTTGTAGTTAATCAAGAAGAAAACAAGCTTTCAAGTGAAGAGGCTCTTGTTGCCTTTATTGCTAAACTTGTAGAGCTTGGGAAAAAGCATCAATTATTCTTTATTGAGCCAAGACATTTACAAGCTCATGCCCAAGAACACCTAAAACCGATTAAAGCGAGTGATATTTGCATTCTTACCGGCAATAACAATGAAGTAGTTACTTTAGCTAATCTCTTAAAATTTCGCCACCAAATTGATAGTGATATCAAAGGACAAGGCGGACAAGATGATGCTTTTATTTTAGAAGATCTCACTACTTGCCTCAAAGCTATTTGTGATCCGAATAATCAAACTCTAGTTCGTAAGTATATTTACTCGAGTTTATCAGGATTAACCTTAGAAAAAATCGAACAAACTCTAGTCGAAGCTAATCTTTACCTCGAAGTAAAACAGCAATTAAAAGATTGGCAAAAAATGTGGCAAGAGCAAAGTCTTACGCGAACTCTTGATGCTCTAATTAAAACCAATGTAGTCTTTGCCAACTTAAAACTTCCTCAAAATTTTGCAGAAAATCTTTGGCAAACTTTTAATTTACTCTTAGAAATGCTTGCTAATCCGCAAGATCAAGCTCAAACTCTAATTCAACTAGAAGATCCTCACTTTATTAAAGAGTTTTATGATCAAGGTAAAGACCTATTGATTAAAAGTAAAAAAACTCATGAACTCAATCAAGGACAAGGCTTCCAAACTGGTGATAAAGTTATGCTTATGACCATGCATAAATCTAAAGGTCTAGAGTTTCCTCTTGTTCTTGCTTACAGCGGAAAAAGTGTGCGTTCACTTAAAGAAGAAGTTAAATGGAATCTCGATTCCATTCAACCTAAGTTTGCTAACTTCTATAACTATAATGATTTAATTGAATATCGTTATTTTCAAGATATAAAACAAAGTGATACCGCTCGTTTACTCTATGTAGCGGCGACAAGGGCACAGGTAGCTATGTTCTATTTCCTTAATCCTGACCTCATGGAAGCGATTAAAGAATATGCTAACTTAGAATCCTTAAACCTAACTCCTTACGCCAATCAAACTGGAATCAGTTTTACTAGTGAGTTAGCTCCAAGTTATCTAGAATTTAGTACACAAGCACAAAAACAAGGAAATACTCCCTCTTTACTTGCTTTTTATCGTCAAGTGTATACTTCTGAGACTGCTCTGCAAACTTTCACTCCAAAGCTCTTAGAGTTTATTCCACTGGGTACTTTAGCGAGTATGGCACAAGAGTATGAAATAGCTTCACCAATAGTCGCTACAACTCAAACTTCTCTTGCAGATTTAGATAAGTTTAAAGCTCAAACTCTACACTTAACTCCTGAAAATGAGTTAAAACTCTTCCCTGTACATCCACAATATACAGTAGGATTACAGACTTTACTTCAACAAATGCAAAAAGCAGGGACAAAGAGCTTAACCTCTACTCCGACTCCACAAGTAAATAACTTAACTTGGGAAC
This sequence comes from Psittacicella gerlachiana, assembly GCF_003585965.1. Classification (GTDB taxonomy): domain Bacteria; phylum Pseudomonadota; class Gammaproteobacteria; order Enterobacterales; family Psittacicellaceae; genus Psittacicella; species Psittacicella gerlachiana. Next base: position 24,352 of record NZ_NRJF01000018.1, on the reverse strand, counting down.
AACTAGAGTTATTAGGAAAAAGTCTGAGCAGTCAATCTTTAGCGGTGAGACAAAAACTCAATTATCTCTATCCGCAAATGACTACTCAAGAGCTCAAACAACAACTTCCGAGTTATCAAAAGCGAAGCTTTTCTAGTGTTAATGAGACTTTTTTAGCTCATCTTGATCTAGAAGCAAATACAGCTCCTGATCTTAGCTCTCTCTTGGCTCAATCCCCAGCTCAAGAACAAAAAGACACTGAACTGGAAATTGAGCTTCTAGATGGTAATGAACAACAAGAATTTATTGACAGTTTAGAAGCAAATATAGTACAGAAACTCCCGAACTTTAGCCAATATGCAGTTGATAGTGAACAAGAGTTTATCCTTGTAAATCGTAACCTACCTCGAGGTTCAGAGTTTGGAACTAAAGTACACAACTTCTTTGAAGTATTTTTTGAAGAGTTTGCTCAAAATGATTTTACGCTAAAGTCCTTTATCCAAAGGTACATAAACTTTGCTCAGGTAAGTGAAACTCTAGCTACTCAACGTCTGGTTGGAGCTACCCTCGAGTATCCGCTTTTAGATCTCAATCTCTTACGTCGTAGTAATGATCTCGAGCAAGCAATTAATGCTCTTCCTAAACAAGGAAATCATGAAAACTTTCTCTATTTAAATACTAAGGCGAATAAAGAAACTATAAGCACTACTACCGAATGGGAGTTTTACTTTAATCAGCCTCAAAACCAAGAGAAGTTTAGAAAGCTTATTCCCGAATTTGTAAAAATTCTTGCCAAACATCAGATTATTTCTTTAACTGCAGATTTTGATCTCGAAATAGATCAATTTAATGGTTTTATCGATCTAATTATCTTTACCGAACAAGAAATTATCGTCATCGACTATAAAACCAATTATCTTGGAGCAAATCTTGAGGCATATCGAGGACAGTTAAGAGAAAAAATGCTTAGTAGTGGTTATATTCTGCAAATGTATATTTATTTAGCTGCCGTATATGGTCACTGTCGCCAAAATATTTTTGCTCATAATCCCGAACAGTTAAAAGAAATTAAATTTATCGGTATGCACTTATTCTTACGTGGTTTACTTTATAAACCTCAAAGAGAAAAGTATGGGATTTTTGCTCAAATGCCGAGCCATCAACTCTTAGATGAACTAAGCGATCTCATTATTAATCAATAAGTTTTATGTTTTCATCTTTAATCTTTTATTTAAGTAGTAGGTTTGGGAAATCGGTACGTCGTACCCGATTTACTAAGGTTAGCTATTGGCTATCGATTATTGCCTTTGTCCTTGCGACCCTAGCTATAGCCTTAATCACTACTATTTTAAACTCCATGCAGCAATTTCAAAAAGAGAGATTGCTCAACTATACGCCACAAATTATTGTCACCTTTAATCAACCTTTAGCCAGCAATGGTCAGCCTACCGCTGACCTTGAGCAGGCTTATCAGTTATTAAGTCAAAGCCCTCTTAAAGAACAAATTAACCAGCTTAATCTCTATGCTGGCGGTAAATTCTTTATGCAGGTAGACAATAATCTCATTGAGGGGCAGGTTTTAGGACTCGATAATCAAGATCCTCAAACAAGAAAAAATCTTAATGCACATAGCAAGGCTCCGATTAATATTCCTGAAGATGTAGCCCAACTTAACCTGGCTCCAAGTAGCTTTACTTTAGCTATTCCAGAAAGCTTAGCTTATAACTATCGTCTTTCAGTAGGAGATCAAGTTACTTTAATTAATAGCGAAAAATCTACTTATCTCCCCACGGGATTTATGCCGGTAATGCGTCAATTTACCATAAGTTACATTTACCAAGATCAAGGCTTAAATAATACTTGGTATACCAATGTGTATGATATTGCGAGATTAAATCTTGAGCGTAATCTTCATCAGCTCAATATCTTTTTAAAAGATCCTTTAGCTATAGATAAGCTTATGCCTAAATTAGCTCAATATCTCCACTTAACCTACCAAGGAGACTTTAGTTATCAAGGGCAAGCTCAAACTAATAAACTCGCTGTAACTCAAGCGAGCGATTGGCGTCAACGTCTTGCCATAATCTTTAGTTCAATAAAAACCGAAGGTCAAGTAACTACCACCTTAACTTCGCTACTAATTATTATTGCGATTTTAAGTTGTTTAATTACCTTTAGTTTTATTATTGTCGAGAAAGATCGAGACATAGCGATTCTCAATGTTTTAGGGATGCCTACACCGTCGTTAAATAAAGTCTTTTTACTCATGGTCTTAGGCTTACTCATACGAGCTAATATTTTTAGTTTAATCCTCTTTATACTCGCTACTAGTTTTTGGTCTCATTACAATATTTATCTTAATATTCGGATTCCCTTACAAATTGACTATTTTGAAGTAGCCTTTACTTATCTTAGCTGTTCAGCAATTATTTTCCTTGCCACAGCTATTGCTGGCTACTTTATTATTCGCATTCGTCCCGCACAAATTTTACGTTAAACTATGACTATTTTAGAAGTTAAAAACCTTTCTTTAGCTTATCTTAAGAACCAAGCTCAGGTTACCAAAGGAGAGATTAACTCTGCTCAACCTGAACAAACGGTAATTTTTTCAAATTTAAGCTTTAAGATTCATGCTGGTGAGCAAATCTCTCTTGTCGGGAAATCTGGGAATGGTAAGTCTTCATTACTTTACTTACTCGCTGGCTTTGAAAAAGTTGCTCCAGATACCATTTACTGGCAAGGACAAGACTTAGCTTTAATGTCTGCTAAAGAAATCAATCAACTCAGAAATCAAGATTTAGGGTTTATTTTTCAATTTCATAACCTTTTACCAGATTTTACTGCCCTCGAAAATGTTATGCTTCCTGCACAAATTGGCAATTTCGATCCGCAAGTAGCAAAACAACGAGCACACGAACTCTTAAACTATATGGGCTTAGAAGCTCGTATGCATCACTATCCCGATCAGCTCTCAGGAGGGGAAAGACAAAGGGTAGCTATCGCTCGCGCTTTAATTAATAACCCTAAATTAATTCTTGCCGATGAACCTACAGGGAATCTTGATCAAGAGACTTCGAGTGAAGTTATGGCATTAATTACTCGTATAAGTCAAGACTTTGCTACGAGTATTCTCCTCGTAACTCATGATCCTGACATTGCTCAAAGCTTACCTATACATTGGCATCTTGATAATGGGAGATTAAAACAAAATGTCTAAAGCTCTACCTAGTCCACAAGCTGGTACAGGAACAAGCTTGGCTCTAACTTGGAAGATAGCTTGGCGCTTTTATAAAGTTAAATCTAGTATTCGGGTGTTATCCTTTATTAATTGGTTAACCAAAATTGGAATTATCTTAGGTATTGCTATTCTTGTTCTTACCAATGCCGTAATTAATGGTTTTGATAAACAACTACATACTAAGTTTTTAAATTTAATTCCTCAAGCCTTAATTTTTACGCCTAATGGGCAAGTGTTTAGCCAAGGAGAAGCATTAGAGTCCCAGTTTAAACGCTTTCATAATGTAGAAGCAATTAGTCCTCTAGTCTCTAAAACCGTACTCATGGAAAATGGTCCACAAAAAAGAGTAATTCAAGCTTTTGCGGTAGACCCGCAAACCTATGCTCAAGTAAGCTCTTTAGGAGACTATGTCAAGGAACAAGGTGGCTTAGAAACTTTATTAGCTTCGAGCTTAGATCTGCAGAGCAAAGATCTTCTCCTAAAAAAAGCTCAGCTCTTAACTCAAGAGGTAGCTAAAGCAACTACCTCTGTTCAAGAGAATAGTCAGCAAGAAGATAATCCTCAAGAAATAACCTTTACTGATTATTTAAATACCCCAAGTATTATTCTCGGTAAACAATTAGCTCAAGCTCTTGGCGTAACTCTTGGGGATTACGTACGTATGTATGTTTTTTCTTCAGATAATCGTCTTGAACAAAATCAATACTTTATCGTAAGCGGCATTATAGATTCTAATGGACTCTTTGATAAAGAACTTGCCCTCTTAAATATTTATGATGCTACAGGGTTAGTAGGAATCAAACAAACTTGTTCTCGTCCGCAATTAAATACACAAGGCGAAGTGATCTCAGCTCAAACTTGTCAAACTGAGTCTTTAACTCCAGAGCAAATCGCTAATGCTTTTCAAATTCGTCTGCAAGATCCAGACAATCTCATTATCCGTCCTTATGAAGGATGGCAAAGTCAGCAAGCAATTAGCTATAGTACTTGGGGACAAATTTATCCTAATATCTATAATGACATTCCTATGATTAAGTCTTTACTTAATTTAGGGTTACTCTTTGTGGTTACCCTTGCAGGGTTTAATGTCATCTGTGCGATCCTAATTCAAATTCGTGATAAGAAAAAGTCGATTACTAGTTTGCAAGCAGTAGGACTTTCACTCCAACAAATTCATCGTATTTTTATGAATTATAGTCTAATTCTTGCAGGACACGCTGTCATAATAGGTTTGGCGATCGGCATACTTCTCAGTTTAGGGCTTGAAGCTCTCAGTCATTGGTTGCTCAGTTCGGGAGTCGAAGTAATTAGTGCTTCTAACTACTTTATAGACTATATTCCGGTTACTTTAAAGCTGAGTAACATGCTAACCATTGCCTTAGCAATTATTGCAATTTCTCTCTTTACAGCCCTACTTACGAGCTATTGCACTAATAAAGAGCAAATAAATATTAAATTTTTAACCTAAAAAAATAAACCTAGAGCTTAATCCTCTAGGTTTTTTAATGCCTTGCGTTTGGCTTCGAACTCTTGAGCTTGTTCTTCCAAACTCACTTGCTCTTGAGCAGCAAAACTAATCTCTTGTTGTCCACGAGCTCGCCGTTCGGCATTGCGTTGCTTAATTAAAGCTAACTTTTGGGCTAGCTCTTGCTCATTAGAGGCAGTAAAAATACTGTCTACTTTCTTTTGCAATAAAGCTTGCAAATGCTCTTGTTGCTCCTGCTGTAAACTTTGGTAATGAGGAGCATGGGTTAAATTATCGATAGGAACAGGTTCCAAATCTTCGCTCTCGATTTTTGGTTGCCAAGGATCTTTTGCGTGCAACCAAGAAACCTGAGCTTTTTGTTGTTTATATTCAAATAAGGAATAAAACTCTTGACTCTTAGGCTGAAGAGCAAAAGCATTTAATCCCCCCTCATCCTGGATCTCTAACCCTTGCATTGTAAGCTCAGGCTCAAGATTAGAGTTTTCCTCTTGTGCTAATTTCCAAGTGTATTCTGCTTGTAACTGTGCCAACTCTTGGCTAGTATAGCTTAAAGGCTCAAAAGGAGCTTCACTAAAAGCACAAAAACTACTTAAGTTAGCTTCTTGAGCAAGGCTTTCTAGAGCAGCTAGCTGAGGATTTAAGACCATTTTTTGATAAACATTAATTAAATCTAACTCCTCATGATCGATAAATTGCGTAAAATCTATCTCCTCAACTTGCTTTTGCTCATGTAATTGACGCTGTAGTTGCTTAATTACTTGATTCACTTCAGGAGCAACTTTAAAGCTATTGTTTTGTTTCCAACCTGCTTTTTTTATAAGTTGCTGTCCCGAAGTCGATACCTTAGTCCCTACCCATGCTCGCAAATGTAAATCTTGGGTAGATTCTTTAGCTTTAGACTGCTTTACTTCTATCACTTGTTGCTTTAATAACTCTTGCTCTGCTTGCTGTTGCTCTAGTTGCAACTGTTGTACCTTCTTGAGCATTTGGGCAAATTGTTTCTCTTGTAAAGCTTCTTGCTGTTGTTTTTGTGCTAACCATGAAGCAAACTTTTGTGGATCATCAAGAATCTCTTGATACTTTTTGCTAGTTTTAGCTCTTTCCCTTAACTCACTTTCAGTTAAAGGTAGAGTTTGATCTGCATGAGTTATTTTTATTAACTTAAACCCTAAAAGTTCTTGATAATCTGCGACTAAGTCAATCAATCCAGCAAATATTGGATGCTCCTCTTGATTTAGTTGTGCACTAACTTTCATTAATTTCTCAACGCTAATCCCCGCTTGACTCAGCTCTACTAAAGCCTGAATTAAATCAAAGTCTTTATAGAGCTGTGTACGCATGCTTACTTGCTCTTGAACATAGGTTTGCTCAAAAATCGGTACTATAAGTTCGAGATTATTTTTTGTACGTTTGGTAATGAGTTCTTTTAATTTAAGAGCTTGCTTTTGTTCTTTTTTCCCTAAAAGCTCACGAGCTTGTTCAAAAAGATAATGTGCAATTTGCTCTTGATGTAAAGAAGCTTCTCGTTGTTGATACCAATGAATATACTTATGATAAAGCTGACGAATAAACTCTTGATCCTTACGCTCATACCTTTGATCTACTAGCTTAGTAATAGCTTGCTCTAAAGGTAAACTTGGATCTAAAGTATCAAGTTCGCTTTCTCCTTTATAAGCAAACTCTAAACTTTCTTGCTCATCGCTTCCCTTAGCTCCTCTTTGCTGTTGATTTATTTCATGTTTGAGAGCTAAGGTCATTCCCATTTTCCCTACATAAGGAGCTTTTTCTTCATGGAGGAAAAACTCATTTGGCACCTTACCAATAAAATCACTACTGTAAACTAAATAGTTAGCAAGCTTACGTCCTTTCTTCTCCTGACGACTAAAGAACTTATTTTGTAGTCTTAAGAGATGATATCCCGGATTATAGCCTCGAGCTAATGCCAATTCATAAGCATTTTTTTCTTTACTTAATTGTGATAATAACTCGGCAGGAAGCTTGCGATTATTTACACTAAAAGTCAAACTACGAAACAACTCTTTAGCAAGAGCTTGTGTAAACTGCACAATAAACTCATAAGCTTCAGGGCTTTGAGCATAGAGCGGAACTTGCTGAGCTAATTGTTGCCAAATAGTCTCTTGCTGTTGAGCCTGTTCCCATTGACGTACTTGTTGTTGCTGTAGTTCTTGCTCTCTTGAAGCTTGAATTAAAGCTTTTTGTTCGGCATTCGGTTGCTGTTTCGGGAGAACTTTTACGACTTCTTGTTGTAAGTTTTTTAATTTACTAGTTAGCTCTTGAACTTGTTGTTCTTGCTTATACTGCAAGTACTCTTGCTCTTTACTAAACTCTCCTTGCTCTTGTTTAGCTTTACTTAAAGCTAGATTTTGTTCTTCTTGCTCTAATTTACGAGCTAAATTCTGCTCTAAACGTTCTTGTTCAGCTTTTTCTTGCAGTTGTAAATTATGCTGTAAATTATTTAAGAGTAGATCCCAATCTGCTGGTGAAGCAAATTGAGAGTTAGCAGCCTGAGTTGAAGCAAGCGAGGGGGTAGTCTTAGCTTTCAAGGCTGAAGACTCTGCAAGCTTTTTTGCTTCTTGGAGCTTTTTCGGTTCTTGAAGCTTTTGGGATTCTTTAAATCCTTCTAACTTTAGAGGCTCTTTAGGTAATTCTGTTTTTGTACTTTTACCAAAAGCCTCTTCTTCCTTCTCTAAAGCATTTGCTTCTAAACTCGAAGTTAAAGTTCGTGAGCCAAAAGCTTGCAATTGCTCTTTATAAGCTTGCCATTTTGGGGATTCAAGAGCTTGCTGTAAGGCTAACTCTTGTCCTTGTTGACTTCTTAACTGCTTAATCTGAGCTTGAATCTTATCTAACTGAGCTATTTGCTGACTCTGCGTTAAAGGAGCGGGGATCGCGAGTTCTTGAGCTTGCAACTGTTGTACTTTTTCATTATAAACAGTTAAGTCTGTAAGATTAAACTGAAGCACTAACTCTTTATTAAATAGAGGTTCTACTTGCTCTTGAAAATAATTACCGGCAAAAGTAAACCAATCTATTCCAGCTAAAACCTTACTAATTACCGCCTCATCTTCCCAAATAATTTGCTCTAAACTATTATCTACCGCTAAAGTTTGATAGAGCTCGATTAAGTTAAGCGGATCACGAAAAGCTTGCTCTAAAAACTCTTTTTGATCTAGTTGAAAATCTAACTTATGCTCACCAATTTGCCAACTAGCAGAGTGAGAAAAAGTAAAATCAACAAAATCTCCAAGAAGTTTTTTGCTTACCGGTTGTTTAAACACGGTTAAGATCTCTTGAGCTAAGCTATTTTCAGGATTACTCTTAAGAATTTCTTGTGCTTGATAATACTTATTAGCATATTGTTGATAAAAACCTTGCCAATATTTAAAATCAAGCTTGGTAAAGAGAATCTTTAATAGTTGTTTCCCTTGTTGATGAAAGCTTTGTCTTAACTTTCGAGTCATCACTTCGAGATTAGCACTAACAAGAATTTCTAACTCTCGTTGCTGACGCAATTTTTGTTGTTGCTCGAGTTCTTGAGTAAAATCTACCTTTTGCTCTTGCAGAGCTTCGAGGCTCGGACTTGAGGGGATTACTACTTGAGCTTTAGTTTGTTGCTTGTACTTAGCTCTTACTGCCTCGGCAATTTGTGCTACAGGACCTTCTTGAAGAGCCTGACTTAAAGTCTCCCAAAAAATTTGTGATCTTAACTGCTCTTCATTCACAAAACTCGGTAAAGTAGCTGGTTTTACTTCTTGATAAGTGGCTTGAGACTGTTGCTCTGAGAGTTGCTGAGCTTTGAGATAAGTTAAACGAGTTTCTAGTTGATTTTCTACATAAGCATGGATTTGTGCATTAAGTTCTGGATCATCGACATCAAGCACATTAGCTTGTAAAGCACGCTCACGTTCGCGCAAGAGTTTGTGTACTTGCTCTAAGTTACCTTGATACCCCACTAATCGAGCAAACTCTTGTTCACTTATTCCCAAGAGTTGACGTACTTGTTGAGCATAAATTTGTTGCCTTACTTGTGTATCATGTAAATAATTAGTTACTTGCGTTCGACTTTGCTTTTGCAGTTGTAAATCATACTCTTGCACTGACTGCAATAATTGCGGTTCATACTTTACACTAAACTCTACTGCTTGCAGCACTTGAAAATTTCTTTGCTCTTTGAGCTGAGCTACTAACTGGGTAAAGACATGACGTAAAATCACACTATAACCCGCAAAGTAATAATTTATAATAATTTTTTCAATTTTCCCTTGCGAGTTAATCTTTAAATTCGGGCAAATTAACCCCTCGACACTTAAAGCATACTTTAAGTGTAACTCTTGAGCTAGATGCTTAGGTAATTCTGGTTCTAATTGTTGCCAAAGGTAATCTCGCACTTCTAACATTAACTTTAAATGCGACATGAGTTGCGAAAAACTTAACTTAACCTCTGGTGTTGCTGGTTCTAAAATATCTAAGGGATCTTCAGAAGCCGAAAATAATGTTTTTTTCATAAGTTAAGCAATTAATTTAATTATTTACCAATGATCGTTTTTTATTCTTATCTCTCTATTATACAAGGCAAAGCAGAATAAAGCTGAGCAAATATTGCTTTTGCAGTATAATATGAACTAGTTACAAAAAAATGACTCTTTTATCCTTCCTGGCTTACTCTCAGCTGCCTTGTCAGCTGTCCGTAAACCTCACATTCTCGGAAAATAACTTTACGCTGAAATAGGTTTATGTCTGATAATAATTATGCCGAAAACGCTATCCCACCACAAAAAAATAAATCATCATACCAAGTGGTCTCAGCATCTAGCGTTAGTCAACGTTTAGCGACTCAAGCTAACAACTCTTCTCTGTCTCCTGAACAAAAACAATCTACCTCTGAGGTAGGAAAGGAAAAGTCCTCTCCTAGCCAAAGATATCATACAACTGAACTTCAAGGACGAGCAACCGGACGCAAAGCTTTTTGGGATTATCATCGTTATGATCCTGAACAAGAAGATAACTTTGTCCAAAAAAACACCAAACCAGTGGTTAACTCAGCAGTTACACCTCGGGATGTAGCTCAACCGCAAAATCCTCAACTTAAAAGCCAAGTCAAAACTCCTCAAGCTTCAAGTTATGATGTGGTAACTCCGTATCAAAAATCTTTACAGAAAAAGTTACCCTCTGCCTATTTTATGGTAATTCTTCTTTCGATAGTTTCGATTACCCCTGGACTGGCTAACACTTCTTTTAATCCCGCAATTATGGAAATTGCCAGCGAGTATCAAGTTTCTCTAGCAAACATCCAAGCTCTGTCGGCAACTTACTTTTTAGGCTTGGGATGTGGTCAACTCCTATGGGGACCTCTTACCGATAGATTTGGACGTAAGAAATCGATTATTACCTGTACTTTACTTGCGGTCCTCATTAATTTTATCTTTATTAATACTCAAACCTATGAGCAATTACAAACTGCCCGCTTTTTTCAAGGAGTAATTTTTAGTTGCTTTGGCTTGCTACCTACCGCAGTATTACGAGATAGTTATTCAGCACGTAACTTTATTATTTATAACTCTTGGGTCATGATTCTCTTCTTGCTCGCTCCAGCCTTTGCTCCTTTATTTGGAGGCTATGTCCTCATTTCTTTAGGTTGGAAATGGATTTTTAATATCCTTTCGGCAATTTGTGTATTTGGGCTTCTTTGCTTTTTAACTAAAATTCCAGAAACTCTTGATCCTACAAGAAAACAACCCATTAATCCTGTAGCTATTGCCAAAAACTACTTTACCATTCTAAAAAACTTTAAATCTTTACTCTGTTTAAGTTTGGGTGGATTAATGGCAGTAGTACTCTTTGCTTGGACCGCTTTATGTTCAGCCCTCTTGATTAATGACTATCATATTTCTCCGCAAAACATAGGTTACTATTCAATCTTTCCGGTAATTTTTACTATTATTGCCAATAAACTAAATGGAAGTCTAGTCAAATATCATAGTCCCCAAAAAATTCTTGTTTACTCTACCTTGTTGCAAGCGGTATGTGCAGGAGCTAATTTTCTTGTTGCTTTCTACTTCTTAGGTCCGATTGGTTTGGTAATTGCTCAAACCTTAAATGCTCTTTTTACTGGTTTCCAAAATGCAAACCTAGTTTCGATTTATTTAATGGACTATAGTCATATGGTAGGAACAGCTTCTTCGCTATTTTTGAGTATTCGTACCATTATTCCAAGTATTTTAATCTTTATTATTAGTTTTGAACCAAGATACATGGGAAAAACTTTCCTCTTTTTCGATGCAGCGGTAATTTTTGTTGGTCTCTTTATTGCCCTACTCTTTAATTACCTCTACCCAGCTCCAGGAGCTCGCATGCATGCTTTACGCATTAAAGCCATTAAACTTCACAAAAAGCAAATGCAAGCTCGTTTTGGTTCTCCTCACTAAACACCGAATAAAAGCACAAGACTTTCCTTGTGCTTTTATCAAATTTTTTTTCATTTTTGTTGTCTAACTAATTAATGCTCTCTGAGTTCTTTTTCAGGCAAAGAGCATAAATTTTATTTGCTAAAATGTCGATTATTTTGTAAGATATACAAGTCAAAAAATCTCAATTTTTTATCATTTTACCTATGCAGCAAGAGAAAATTATTCACCGCAACTATCGTTGTGCATTGCTGGCATGTTTAATCTTAATAACTGCAGTTTTTAGTAGCGTCCAACATGTACAGGCTCAACAGCGTTTACATGATGTAAGTATGCTTTTAAATAAGCAAAAACACACTAGTTTAAAAACTCCGGTTATTCAAGCACGCACTCTAAAAAATTCTTTACAAGTTAAACCTGTAATTCTTTACTTTCCTCAGCAACAAAGAGAAGAAAGTAGAGAGTTAACTTATTTAACTTACAGTATAGTTCGCGCCGCTCCTTAAATTAAGACCTTAACATTATAGTTATGTTTTTATTTCTGGAGATTAAACATCCAGAAGAGTTGTCTTTTTTATATATTTAAGGAAATAAAATTTAGCTTTGGCTAAATGCGTATAAATTTATGAGTATACTAACTTCATTTTTTACAAAAATCTTTGGTTCGAGCAATGACCGTGTCTTAGCTCGTATGCGTCGTGAACTAAAGAAAATCAATGACCTCGAAGAACCTATTGCGCAACTTTCAGATGAAGAGTTAAAAGCGAAAACCCAAGAATTTCGTGATCGTTTAGCTAAAGGAGAATCTCTTATTAGTATTCGTCCTGAAGCCTTTGCTGTAGTACGTGAAGCTTCAAAACGCGTACTCGGAATGCGTCCTTTTGATGTTCAAGTAATAGGTTCATTAGTTTTATGTTCACGTTCAATTGCAGAAATGAGAACAGGGGAAGGGAAAACTTTAACTTCAACCATGGCTTCTTATTTACACGCTCTCAGCGGACGTGGAGTGCATGTAGTTACAGTAAACGACTATCTTGCCGAGCGTGACGCAAAAAACAACATGCCTCTATTTGAGTTCCTTGGCATGAAAGTAGGGATCAACCTCTCAGGCATGAGTAATGAACAAAAACGTGAAGCTTATAACTGCGATATTACTTATGCAACCAATAGTGAATTAGGTTTTGATTATCTAAGAGACAACCTTGTAACTCGTAAAGAAGATAAAGTACAACGTGATCACTACTATTGTATTATCGATGAGGTTGATTCAATTCTTATCGATGAAGCACGTACGCCATTAATTATTTCAGGGCAAGCTTCAGATGCCACCGATTTATGTGTGGCAATGAATAAAGTAATTCCTCACTTAAAAGCTCAAGCTAAAGAAGAAATTGAAGATGAGAGCCAAGCTGGTGATTACATTGTAGACTTAAAAAATCGTCAAGTTCACTTAACTGAACAAGGACAAGTAAAAGTTGAACAAATCCTTACAGTTGCAGGCTTACTCCAAGACGGAGAATCTTTATATTCAACTCGTTCTTTATCTTTACTGCACTACTTTAATGCAGCTTTAAGAGCTCATACTTTATTTGAGCGTAATGTTGATTATATTGTTCAAGATAATCAAATTATGATTATTGACCCTAATACTGGACGTACTATGGAAGGACGTCGTTGGGGAGATGGTACACACCAAGCGATTGAAGCCAAAGAAGGCGTAGCAATTCAAGCTGAAAATACTACCATTGCTTCAATCACTTACCAAAACTACTTCCGTACTTATGAAAATCTTTCAGGGATGACAGGTACGGCAGATACCGAAGCTTTTGAGTTTAATCAAATCTATAGCTTAGATACTATTGTTGTACCTCCAAATCGTCCTAATGCTCGTGTCGATTTACCTGATATTCTCTTTAAAACTGAGAAGGCTAAATTTAAAGCTATAGTAAACGATGTAAAAGAACGTATTGCTCGTGGGCAACCGGTGCTTATAGGTACAGCTTCGGTAGAGAAATCAGAAGTTCTATCGCAATTCTTAACTAAAGCGGGAATTACTCACCAAGTACTTAATGCTAAGTTCCACATGCGTGAAGCAGAGATTATTGCTCAAGCGGGGAAACCGGGAGCAGTAACTATTGCTACGAACATGGCTGGACGTGGTACCGATATTATCCTTGGTGGCAACCGTAAAGCTATGCTTGCTGAATTAGGTTCTGAAGCAACTGAAGAACAAATTGTAGCTGTAAACAAAAAATGGGAAGAGGATAACGAACTAGTACGTAATGCTGGAGGTCTAGCAATTATTGGTACTGAACGTCACGAATCACGTCGTATTGATAACCAATTACGTGGGCGTGCAGGACGTCAAGGAGATCCAGGCTCGTCACGTTTCTACTTATCTTTAGAAGATAACTTATTACGTATCTTTATCCCTGAAGCTCGCTTAAAAACTCTAGCTAATGCCTTTACCAATGAAGATGATTACCTAGATATGAAAATTATGTCTAGATTTATCGCTAATGCTCAAGGTAAAGTAGAAGCACATAACTTTGATATTCGTAAAGACTTAATTAGTTATGATGATGTAATTAACGAACAACGTAAGGTAATCTACCAACAACGTGATTACATCCTCGAAAAAGATGATTTAAGTGAGTTACTAATTAACCAAACTTACGATGTAATCGGAGATCTCATTTCTCGCTTTATGCCACCTAATACCGTATATGAACAATGGGATTTAGAGGGCTTAGATTCAATTATTAAAAATGACTTTAACCTAGACTATTCAGTAAAACAACGTCTAGAAGAGTCAGCAATTCTTCAAGAACAAGACTTTGTCCGTGAAATTGCAGAGAAATTAATTGAAGCTTATAAAGCGAAAATGACTCAACTGGGAGATGAATTACGTATTGCAGTAGAGCGTACGGTATTTGTGCAAAATATCGATGACCTCTGGCGTCAACACTTAAGTGATATGGAACACTTACGTAAACATATTCACTTACGTGGTTATGCTCAAAAAGATCCAAAACAAGAATACAAACGCGAATCGTTTGAGATTTTTGAGACTTTAATGCATAACTTAAATTATAATGTTATCTCGATTCTTTCAAAAATTCAGGTAGAACAAGCAGCTCAACCACAGCCACAACCTGTACCAACTCCAATTGCAGCTCCTAATGCAGGAGAAGCAAATGTGTATGAGGGGGTAGGACGTAATGATCCTTGTCCTTGTGGTTCAGGATTAAGATTTAAGCACTGTCACGGTAACCGTGCTCAACAAACTGCTCCCCTTAATCCACCACCTGCAGGTTTAGTGTAAGTTGCAGCTAAATTTTTAAGCTAAATTTTTTAACTCAAAAATTGATGAGAAAAACATATAGCTTACGATAAAAGCTTATAATCTTTGACCACTCTCTACTGAGAGTGGTCAATTTATAACCTCTAGTTGCTTGTTTTTTGTTATAATAAAGCACGTTTTCTTCTTGATTTTACGACAAATCAAATCTTTATATTATTATGAGTAGACTGAATTTAATTAGCCGTCTTTGTTTGGGATTAGGCTTAGCAGGTACTTTGCTAAGTATGCCTCAAACAACGGTAACCCTCTTAGATAAAATTATTACTCCGGCTTATGCCCAAGTAGACACTCTACAAATAAGTAAGCAAATTAGCAACCTTAATGCGAATGTTACTACTTTAGAAGCACAAATTACCACTTTGAAAGCTCAAAGTAATCCGGATCAAGCAACCCAAACTGAGCTTACAAATTTAACTAATGCCTTAAATTTTGTAAATAAAACCTTAGCTACCTTAAAGAGCTACCAAAATCTCGTACAACAAACCGAAAGCTTAAGAACAACTGCTAATAGTCTAAGTCAACAAATTAGCCAATTAAAAACACAAATTGCCAATTATAATGAACAAAATTTAGGCTTAGACACTTTAACTCCTGAGCAAATTCAAGCACAAATTCAAGTTATTAACACTAACTTAAATGAAATTGCCACTCAAGATGCAGCTCTCGCTCCAGTAAATACTAATCTCAATGTAGAAGTAATACAAAATAATAATCGCATTCAAGAGATAAATACTACCTTAGCTAATAGTAATTTAAGCGAAAGTCAAATAACCGCCTTAAAAGCGGAGTTAGATTATCTTGCAGCTCTTAATGCTTATGATAACTACTATATTTCTCAACAAAGCTTTTACTCTACTTATACTCAAAACCAAGGAGAATTATACGATCTCCAAACTAAATACTATAATCTAGAGTTAGCTAGCTATACCAAAGCCTATGCTCAAGCTTTGGAAAAACAAGTAGACAGCCAAGCAAGTAAAAACCAAGACTCACCACTATATTTACAACAAGCAAAAATAAATCGTGAATTGGTAAATCAACTCGAACAATTAAATGAACAGCAAGCACAAATTAGCTTCCTGATTCAACAAAGAAATTCCGAATTAGATATAGCTCAACAAGTATCTAATACCATAGATACGCAAATTTCGGTTTTAAAAGGGACTTTAGAGTTAAATGTTCTTATTAACCAACAAAAGAGCTTCTTACCTAATATTGGCGAAATTGAAAGTTACACTAGCAAGATCAATAATCTCCAAGTACAAAACTTTCAACTGCTTGCTCTGCAACAACAAATTGCTAATCCTACTAACTATATTAGTAAATTAGAACAAGAGAATAAAGTAACTTTAAGTGCACAAGAAAGAGCTAATCTTCAAGATCTTATTACCCAGCGTAGTGAACTGGTAGCTCAAAACTTAAAACTGTTAAATCAAGTTATCGTTGAAGCAACTAAAGTAGAAAATATTCAAAATAAACTCGTGCAAACGATTAATGCCATCGACGACAAGTTAAACCAACAGGACTTCTTTGTCCGTACTACGCCTCCAGTAAATAAAGACTGGATTCATAATTTCTGGTATGGGACTTTAAATCAACTAGATTACATTAAGCAACAGTTTACCATTACTTTTGGTTCAATTTACTTCTATATTATCGGCATTATTTCGATTATTCTTGGTTTTACTATTTATGGACAGTCAAATCGCATTATTGGGCAATTAGAAGTACTACGTAATCGTGTAAATAATCGTAAAACTGATGGCTTTGCGGTTACTCCTTTAGCTATAGGTCTAACCTTATTAGCAAGTATCTATAAATCCTTTATTTGGGGTGGGATAGTTTTAATTATCTTCAATAGTGTTTTCCGTGATACTAGCTATGTTATAGATTACTTTGGTTACACTTTTATCTTCTTAATGTTCTTAAACTTCACTCTGAACCTTTTACGTCCAGGTGGAGTATTAAATAGTCACTTTAGTCCTTTAGGTTCTTTCTATGCTAAAGTTGATAATAAAGATCAAGAACTTTTAGATGAATCAACGCATAGTATTCAACCACGCATTAAATTTACACCCTTACAAATTTTTACAAGTTCTCAAGTAGCGGCAATTAGTGATAAAACCTTTATTGAAGAACGCTTAAACTTTATTGCTGATTTTGAACGTAATGAAGGCTATACTACCCATGAACCAAAACTTTATGATCCACAAGTAGCTTATGTTACTCCGGTAGCTGAGCAAGTAGTGGGTGTAAGCTCAACTTTAGTCCTTGATCCTACTACTCGTAAAGAAAAAGTAGTGGAAGCAGATAAGTATATAGATCTACCTGATGCTCCGGTAAAACAACAATTTGTAAAAGCTGCACTCTTTACTAATAGCTTACGTACACTCTTACAAATTACCGCAATTCCAATCTTTATTTTCGTGAATATTATGTACTTTAATCTTCACCCTACGGTTACTCCGTCTGAAAATATTATTGGACAAACTCTGTATGCTTTAGCTTTCTTATATACTTTAATTATGCTAATTAAGTATACAAGAAATATGAATGCTAACTATCGTAAGAGTCATGGTTATCTAGATTATAAATATAAACTAGGAATTTGTATTTTATGGCTCGTTCCATTAGTATTATTAATAATGGTACTAAATGGCTTCTTAAATACGACCACGGTAATCTTACAGCATATTCTCTATAGTTACTATGGTATTGTCATTATTATTCTTGTTACAAGAATTTTACAACGTGAGTTAGCAGTATTTAATCTTTTCAATGCTCGTCAAGCTCAACCAAAAGTAAAACTCATTGCTGATGACTATGATGATGTGCAATATGCTACCGGCAATGAACCTACAAATGTGTTTGCAAAACAAAGAGAACATGCAATTGCGGTATTTAATGCTCGACGTGAAGCTTACTTTAGTAACTTTATCGATTATCGTCGTCTGTCAAATCTACTCTCTTGGACCATAGGTCTAATTATTTTCTACCTTGTGTGGGCAGACTTAGTGAGCGTTATTAACTACTTAGATCAAGTTACCATTTGGCAAGTTGCAGGAGTGCAAGCAGGTACAGTACAAAATATTACATTACTCAACGCCCTTAAAGCTTTAATCTCTATTCTTGTAACTTACTTTATTTGGAAAAACTTAAAAACCTTACTCGATATTTTTGTCTTCGCAAAAATTCGTTTCTCTGATGGTTTACCTTATGCAATCCAAACCATTAGTGCTTACTTCCTTTTTGCTTTAGGCTTCTCAGTGGCAGTAGGGACTCTAGGTTTAAGTTGGTCTAAACTCCAATGGTTACTTTCAGCTCTCTTAGTTGGTTTAGGGTTTGGTTTACAAGAAATCTTTACTAACTTTGTCGCAGGTTTTATTATTCTCTTTGAACGTCCAATTCGTATTGGTGATTACATTACTATAGGTGGAACTTCAGGAACAATTAAATCTATTCGTATTCGTGCAACTACGATTACCGATTCAGATAATAAAGAAATTGTCATTCCAAATAAAACCTTTGTTACCGGTTCCTTTACTAACTGGACTCTCACCGAAGCTCGTACCCGTCTCGTATTTAATATCGGGGTAGCTTATGGTTCTGATGTCGATAAAGTAACTGAAACTCTATTAGAAGCAGCAAATTCTTCTCCGAAAGTACTGGCACAATTCCCGCCAACTTGTTACTTCTCGGACTTTGGTGCTTCTACTTTAAACTTTGTTTTACGTTGCCATGTCTCTGCTTTGGGAGATCGTGTACCTACTACCCATGATATCAATCGCACTATTGCTCGTTTATGTGAAGAACGTGGCATAGATATCGCCTTTAACCAATTAGATGTTTATATTAAAAATGGTTCAGGGGTTGATGTAAAAATCGAAAGCGAAAATCTCATGGATAAAGCATAAATTATAAACTTAAAGCTCTCTAGAAATTTCTAGAGAGCTTTAGTTTTATTTTCTTTCACGCCAAACTTTAGGCTCTTGTGGTCCCTTACCATTTTTATAATATTGTGGATTCCATAAGCCTAATTGTTGCTGTTGAGCAGTTTTACTTACTTGCGTATAAACTTTATACATTTGCGAACTTTTATTGCTATAGTTATATACCCAAGCATTTCCAGTTGCTACCATATACTGATTTACATTAAGAAACTCTGAGCCTTCTTGTAAATATAAAGTACCTAAGTAACGCTTATATACATCTAAACCTGTAGTATAAAGAGCAATATCTTTACCAAGAATTAACTTTCTTAAAAACTCGGTAGATTGCTTCCCATAAATTTGTTTAGTTTCCGGAGCATCTATGCCCAGCAAACGAATTTTTATATCATTTTTTGGATTAGAGGTTAAACGACAATGAACGGTATCTCCATCGTGTACCGCACTTACCTTACAAGTAGCAAGATTATAATTAATAATGCTACTCGCAGAAACCTTAGCATTTTCGGTTAAAGGTAAATGTTCGAGACGACAAATTTGCACCGGAGAATCTGCATAAGATTTTTTTGAAGTGCGTCCTTTAGTTTGCACCATACAAGGATTATCATCTTCATGACCTCTAGTGTTGAGATATATTTCTCCACTTTGCTCAACCTGCGAACTGCTTGACTCTTGTTCCTTAGTCGAACTAGTCTTGCTTGCTTGTTGCTTGCTACTAGTTTGACTTACTTGACTAGTAGTATTCTTAGAATCCTTAGCTAAAGTCTGATCAACAATAAACCAAGCTATTCCCCAAACCACAGCAATAATCGTGGTCAAAACTCCTGCCTTTTTCTTCCTTGCCATTTTTTCTTCCTTCTTTCTTTAAAAAAATAAAACTCTCTTATTATAACAAACTCCTGTACTTTACAAGGCTAAGCTTTTCTCTCTTTGCAAGTATATGCCAAGTTAAAATAAATACTCTAAAAAAACAAAATTTCTTTATAAAAGAATCTACTCTTTTCCATAACTTTAAGGAAAAAACTCATTAGCTTATTAAGAATTAACCTAATGTTATAATTTTAGTTATCAATCCATTTGAAATTAAAAAAATCATCTCTATAAAATAGCATAGGCACTGCCTATTATTTATATTTATTTACTCTTAAAAAAACAACATGAAAAAGAAATTTATTCTTACTTGTCTGAGCTTAGGGCTATTTACTAGTACTACAGCTCTTGCTAACATCGCAGAAGTAACTTCTGTTTCTGTACCTATGGGCGTAGGACAAAGAGTAACCTATGCAGTAGTAAAATATGATGAAAAACTCGATGCAAGTAACATTAATCTTGCAGATTTTAAAGTAAAAAACCGTAACATTGAAGAAGTATATGTTGCAAGTAGTAGTGATATAAAAAGTAAAGCTACTCAGGGGAATTATGTCATTATAAAAATGAACCCTGAAGATGCTGATGCTTGGTTAATCACTAAAGAAAATCGTCAACCACCACAAGCAAAATATATTCCGGTAGAAGTTACTCAAGTTAATGCTATTGTTGATGCTCAAGGAAAATCTCTTGCTCCAACAACAAAAGTAGCAACTAATCAAGTAAACCTTGTCGCTGATGACTTTGCTCAATTAAGCTTTACTGATAAAGATGGTACTACCATTAACTATAATCTTTATGTACCAAAAAACTATAATCCTCAAGAGCAATATCCTTTAGTGATGTTTATCCATGACGCTGGGGTTACTTCTGACTACATAAAAGCTACTCTTTATCAGGGAAATGGAGCAACAGCTTGGGCAACTCCTGAAAGCCAAGCTAAACATCCAGCATTTGTTCTTGCTCCACAATTTAGTGATAAAATTGTTACTGATGGTTATGAAATCCCAACCAAGAACATCAATGCTATTATCGATTTAATTACGGCTTTAAGTTCACAATACAATATAGATCCAGCTCGTATCTATGCTACCGGACAATCAGGTGGAGGCATGTTTGAGTATGCTCTAAATATAACTCACCCTCATTTCTTAGCTGCTAGCTACCATGTGGCAAGTCAATGGGAAGCTAAACAAGTTGCTCCTATGGCACAAAATAAAATGTTTATCTTTATTAGTAAAGATGATCCAAAAGCATACCCTACATGGCAGCAAATGATTCCGGTTCTTGAACAAGCGGGAGCAAAAATCGAAACTGCTGAAGTTAATGGACAGGATACAACTAGTCAATTTAATCAAGCTGTAAATAGTCTCTTAGCTAAAGGTGGTAATATTCACCTTATGTATGTTGAATCTAATACCCTACCAGCACAAGTTAACGCAACTACTCAAGGTCCTGGTACTGCTCATATAGGTACTTGGGCAATTAGCTATGATATTCCGGCGATTCAAGACTGGTTATTTAGTCAACGTAATCCTCAACCAAGCTTAAAAAAATAATTTAAGCTCATAAAAAAGTAGGTAAAGATTAAGCTTTACCTACTTTTTTTTATTTTTTAACTTGATCGTAGCTTGAGTAATAGTAATAACTTAACAACTACCTTAAAAATATAAAAGATCAAACTTTTAAGTTTCATTCCAGCTAATAATTTATCCATAAAAAGAAGAGAGAAAGTATAGAACTTCCTCTCTTATGGATTATTTATCTTGATTTTTATTACGAATTAAGACAAAACTACGAGTTAATAAACGCCAGTGATCATAACGGTGTAAATATAACTTATAGTTTACTTGTTCATTCTTAGTTCCAGCATAGTACTTAATATAGTCTAACCAGTACTTATAAGTAGTTACATCCGTAAATAACAGACGTAAATTTGGGAAGCTAGTTAAACTTGAAAGATTAAACTCGGTACATACGGTATCTACCACCACAATAATATCTAATAATGGGAAACGTGGTGGAAGTAAACGCATACTAAAGTTTTTACGATCAAGTACTTCGGATAAAGGAATAATTAAAGAGTTTAAGCCTACAAATTTAGTGTAATAGTTTAAGCTATGCCCTAAATTATGATCTAAAGGATCAGTGCCTAAATCTTCTACCGCTAAAGGACGATAATCACTTGCATAGTCACCTAGATTTAAACCACGAATACGATGTGGTGCAAAAATATCTTTAAGGTGAATACTAGTTGGAATTACCACTTCGGTAGCCTGCTCGGTATTTTCAGAAGTTAAGGCTTCAGCCGAAAGATTCTCTTCTAGAGTTTCCGGTTCAAGATTTTCTAAAACTTGCGATGTTGCTACCGTTCCGGTATCAGGAGCTAATTGTTCAAGCATCTGCTCGAGTTTATGGCTTTGCTCTCCCTCTGTACTTAAAACAGTTTCTGCTCCTGCACTTTCCTCAGTTTCTTGAGTTTGAGCTTGAGATGTTGTCGTCTGCTCAAGTTCAGCTTTAG
The DNA here is from genome assembly GCF_003585965.1 of Psittacicella gerlachiana. Taxonomy (GTDB): domain Bacteria; phylum Pseudomonadota; class Gammaproteobacteria; order Enterobacterales; family Psittacicellaceae; genus Psittacicella; species Psittacicella gerlachiana. The sequence continues at coordinate 2,525 of NZ_NRJF01000018.1, read as the reverse complement.
ATTCGCTCGCTTCTCCTTGCTCAGAGTTTACTTGGTTATGCTCTGCCCCATCACTTGTAACTTCCTTGCTCTCTAGAGTTTGAGTAGCTTGTGCTGTAGAAGCTTTCTCTCCTTGTTCTCCAGCTTGCGCTGTAGATTCCTCTTTAGCTGCAGTACTTGCCGAGCTCGTAGAACTTGTCTCAGTATGAGGTTGAACTTGTAAATTTAAGCTTTCAACCGAATCTTGACAACTTAAATCATTCCCTTGAGCATCATATTTAGCTTGAGCCGCTAAAGCTGTAGCTTTTTCTTTAAGTTGGGTATATAAATCTTCTTCAGCGTTATAGAGTTCAGCTTCGGTATGAACAAAAGGTAATACATATTTTTCTTTTAAAGCTTGACTCAGTTCATAGTTACCTAATTCCTCAAGTTCATAGCCTAATTCATACGAGTTCACCAGTTTTACTTCATTACCACTTGCTTGACTCGCCGTCTTCCCTAATAACTGAGAAATATTTTCTAAATAACTTAGAGTTTGACGTTCCTGTTGCTTACGATAAAAAATATAATTTTTATGAGCCACATGGAAATCAGAGAAAAAGTTTAATGCCCAACGTTTTAAGCCTTTATGTTGCAGGTAGGAAAAAGAATTATTTTTATAGTTCTTTTCACAAAAAGCAAATAATGCTTTACGCTCTGCTCCATTGAGTAGACTTAAATTAAGCATTAATTGACGTCCAACATTAAGACCACAAACCCTATAAGTGATATTACGAGTTAAATTTTTACGATTAAAACCTAAAGAATCTAAAAAACTTAATACTCGATTCGGAATATTGGTAACTATCGCTAAATAAGGTTCTTTATTTTTATAATAAAGTTTACGATAGTATAAATAAGCTAATTCTGTCGCATTATTAACTAACTGTTTATTAATTTGACTATAAGTAGCTTTTTCATTCGAGATACTTTTTTCTAACTCTTGAGAAGGAGTTTGATCATAATTTTCTGAAAGCTCGACTACTTCTACTTTACGAGTTTTTGAACCAAATAAAGAAAGGAAAGTATTGGCTACTGACTGTAAAGCACGCTTAAAGGTATTAGTTTCCTCATATACGCGAGTAGCTGGTGCACTTACTTGCTCTTGATTATCTGGTTTTTTGGTCATTAAGAAATCAATTACTTGATCACAACGACTTGGATTACAAGCTATAGCTTGTAAGAATAAAGCATAAGGCTGAGCATTTACACGGACAAAGAAGTTATCTTTAGCTACGGTATCTAAAAACTGAATCGTTGCTCCCGCATCACGAATTAATTGCATCCAAGTTTTTAAAATATTGACAAAGGCAATTAACTCATTACGTACTTGAGCATTGTAAGTAGTTAAACTTGGAGAAAAATCTAAAGCGTAAACCAATGATTGCGAGATCAGAGTAAAGTTATCTACAATAAAGTTTACATCAAACTCACAACTTTGAGCTAACTCATAAGCTGCCACTAAATAACCGGTTTGGGCATAAATTAAATCTTGAGATTTAAATTTAGCTTTACTAAAGAATAAATCTTTACGTACTGCTGGAGGTAGAGTATGGAATACAGCTCCTTTTACATAAACCGATTTAAATCCTAAATGGAAACGAGGATCACCCGCCTCTACTAGTTGTTTTAACGCATAGAGATAGTGGAAGTGGAAAATCTTTTCCGAACCAAATAATACATCTTCACGGAATAAGACATTTTTTTCTAAACAAACTTTACGATTAAAAGCAATTCTACGTGCTGAACGTTGCAGATTATTTACCGCTCCTAAATCAAAGATCATATTATCATCGAGATCCACCTCGATCGTATTCTTTGGAGCTGTACCTTCTAAATCGTGATAATACTTATGTTGTTGAGGATGTTTTGGATTGTAACTTTGAATACGAGTAAAGAACATCCCCATCCCTTGGTAAAGATAAATTGCATGAGCTAACTCTGATAAAAAATGTTGATCAAAAAAGTCGCTAGCCGTAGCAAAAATTAACCAATCTCCCTTGGCATTTAAGATACCAAGATTACGAGCTGCACTTACTCCAGCTTGCCCTTGAGCAAGCATACGAGCATTAAACTTGCTTAAACGCTGTACTTGTTGTTCGACAAGAGTTATATTTTCAGGTAAAGAATTATCAACAACAAAAATAACTTCAAAGTTTTTTGCGTCGCTGTCATATTGATTTAGTAATGAGTCTACTAAAATAGGTAAATCTTGAATTTGGTCGTCTGTTGCACAAGAGACGATAAGAGAAAATATCATTTGCGAGTTCCACTATAAGAGCTGAGTTTTTAATTATTAGTTGTTGTGTTTTTTATAACTTTAACTTATGGTTGTACCATAAAGTTAAAATTAGATAAGCAAAAAATTTTAATGAAAGTTTTAATAGAAAGTGAACAAGAAGCCTTAACAAATTTATAAAAATAAATTAGCAAATCTCTAAAAAAATTTGCTATTAGCTTTGAAAAAATTTAAGAACTTCTTAGTATACATATTACCACGATAGAGG